>JAXGTH010000006.1:0-46726 GCA_040775045.1 Bacteroidales bacterium
CTCGGCTCCGCTCATGTTTCTGTACATTATGAAACCAGCCCTTCGGCTTCGCTCAGGGTGACAATGTATTTACTTTTAAATAGTTTGTTCTCGGCTCCGCTCGAACAAAGGGGTGACATTTGGGGATTTTGGGTATTAATAAGTATGAGGGAATATTATGTTTACTTGCTGGAGTGTGGTGATGGTACTTATTATGTCGGTGTAACGAATGATTTGACCCGGAGGATCATGGAACATCAGGAGGGGTTTGATAAAAGTTGTTATACTTATGAAAGGCGTCCGGTGATATTGAAGCACTATCTGACATTTAAATATATCCATGAGGCGATTGGAGTGGAGAAAAAGCTTAAAAAATGGTCTAGAGCAAAAAAGCTTGCATATCTTCAAAAAGACCTGGCAACCCTTCACGAGAAGGCTGCCTGCAGAAATGAAACATCCCATAAAAACAGGTCGAGCGGAGCCGAGACCTGAAAATTTAATGCTTTATTCTTGTCACCCTGAGCGAAGCCGAAGGGTGTCATCCCGGAAGCCGAGGGGCGATTCCGCTTCGCTGAAGATTGTCAATTCTGTTTTGTCAATTGTCAATTTCTAATTTCCCCGTCCCGCGATCCCCGTCCCGCGATCCCCGTCCCGCGAACCCCGTCCCGCGAACCCTGACCCGCGAACCCCGTCCCGCGAATCCCGTCCCGCGAACCCCGTTCCGCGAACCCCGTCCTTTCTGGATCAGGACTGCAGGCCGGCCTTCTGCGGACAGGCCGCGATGCCGGGCGCATCGCATATCATTAGCTCTTGCGTTACCCCCGTTCACGGCCGACCCCGGAGGGGTCGAATATTTTCCGGGCACGCGCCAGGAAAGTTCAAAGCTCAGATTTACCGGACAGCAATAGTTCAGAGTTCAAAGTTCAAAGTTCAGATTTCCCCCACTTCTCCACCCTCAGGATTTATTTATCTTTGCATATCATGAAGATCACCATCGACAAGGCGGCGGGTTTTTGCCCCGGGGTGCAAAAGGCCATCAAAAAGGCGGAGCATAACCTTAAAAATGGGCGTGTGTTTTACAGCCTGGGCGAACTGCTGCACAACGAAGCGGAAATGGGGAGGTTGCAGGAGAAAGGGCTGCAGGTTGTCGGGCGTGAAGATATCCCAGGCCTGAAGGGTAAAGACCTGCTGATCCGTGCACACGGTGAACCACCGGAAACATACAGCCGGGCTGAAGCGTCCGGGGTGAAAGTCTTGGATGCCACCTGTGGCGTGGTGAAACGCCTGCAGCAGCAGGTCAGGGAGGCTGCCCTCGGGATGGAGAAGGTGAACGGTCAGGTGGTGATCTTCGGAAAGAAAGGGCATCCCGAGGTGGAAGGGCTGGTGGGGAATGCCGGGGGCAAAGCCATCGTCATCAGCACTGTCGACGAACTTGAAAAGATCGATTTGAGCAGGCCTGTCAGGCTCTTTTCCCAGACCACCATGGATGCAGACCATTACCTCCTGGTCTCCGACACTATACAGCGCATGGTTTACGACGGCAAAGCCAACCCTGATTTTGTGAGGATCGACAGCATCTGCCGGCATGTGAACCGTCGCGTACCTGCCCTCATCGGTTTTGCCCGAAGCCAGGATGTGGTTATCTTTGTTAGCGGCAGGGAAAGCTCGAACGGGAAAAAACTGTTCAGGATCTGCAGGGACCAGAATCCCGACACCCATTTTATCAGCAGACCGGAGGAAATGGAGAAGGGCTGGTTCGTAGGCAAGGAGAAAGTCGGCATCAGCGGTGCCGCCTCCACACCCCTCTGGCTGATGGAAGAAGTAGCGCATAAGATCATGGAGATGGGCTGATGTACCTCAAAGACCTCGACATAACCAATTTCAAGAACTATCCCGGTGCCAGGGGAGGCTTTTCGGAGAAGATCAACTGTTTTACGGGCGATAACGGTACGGGCAAGACGAACCTGCTCGATGCCATTCATTACCTTTCCTTCTGCAAGAGCTATTTCAACGCTATCGATACACAGAATATCCGTCACGGGGAGGACTTTTTCGCCATACATGGCAACTTCCTGCGCAACGGTGACACGAGCGACAAGGTGAGCTGCATCCAGAAGAGCGGGGAAAGGAAGGTTTTCAAACTGAACGACAAGGCTTACGACAGGCTGGCCGATCATATCGGGGCCTTTCCCGTGGTGATGGTCTCTCCCTACGACAGGGACCTGATCAACGAGGGCAGTGAAACCAGGAGGAAGTTCATCGACAGCGTCATTTCGCAGTTCGACAGGGTGTACCTCGACGACCTGATCAATTACAACAAGGCCCTGCAACAGCGTAATTCCCTGCTCAAACAGTTCTGGGACAGGAATTTCTTCGACCAGGGCCTGCTGGAGATCTGGGACGGGCAGCTTGCCCGGCTGGGAACGGAGATCTACCAAAGGCGTAACAATTTCATTAACAGGTTCATCCCCATCTTCCAGCGGTATTTCGAATTCATTTCAGGGGGGAAGGAAGTGGTTACGATCTCCTATGAGTCGCACCTGCATGACGAAGACCCCGTGCTCCTGCTGGCCCGTTCGTTGGAGAAGGACCGCATATTGAAATACACCTCGACCGGTATCCAGAAGGATGACCTCGAATTCAATATTTCCGGATTTCCGGTCAAGAAGTTCGGTTCGCAGGGGCAGCAGAAGTCGTTCGTGATCGCCGTCAGGCTGGCGCAGTTCGATTATACCAGGGAGGAGAAAGGCTACAAGCCCATCCTGCTGTTCGACGATATCTTCGACAAACTCGACGAGCACAGGGTTCAGCAGCTGATCCGGCTGGTGAGCGAGAACAGCTTCGGGCAGGTGTTCATCACCGATACGCAGCGGGGCAGGATCGAAAAGATATTCAGGACCGTTGATATCGACCACCTGATCTTCAATGTTACCGACGGCAGCCTGTCGGAACCCGAAAAATAGAAGAATGGCCCGAAACTCAAATGAAAAGACACTGGGTGAAGCGATCAGGGAACTGCTCGAACGCTATAACCTCGAAGGCCGCCTGGGCCACGCCAGGGCGATCCAGTCGTGGGAAGATGTGGTCGGGGCCATGATCAGCCGGCATACCAAAGACATGTATTTCAAGGGGAATAAACTTTTTGTGAAGCTCGACTCACCGGCGTTGAAAAACGAACTGTCCTACTCAAAACAAAAGATCATCGATGCCCTGAATGAGAAGGCCGGAGCAGATATCGTGGCGGATGTGGTGTTTGTTTAGGCGATGGGCGATGGGCGTTGGGCGATGGGCTTTGGGTGTCGGGCGTCGGGCTTCAGGCGTCGGGCTTCAGGTGTCGATTCGTAGTTCCCGGGATCGTGAATCCACAAGAAATCAATGAATTCGAAGATTTCTGGTTGTTCATGGCTTTGGGCTTCAGGTTTAGGAATTGGATGCATTTTACAAAAAGTTTTGATAAAATTTAAGTTTTGCATGGCATGGTTTGATCAACTTATTGTATGCTTCATTGATGTTCCCTGATGCATTTCTTTCGATAAGAAATAAGTTTGTTAAGCATTTTGTCAGTCAATTCAATAGTTGTCAGCAGATCTTCGGTTTGTTTTTCCCTGATGTATCCGATTTTTACAGCCAGCAACAATTGGGTTTTGATCTCTGCTAATGAACCTTTGGCAATGTAGAAGTATCTTAACCCCAGTCTTTCGGAGCCCGATTCAAGACCTTCGGCAATATTGGAGGGAACACTTACAGCAGCTCTCCTGAGTTGATCCCTGAAGGAAAAATCTTTTGAAATTTCACCTTTCTGTGATATTCTGTAAATAATTGTCGCCAATTCAAGCGAAATATCCCACACCTTCAGTTTTGTAATATCTCCCATATCAACAGCCCTTTACTATTAATACCGGAAAACCGAAAATGTCACACCTGAAATGAAAATTATTTGATGGAAAAAGCATCCCTGAAGTTTACTGCCTGAAGCCCGATGCCCGATGCCCGATGCCCGATGCCTGACGCCCAATCCCTGACGCCCAATCCCTGACGCCCAATCCCCGATGCCCGACGCCTGACGCCTGAAGCCTGAAGCCCGATGCCTACTTTACCCTGCACCTCAGCATCAATTGATCCCCAATATATGCTTCGAGCAGGTCGCCGATCTTTACGGGGCCTACGCCCGCCGGGGTGCCCGTATAGATCAGGTCGCCGGTTTTGAGGGTGAGGAATTTGGAAGTGTAAACGATCAGGTCGTCGAAATCAAAGATCATATCTCCCGAAATGCCCTGCTGCACCGTTTCACCGTTCCGGTCGAGGCGGAAGCTGATATTCTTAAGGTCGCCGAGCAGGTTCTTGTCGATGAATTCCATGCTGAGCGGGGCCGAATTGTCGAAGGCCTTGGCAATTTCCCATGGAAGTCCTTTGGCTTTGGCTTTTCCCTGCAGGTCCCTGGCGGTGAAGTCGATGCCGATGCCGATCTCGCTGTAATAGGTATGGGCGAACTTTTCCTGGATGTTCTTGCCCAGCTTGTTGATCTTCACCACCAGTTCACACTCGTAATGGATGTCGTCCGAAAAATCAGGGTAATAGAACGGGCGGTTCCTCCGGAGCAACGCTGTGTCGGGCTTGAGGAAGAACACAGGGTTCTCCGGGACGGGATTGTTCAGTTCTCTGGCATGGTCCACATAGTTCCTGCCGATGCAGATGATCTTCATGGCTGCTGGTAGTTTGAATTACGGTTTGATATCTAAAACATTTTGTGGTCGAGATACCTTTTCCTGATGGCCGTGATCACATTCTTGGTCGAAAGCGGGAACTCGGCCTTCATCATCCAGTCGTAGTACTGTGGCTCGGCCCTGAACACTTCTTCCACCGTCTTGCCCTTGTGCTTTCCGAAATTAAAGACCTCCTGCTGGCGGGCATTGAAAACGATGTGCCCGACCAGGTCGACGAAGCGCGTATTGTAGGAGAACTTGTGCAGGGCTTTCATATCGTTTTTTACCGGAATGCTGATGTTCCCGTCGTCATCCTTGTACCGGGTGTCTTTGTACCTTTCGATCTGTGCCTTCAGGATCTCGAAGGTGGCCATGGTGTCGGCTTCGGCCGAATGGGCATCTTCCAGTTCTTTTTCGCAATAGAACATGTAGGCAGCGCGAAGGTTGCGCGGCTCCATCTTATGGAAGATGTTCTGGACATCGATGAAATAGCGATCGCGCAGGTCGAAGTCGATGCCGGCGCGGAGGAATTCCTCCACCAGCAGCGGGATGTCGAACTTGTTCGAGTTATATCCCGACAGGTCGCAGTCCCTGAACAGCTCGTAAAGTTCAACGGCAAGCTCCCTGAAAGTCGGTGCATCCTTAACATCTTCATCCGAAATACCATGGATGAGGGTGGCATCCAGGGGGATGGGCATTTCGGGGTTGATCTTGAAGGTTTTGGTTATGCTGCTGTTGTCGGTTTCTACCCGGATGATGCAGATCTCCACGATGCGGTCGGTGGCGACCCTGATCCCGGTGGTCTCGAGATCAAAGATGGCCAGCGGCCTTTGCAGGTTCAATTTCATTTAGGAAGTGATTATGATGTTGCTGTATATGCTGCGAAAGTAATGGAAATTCCGCTTACGGCAATGACCGGATCAGATATTCCTGTCCGTATCGAAGTTTTCGAGCAGTTCAGCCACCCGCTTAAGGTACATGCCGCCCAGGGCCCCGTCGACGATCCGGTGATCGTAGGCCAGTGAGAGGATCATCATGTGCCTGATCCCGATCATGTCGCCCTGTGGCGTCTCGATCACCACGGGCTTCTTTCGGATGGCGCCGATGCCCAGTATGGCCACCTGCGGCTGGTTGATGATGGGGGTGCCGGTGATGCTGGCAAAGCTGCCGAAGTTGGTCGTTGTGAAAGTACCGCCCTGTATCTCGTCGGGCAGGAGCTTGTTGGCCCTTGCACGGCTGGCAAGGTCGTTCACATCCTTGGTGAGGCCCAGCAGGCTCTTCTGGTCGGCATTCCTGATCACGGGAACGATAAGATTGCCGTCGGGGAGGGCGGTGGCCATGCCGATGTTTACATTTTTCCTTATGATCATCTTCGTGCCGTCGACCGATGCGTTGATCCTGGGGTAATCCTTGATGGCCTGTGCCGTGGCCTCGATGATGATGGGGGTAAAGGTCAGCTTTTCGGCTTCGCGCCGCATCACCATGTCCTTGACCTTCTCGCGCCAGGTCACCACATTGGTCATGTCCACTTCGATAAAGGAAGTAACGTGCGGCGATACCTGTTTCGACATCACCATGTGGTCGGCGATGAGCTTGCGCATGCGGTCCATCTCCACGATCTCGTCGCCGGCAGTGCTCACCACGGGCGGGGCCGCCGGCGGTGCGGCTGCTTTGGGTGTGGCGGGCTGTGATGCTGCGGCAGGCTTGTGCTTCAGGTAGTCGAGGAGGTCTTGCTTGGTCACGCGTCCTTCCTTACCGGTACCCTCGATGCCCTCGAGTTCCTTCATGGATATGCCTTCCGTCTTCGCGATATTCTTTACCAGGGGTGAATAGAACCGGGTCGGTTCAGCTTCCCCTTCAGCGGCAGGTGCAGGCTCTTTCGCCGGAGCCGGTGTCTCTTCTTTCTTCTCCTCCGGAGCCGGTTTTTCTTCTTCCGGTGCTTCTGCATCTCCACTGCCTTCACCTTCGGTCTCCACGATGGCGATGACCTTGCCGACCTCCACTACATCGCCTTCGGCAAACAATACTTCCTTGAGCACGCCTTCAACGGGTGAAGGGATCTCCGAATCCACCTTGTCCGTGGCGATCTCGACGATGGGATCGTCCTCCTCAATTGCGTCGCCGGGCGATTTCAACCACTTGGTGATGGTCGCTTCTATGATACTCTCGCCCAGCTTGGGCATCACGATCTGAAAATTAGCCATGGTAATGCTCTTTAATTCACTAAATATACAAACAATATGGCGGAATGTTCATTTTATTTCCTCCCCAGTTCCCTGAAAGCTTGCCTGATAATGTTAAGGTCGGTGGTGAAATCATAGTCGCGGGCGTAGATCATGTTCAGCCTGGCGTTGATCTCAGGACTCAGCTTTCTTTTCCGGAAAGCATCCTCGGGGTGGAGGATCCCCGGCCTGATCTTCGGGAGCTTCTCAAATTCCGAAGGATCGGAGGGATTATAACCGACCCAGGAACGCCGGCCAAAGAATACATTGAAGATATTCCTGACAAGGCCTGCAGGCTTTTTCACCAGGAAGACGTTCAGCGGAAGCGTCAACAGCAGGCTGAGCGAAACCAAGATATCGAGGAAACGCTTGTTGCGCCTGTTCACGGGCGAGGTGATGGCGTTGATGTCGATGGTGTAAAGGTCGCCCGAGGTGTTGATGGAATTGCTTCCGATGATCGAAAGGCTGTCCTCGGGCGCGATCTTGAAATCGACACGCAGGTGCTGCAGTTCCGACATCTTATCGATGATCACCTGGTGGGGAAGGCTCTTCGAGCAGAAGATCACTTCCGAAATGCTGTATACCGGGATGATCTCGGGGAGCTGGTCGATGGTTCCGATGAACTGCTCGCTGTTCATGGTGTTGTTCTCGGTACCCACGAGACCGATGAATGAAGGGGTCAGCCAGGTCTTGTGCAGCAGTTCCGCTACCCGCTCGGCCTCTTCCTTCTGTCCCACGATGACGAAGCGCTTGTTGCGCGCCGTGCCTATCCTGAAGTCCTTCAGCCCTGAAAGGTGCAGGATCAGCCGGAGCCCGGTCATGGCGATCAGCCCCCACACGGCACCCAGGATGGTGATGGCGCGCGAAAAACGGTACGATTCGCTCAAAAGGGCGTACACCACCAGGATGAAAACGGTGCCCAGGGCGATACCCTGGAAGATCTTGATGAGCCGTATGGGCCTGTCGTAACCGCCGCTGAGGAACACGGAGAACAGCCAGATGAAGATGTACAAAGGTACCGTGATGGCGATAAATCCCATTGGATAGTTCCCGCCATCGGGGAAAATGACATTCGTTTCCCAATACTCTTTGATGAAAAATATCCCGGCGAATATAAGCAGGATGTCGAGCATGGGAAGAAAGGCTTTCCTCAGGAACCTGCTCATGATGGCAACCGATGCCCTCAGCCATATGGCCATGTTGATGAGCAGGGAGAACAGCCGGGCATTCTTTTGCGAGAAATGCTTACGGGCAAAGATCACCATGGCCCTGTAGAAAACGAAAACGTAATTGACGCTGCTTTTCTTAGTGCTTTCGCCCTTGTAGTGGATGATGCGGGTTTCGGGAAAATAATAGTTCCTGTACCCTGCCTTGATGATCCGGTAGGAGAGGTCGATATCCTCCCCGTACATGAAGAACTCCTCGTCGAGCAGCCCGGTCTTGTCGAGGGCCTCCCTGCGCAGGAACATGAACGCACCCGAGAGGATCTCCACTTCATTGACCTCGTCCCTGTCGAGATAACCAAGGTGGTACTTGCCAAAGGTCCTCGACCTGGGGAAAAACTTCGAAAGCCCAAATATCTTGTAAAAGGCAACATCGGGGGTGGGCAGACCGCGCTTGGATTCGGGAAGGAAATTTCCCTTCCCGTCGATCATCTTCACTCCCAGTCCACCAGCTTCGGGATGGCTGTCCATGAATCGGATGATCTTGCTGAAAGTGTCGTCCTCCACCACCGTGTCAGGGTTGAGCAGCAGTACATACTCACCCGCCGACTGGCGGATGGCCTGGTTGTTGGCACGGGAAAAACCCACATTTTCCCTGTTCGCGATAAGCCTGACCTCGGGGAACTTTTCGCGGAGCATCTGCACCGAGCCGTCGACAGAGTTGTTGTCGACCACCCAGGTCTCGGCTTCAATGCCCGCAACGGCACGGCGCACCGAGGTGAGGCACTGGTCAAGGAAATGTTTGACGTTGTAATTGACGATGATGATGGATAATTTCATACCCCTGCATACCCGGTTTTGAGATTCAGCAGTCAAAGATAATATTTTTAGTACTCGACAAGCCCGATGTGCCTGATGTAAGCTCAATGATATTGGTATCCGGGCTGACAGGCCCGTATCGGAGAAACCGATTTGTTATGGATCTAATCCGCTTCAGGGATGGCCAGCAGAGGGATATTGGCTTCATACAGATCCTTCTTTGTCATGACCGACCTGAAGAAACCTTCCAGGAAATGGTGCCTGTGCGGGATGAAACTGATCAGGTCGATCCCGTGTTCCTGCGTGAATTGTAAAACATCCTCCCCGTAATCCTTCTTCTCGCGGATGATGAACTGGATCATGCCTTTATCTTCCTCCTCGAGGAAATAGCGACGCAGGTCGTCCATCTCTTCTTTTGCCTCTTCGATCCTGCTGTCGCTGACGAGATGCAGTACCCGGGTGGTGACGTTGAAGTACCTGAAGATGTCGAGCAGGCCGGCCAGCGCCCGCGGGTCGTATTCATCAAAATTGGAAAGGTAGAGGATGTTGTGAAATCCGCGGAACTTATCCAGGTTCGGTATCGCCAGGACAGGGATGTCCGAATTGTTCATCACCTTTTTCGATACGCTGCCCTCCAGGAAACCTTTGCGCCCTGCACCCCGCGTCCCCATCACGATGATGTCGGGCATAAAATCGTCGCAAAACTCCCTGATCTCCAGGCTCGGTTCGCCGCCCACGAGCTGCATGCTGATGGTAAACTCCTCTATCCCTTCGGCAATGGCCATCTCCCTTATGCTCTCCTGCATCTTTTCCATATTCTCCCTGGCCAGCTGATTGCTCTCGATCAGCAGCTTTTCATTGATCATCGATTCGGCCTCTATGCTGCCGGGGAAAGTGCTTTCCGTCAACAACATACGATCGAAGTAGGAATGCAGCAGGCAGATCTCACTGCTTTCGTGCCTTGAAAGTTCAATGGCGTATCTTGAGATAAGGGTGGTATCATCGGAAAAATCAACTGCGACAAGGATCTTTTTCATTGGTGATATTGCTGGAACTGAATACAAATATAATTCTTTGGCATGTGAATTCCAAATTATCGGCCGTCTAGCCCCCTGCACGATCGATTAATTCAGATTGATTAAAAATAATACTCCTTCAGGTAATTTCTCCCTGCAGATTGGCAGGGGAGAACTTTATCTTTTATACATTTGGGTAATTGATTACTAAATATATTGTAATGTCACGGATACTGACCCTCAGCGAAGCAGCCTCCATCGCCATCCACGGGATGATCCTGGTGGCGAGGTCCGACAAGCTCATGAATGTGAACCATATCGCCGAACTAACCTCAAGTTCAAGACATCATGTGGCAAAAGTATTCCAGCGTTTGGTGAAAGAGGGTTTTATTGTGTCGAACAGGGGACCGAACGGGGGCTTTTCCCTGAAGATGGATCCTGCGGCGGTCTCCTTTCTTGATATTTACGAAGCCATCGAGGGAAAGATACAGATCACAAAATGCCCGCTCGACAAGCCGATCTGTCCTTTCGAAAAATGTATCTTCCAGAATGTGATCAGGGATATCACCCTCGAATTCAGAAAATACCTGGAAACACAAACACTCGATAAGTACCTGGAGGGATAAGCATAAACCGGGCACCTGGCTTCTGGTATCCGGCTTCTGGCATCCGGCATCTGGCATCCGGTATCTGGCATCCGGTTTCTGGCATCCGGCATTTTATCCTTCTTAAAAATCATTGCTGTATCATCAACTTAATTCATATTATTAATACATTTGCGTAATTAAATACCGAATATATTATTTTATGAAGAGGGAGATTATTAAGATTGATGAAATAAAATGCAATGGTTGCGGATTGTGTATCCCCGCCTGCCCGGAAGGGGCGCTACAGATCATCGACGGCAAGGCACGGCTGGTCAGCGACCTCATGTGCGACGGGCTGGGAGCCTGCCTGGGCGAATGTCCGGAAGGCGCCATAAGCGTTGAGGTGCGCGAAGCAGAACCCTATAACGAGACCGCAGTCATGAGTGAGATCGTAAGGCAGGGCTTCAATACCGTCGTAGCACACCTGAAACACCTGAAGGAACATGGAGAGATGGAATATTTCGGCGAGGCAGTGGCTTATCTCAAGGCGCAGTCAGGACTCGGTTACCAGGCCGGGGATGTAATGGAAAAGATCGGGGAAATGGAGGAAGACGGGAATGCATGCAGTGGCGGCTGTCCCGGAGGCCGCACCATCATGTTCGATATCGACAAGGATGCTGTTGAAAAGGCAGCAGCAGATGAAACACAGCCGCTTTCTGCCGGACATCCGTCTGCATTGCGGCAGTGGCCGGTGCAGCTTCACCTGCTGAACCCGCAGGCGCCTTACTTCCTGAATGCCGACGTATTGCTTGCTGCCGACTGTACCGCCTTTGCGCTGGGGAATTTCCATTCCCTTCACCTGCGGGGCAAAAGTCTGGCCATTGCATGCCCCAAACTGGATTCGGGAACCGATATTTATGTGCAGAAGCTGGTCAGCATGATCGATGATGCCCGCATCAATACCCTGAACGTGATGGTTATGGAAGTGCCTTGCTGCAACGGGCTCCTTGGCCTGGCAGGGGAGGCCCTTTCGCGGGCATCGCGCAAAGTGCCGCTGAAAAGGACCGTGGTAGGTATCAGGGGGGATATCTTATCGGAGGAATGGGTGTAAGAAAAACAGCGAAACTTTAAAGGAAACGCCATAGGTGGCCTTCGCTTGAGGTGGCTGTTTTTATCCTCCTGTTTTTTATGGCCCTGCCTTGAAAATCAAATGTCAGTATCAGTGAAAAGACCAATTTAGAGTGCGTATAAATAATGCTCAGATGTAGGTTTTTACACAAATCAACACTATATTTGATGATATTAATATTTTAAGTACGTAATTACCCTAATTATTCAATGTTTGTCAGATGAGAAAACTCCTTCGGCTGATCATCCCTCCTGAGGAATGGGGAAAGGTAGCGGCGGTGGTTGCCGGTGCCATGCTCGGGTTGTTCTTTTACCTGGTATATATCTCTAATGCGGTATCGTACCTGTCCGACGAACCTTCAGCCTGTGTGAACTGCCACATCATGGCCCCGGAATATGCCACCTGGTCGCACAGTTCGCACAGGGAGGTGGCACACTGCAACGATTGCCACGTGCCTCACGACAATTTCTTCAACAAATACTACTTCAAGGCCAAGGACGGGATGCGGCATGCCTACATCTTTACCTTACGGCGTGAACCCCAGACGATCTTCATCCTTGAGGCCGGCATCAGGGTGGTGCAGCAGAACTGTATCCGCTGCCATTCCGACCTGGTGCACAATCCGGAGATGCTGGCCGTTACCACGGCATACCACGACAGCTTCAACGAAAGGCTGTGCTGGGATTGCCACCGTGAAACGCCGCACGGCAGGGTGCACAGCCTTTCGAGCGTACCCTTTGCCAGGGTGCCTGGGCCCGAGAGCCCGGTCCCCCTCTGGCTCGACAGATTGATGAACAAGTAAACCGAACAAATAAAACCTGTGATCATGAAATCAAAAAGAAAAGCCTGGGTCAACTGGATGCTGTTTTTCTCGACCCTTGTGATCGTGTTCCTGCTGGGCCTGCTTGCCTCGTCGGTGATGGAGCGCAGGGCCGAAGCCGTTTTTGTGAACAAGCCCGTGGTGAAGCTGAGTGACTATGAGCCCCGCAACGAGGAATGGGGCAAGAACTATCCGCGGGAGTATGAAACCTATTTACGCACGGCCGACTCGTCATTCCGCAGCCTGTACAACGGCAGCGCCATGGTCGACATGCTGGAGGAAGACCCCCGCCTCGTTGTGCTCTGGGCCGGGTACAGCTTTTCAAAGGACTACAACCAGGGCCGCGGCCATTACTATGCCATCGAGGACATCTACAACACCCTGCGTACGGGTGGCCCGCTGGGGCCGGACCAGGGTCCCCAGCCCAATGCCTGCTGGACCTGCAAAAGCCCTGATGTACCCAGGGTGATGAACGAGATCGGTATCGTTGAATATTTCGACGGTAAATGGGCTTCCCTGGGTCCCGAGATCGTGAACCATATCGGTTGCGCCGACTGCCACGATCCCAACACCATGGACCTCCGCATCACCAGGCCGACACTGATCGAGGCCTTTACCAGTATCGGTAAGGATATTAAAAAGGCTACGCACCAGGAGATGCGCTCCCTGGTGTGCGCTCAGTGCCATGTGGAGTATTATTTCAATACCGTTTCGCCTGTCGAAGGCGTTCCGTACCTGACCTTTCCCTGGAAGGATGGCATTACGGCAGAGGGCATGCTTGAGTATTACAACAAGATTGGATTTTCGGACTGGACCCATGCATTGAGCCGTACCCCCATGCTCAAGGCCCAGCACCCGGGCTATGAGGTTTTCACCACGGGCATCCATTATGAAAGGGGTGTGGCCTGTGCCGACTGCCATATGCCTTATCACAGCGAGGGCGGGCAGAAATTTACCAATCATCATATCACCAGCCCGCTGGAGTACATCACCTCTTCCTGCCAGGTATGCCACCGCGAAAGCGAGGAAACGCTGCGCAACAATGTTTACGACAGGCAGCGGAAGGTTATCGAGATCAGGGACAAGGCCGAGGAACTCATCGTGAGGGCGCATGTTGAGGCGGCCCTGGCATGGGAAAAGGGAGCCACCGAAGAAGAAATGGCCGCTGTGCTGGACCTGATCAGGACATCGCAGTGGTACTGGGATTACGCCGCAGCCGGACATGGCAATTCATTCCACTCACCTGTTGAGATATCGAGGGTCATCGGCAAATCCATCGATCATGCCCAGGAAGCGCGGGTTGCCCTGGCCCGGATCCTGGCCGGCCATGGACATTTCGAGGCGGTACCTTATCCCGACATCGCTACCAAGGAAAAAGCCCAGGAATACCTGCGGCTCCCCATGGAAAAGTTTCATGAGGAAAAAGATCACTTCCTGGAAACAATCGTTCCTGAATGGCGCAGGATCGCCGACGAGCGGGAAGCCACCTACGTGGTGCTCAGCGAATAGGATAAAGATTCAGAAGCTGAGCAGGCCTGTGCGCCAGCCGGTATAGAAAACTGTAAAGAGCGACAGGAAGATAATGCCTGTCCATGACCAGGCCCGGAGCCACCCGCCGGGCCTGGCCCCTTCAGGCACATGGCGGCTCGTGATCACGCGGTAGTTCATGAAGGCCAGCACCGGTGCAGTGACGAAAGAAAGGGTGGTGGCGATATCGACCATCAGGCGCATGGATGCGGCCAGGTAGCCCAGCAGCAGGAGCGCTCCGGCCGTCACGATGATGATCCAGAACCAGTAAACCTTGCCGTATTCTGATCCCTTTTCTTTGCGTAGGGGAATAAAAAAGGCAGTGATGGGTTGGAGCACCCTGGGGTAGGCGTCGAGGCAGGTCAGCGTGGTGCTGAACATGGTCATCACCGCCGCAATGGCGATCACCGGACGTGCCCAGCTGCCGATGTTCAGCGTATACATGCTGATCAGCTGACCGGCAAACTCGCGGCCGTTGGCGGAAAGTTCCTCACCGCCGCCGTGCATCACCATTGCCCCCAGCAACAGGAAGCACAGGGCGAGGAATGCAGTGCCGATATAGCCGATGCGGAAATCGGTGAGGCTTTCGCCCAGCGTGACCTTTATTTCCATGTTTTTGGATTTTTCGACCGTCCATAGGGAGGACCATACCGACACGTCGATGGGTGCCGGCATCCATCCGATGAAGGCGATCAGGAAGAGGATGTCGGCATGGCCGAGCCAGTCGAAATGGCCGGCATGGCCTGGCGGGTCATAACCTTTGCCCAGGGCCGACACTACCGCGATGATGGTGGAAAGGGCCAGGATGATGATCACGAATTTGATCACCTTGTCGAGCACGGCGTACCTGCCGATGATGAGAATGAGCACGGTAGCCCCCAGGATGATGGCGCTCAGGGGGACGACGCCCATCGAAAGGCCGAGGACGTCGGCTACCAGTCCGGCGGTGACGATGGTCACGGCTGCCTGTATGGCGAACATGGTGGCCAGGGTGAGCAGGGCGAATGCCCACACAGCCCATTTCCCGAGCTTGCGGTAACCGTCGATGAGATGATGCCCCGTGGCTGTGGCATATCGCGGGGCGAATTCAAAGAAAGGATATTTGATCACATTGACCAGGATCAGCACCCATATCAGGTCGAAGCCGTAACCGGCCCCCGCACGGGTTGATTGCACCAGGTGGGAAACCCCGATGGCGGCACCGGCATACAACAGGCCGGGGCCAAGCACCCTGATCAGTCTTCCTGTTTTCATTGCTGTCGCAATTTAGTGCAATTTATTAACAATTCATTGTTGTAATAATTTCGAAATTTCCTGCGCGTACACTTTACTTTCAATCTAAATCTGATATTTAGATAATTAAATATATGAATTTAAAAAATACGTGTATTCACGGGGGTGCACTTAAGTGTAAAACCCTATAAAATAAGCCTTTTTAATGGTATATTTGTATGTTCCCCGGAAGGGGTTAAAGTGGATAAACAAACAAAATCTTTATTATGAATAAACAGATACGCCTCCTCATCCTTGTGCTTTGCATGGCACTCGTTTCTCCTGGCATTTATGCCCAGGTTGTGATTTCCGATAACCCTGCAGCCACGGCCGACCCTGCGGCCATGCTCGACCTGCAATCGACCGGGAAGGGGTTTCTCGTACCGAGGATGACCCTGTTACAGCGCAACCTGATCACGAACCCGCCCACGAGCCTGGTGATCTACCAGACCGACAACACACCGGGCCTGTATTACAACACCGGTACCCCTGCAGTTCCTAACTGGCAGAAGATCACCGATGCCAATTTTATAGGCGGCTACTGGACGCAGAACGGCACCGACCTGTACTATACCACGGGCAATGTGGGTGTCGGGGAAAATTCTCCTTCCCATCAGCTCCATGTGAATGGCGCTTCGATGTTCGAGAATGATAGTATATATATTACCGGAGATGCAGGTAATCCTGGTAGGATTTTTTTAAACGCTGCTACCGGAGATTCTCCTGTGGTTAGATGGGGGTATGAAGGAACAACTGTTCTTTACCATGACTTTAATTTCGCGACGAGTCCTCCGTACTGGAGCATGAGTTCAGATCTTTCAGAAAATTTTTGGATGATACACCCTAATGGAGGAAGATTGTGGCATGATTATCAAGGGGGGACTTCTGCTCATGTTATCAAAACAGCTGCTCCTTCAAGAGCACTTTCTATTGAAAACACCAGTGCGACGGGTGAAGCAAGGGGTATTCAAGTTTCTATGAGTAATGCTTCTAACCCTAGTAACATTATTGCCGTTGGTGGCTGGGCCCATGGTGACGGTACAGGTGTTTATGGGATGAACACGAATGGATCCGACGGAAATTTCGGCCATGTGGGATCAACGAACCATGGTATGTATGGCGAACACTATCCAAGCGAAAACCGTGGTGTGCTCGGTTCGGCTGATTATGGCGTTTACGGGCGATCCGGCGAAACGGATTACCACTGGGGTGCCATCGGTGTTGATGGCACTTCCAACGATTGGGGCCTTTATGCTGCTCAGGGCACGGGCACCAGCCCTAACTTCGGAGGTATCGGTACCGCTACTTACGGTGTATATGGAGAGTACGGATCCGAAGATTTCTTCGGTGTCCTCGGCCACGCTTCATCAGCAGTTTACGGACAGCTCGGCCAGGGTACACAAAACCTGGCTAACGGCGATTTTGCCATCAAAGGGTTGGGAGTTCTAAATGCTTTAGAGTCAGGAGGAGGATATTCAGTTGGTTCCACCATTGGAGGTGTGGCAGGGATCAATAATGAAGGTGTGGCATATTCTTTCGGGGTGGCAGGGTATACTGAATCGACACCAGCCAACAGGGCCGGCGGGGTGCTAGGAGCCATTGGAAATGCCAGCCAATGGGGTGCACTTGGCTACAGAGACAATAATGGTAATTATTACGGAGGATATTTCACGAATGCTACAGGCTCAGGTTCGGGTAAAGCCCAGGGCGAACCTTCCTCCAGCATCGGTATCGGGGTATATGGCGATCTTTTCGGTGCCCATGTCCATGGCGATGTATATGGCATATATGCTGAGGGCCGGGACTACAGCCTGTATGCCAAAGGCGATGTTTACCGCACAGGGGCAGATATCCACCTGCAGCCTGGGAAAACCGGGCAGAACAGCGTGATGTATACCCTGGTATCACCCGAAATGACCGTGCAGACCTACGGCATCGGCCAGCTTCAGAATGGCAAGGCCATCATCAATTTCGATGAAGCATTCGCTGATGTGGTTTCTTCACAGGAGCCCATCGTAGTGACCATTACACCGATAGGACAGACCAAAGGGGTTTACCTCGAAGCAGTTGAGGCAAGCGGTTTCCGCGTGGCTGAAAACGATAATGGAAAGAGCAGTGTGCAGTTCAGCTGGATCGCCATAGGAAAGCGCAGCGGCTTCGAGAACAAGAGCCTGCCACAGGATGTTATCGCCTCCGATTACGACCAGAAGATCGAGCGCGGGCTTGTGAACGATGCCGATCTCAACGCCAGCGGCGAAGGCCTCTATTACCAGAATGGAAGGCTTTACAACGGGCAGTTGCTTCAGTCCAGATCGTCTGATGGTATCAAAATTGAACCTGCAAAAAAACTTGAACCCATCCTGATGGATGATGCCAGAAAGGCTACCTATAAACTGTCGAGGATGAAAGACGAAAAGGAAAACATTGATCAATAGGTTACCATGGATTTCATGACGCTGTTAAGGCATAACCCCGGCCATGTTTGGCCGGGTTTTTTTAATTGCATTTGTCCGAGGTGTATGCTTTCAATGTATTTTTTAAAAAAAAAACCATAATTTTACCTCCGCATGTGTCATATGCCTGGAACCGGATTGTGGTTTCAAACTTGTTCTGCAAGGAATAAGGAGGACAGATGACCTGAAACATGTTTCATTTGATAATTCAAAAATCGTTTAGAGATGAAAAGCATAAGGATTTACCCGTTTGTTTTTATTGCAATGATTTTATTGGCCGCCGGCTCCCATGCACAGGTGGTGGTTTCCGACAATCCGGCCGCCACGGCCGACCCGGCTGCCATACTCGATGTTCAGTCGACTGAAAAAGGTCTGCTGATCCCTCGCATGACGATGGAACAGCGCGATGACATTGCCAGCCCGCCCACCAGCCTGGTCATCTACCAGACCGACAACACCCCCGGGCTTTACTACAATATTGGAACGCCTGCATTGCCCGACTGGCAGAAGATCACCGATGCCAATTTCATCGGTGGGTACTGGACCCAGAACGGGACCGACTTGTATTATACGACAGGAAATGTTGGCGTAGGTACTTCGTCACCTGCCAGACGATTTCATGTAGGTGGAGCATCGATGTTTGAAAACGACAGTGTATATATAACAGGAAGGCCGGGAAAAATTTTCCTTAATGCCGAAACTGGATATGAACCCGGTATTCGTTTTGGTTATGAAGGCACTTCAATGTTCAGGCAGTTTATCTGGCAACCTGCCACAAATCCATACCTTCAGATAGGGGCTGATCCCTATGATGATCAATGGGGCATAACCCCATTAGGCAGGGTTTGGCATCAATATCGTGGAACGGCGCATGCAGCATATTTTATAGGTTCCAACGCGGCGCATCCGGCATTATCAATCTTGAATTCAAATGGGAGTGCTTCCACTTTTGCTTTTGGCTTGCAGGTATCATTAGACAATACCAGCCTTACAACCCAGGCTGGTATAGGAACTTTCGTAGAAGGAGATGCTACTGCCATTTATGCGATCAATCAGGACCATTCGAATAAGGGATGGATGGCAACCCAATATCACGGAGTTTCGGGAGAGCATGGTACTTCTGCTAACAGGGGGACCCTTGGTAATGAATATTCAGGAGTTTATGGTTTAAATGATGCGATCGGTTATTGGGGTTCGATAGGGGCGGACAGCCCTGGTACTAATAATGAATACGGTATATATGGAGATAACGGCGTTGAACCAGAACCCAATTACGGGGGTATCGGTTCCGGAAGCCATGGCGTATACGGCATGCACACCAACCAACACTGGGGATCGCTCGGGTCCAGTACCAGTGGGGCCTATGGCCAGCATGCCGACGGGCACATTGGCCGTCTTGGATTCTCGGACGCCGGAGCCAGGGGAGAACTTGCTGCTGCAAATTCTAATGGAGAATACGGTGTAAAAGGGATTGGAGTTGATAGTGGTGATGATGACGGAAGTGGGTTTGGATATAACCAGACCCGTGGAGCTGTTTATGGATTGAATACCGGGGCTGCCCAGTACACTTTTGGTGTGGCAGGATATACGCCGGATGGAACCTCTGAGACCAGGAGAGCCGGGGTAATGGGTTCCAACGCTTCAGCCAATAGTTGGGGAGCATTGGGGTACCTTAGAAATACCGGTCCCGCCTGGTGTGCAGGTTATTTTTCTGCTGCGCCAATAACGGGAGGAACAAATGGAAATAAAAGCTATACAAATCCTGTTTCCGCCACTGCAATCAGTGCCTATGGCGATCTATTCGGGGCACAGATCAATGGCGGTATCTATGGCCTTTATGCCGAAGGGATTAATTACAGCATTTTTGCCAGTGGCGACTTATACCGCACAGGTGCTGACGTTCACTTGCAAAAAGATAACAGCGGACAGAACAACATCATGTACACCCTGGTGTCGCCCGAAATGACCATACAAACATATGGCTTAGGACAATTACAGGCTGGTAAGGCAAGTATCGCATTCGATGATGCGTTTTCGAGGGTCGTTTCCGATGATGAACCAATCATTGTTACGATTACTCCCATAGGAGATTCTGAGGGCGTGCACCTTGCTCAGGTTGACGCCAAAGGCTTCGTGGTGATCGAGAATCGCAGTGGGAAAAGTGGCGTACAGTTCAGCTGGATAGCCATCGGTAAGCGGAAAGGATATGAAAATGTAAGCTTACCTGCTGATGTGACTGACCCGGACTATACTTTAAAGATTGAACAGGGTCTGTCGAATGACGGGAATCCTGATGAACCGGCTGGTGAAGGCCTATATTATCAGAACGGGGAATTACATGTAGGTACTGTCCCATCCATTCCAGGAAGCAGCGAACTCAACGTCATTGAAAGAGCCTCTCCTGAAATTAGGATGAACAGGGTTATCCTGTCGCAAGATGTCAAGGCTGCATTACCTGAAATAGAGGAAGCATCAGAAGACCGGAAATCAACCGATAAAATAAATTAACTCGGTCAATTCAATACTGATGATCAACAAACCCTGCCCTTCGAAGGCGGGGTTTTTTGTTGTACCGTTATATTATTTACTCCGCCAAGGAAAAAATGTCAATATTTCATAACCCATTTTCATTTTATTCGTACAAGAGGCAGTCAATATTGATAAATTTTAATGAAGGCCGGGTATATGGCCAAATACCGATACGATTCATCCAACAAAAACCAATGCCATGAAACGGATAATGAGCAGTATAGCAGTTCTGTTATGTTTTTTTTACCTGACATCCCCGTCCCATGCCCAGGTAGTGGTTTCCGACAACCCGGCCGCCACGGCCGACCCGGCAGCAATGCTGGATGTACAGTCAACAGCCAGGGGATTTCTGATTCCTCGCATGACAATGTCACAGCGCGATAATATTTCCAGTCCGCCGACAAGCCTGATTGTCTACCAGATTGACAATACGCCCGGGCTGTATTACAATACCGGCACCCCGGCATTGCCCGACTGGCAGAAGATCACCGATGCCAATTTCATCGGGGGCTACTGGACCCAGACCGGGAGCGACATCTACTATGATGCCGGCAATGTCGGGGTAGGGACTACCTCCCCGGGTGTTGCCTTTGACGTAAGTGGTCGTCCCGGAACCATCAGGATAGATGCGGAACCCAATTACGGGTCCACCCTGCACTTTGGTTATAACGGGACCAACCGCTTCACCCTGTTCAACAGGCTGGCCGCCGGTCCTCCGGCTTATTCCGCTGATTACCTGACCCTGCATTCTGCCGAAAGCGTTGCAGGAACAAACCCTCATTCGGGATCGTATTCCAATAACCCCGACCTGGTGGGATTTCATCCCCAGGGGAGGATATTCCAGAATTACCAGGGTGAAGGCGCAGCCTATATGATCTATTCCTATGCCGAATTCCCGATGTTCTATATCGAGGTCGAGAATGGCGGGGCCGATGCAAACGGCATCCAGTCGAGGGTAAAGAGTGCGACTTCCGATGTAAGTTCACTCTGCATTGGCGGTTGGAACGAGGGCCACGGGAATGCCGTTTACGGGCAGAATAAGCTGGCCGACAACTACGGCTACCTTGGTACGGAAAACCACGGGGCATACGGTGAAAATGACCCCACGAGCAACCGTGGTGCGCTGGGAACACCCACTACAGGTGCCTATGGCGTACATGATGCCTCGGGGAACCAGGGAAACCTTGGGCTGGAGAATTATGGAGTGCAAGGGACACATGGTACCAGCGACTACTGGGCTGCCCTCGGAACTTCCACCGCAAGTGTTTATGCTAGGTTAAGGCCATCCTCTTCTTCCGGTCAATCGCTGACTGCAGGTGACTTTGCTGTAAAAGGAGTCGGGGTGGAAGTAGGTACAGGAGACGTTAACAGGGGTAGTAGCTATGCAAACCAGGTTGGAGGGATAACAGGGTACAACACTGCCGGCACACAATACTCATCCGGTGTAGCAGGTTATTCTGATGATGATGATTCTGATGGCAGAACATCAGGAGTTTTTGGTGGAATTGAAAGCGCAAGCGAGTGGGGTGCATTAGGATATGAGAGCAGTTCCCATACTAATTACGGGGGATATTTTACAAACGATGGCTCTGGAACTGGAAAGGATGGCTATGAACCATCTTCCTCCATCGGTTTGGGTGCCTATGGCGACCTCTTCGGTGCCCATATCGACGGGAATATCTACGGCCTCTATGCCACCGGCGGCAATTATGGGATTTATTCCGACGGTGACGTCTACCGCACAGGCGCCGATGTGCACCTGCAACAGGACAATAGCGGTAACAACAATGTGATGTATACCCTCGTGTCGCCTGAAATGACGGTGCAGACCTATGGCATAGGCCAGTTACAGAATGGTAAGTCGAAGGTCAGTTTTGATGAGGCTTTTGCCAACATCGTTTCACCGGCCGAACCCATTATCGTTACGGTAACACCCATCGGCAAGTCGGAAGGGGTTTACCTTGAAAATGTTGACGGCAAAGGATTCACTGTCGTGGAGAACAGGGATGGCAAAAGCAATGTGCAGTTCAGCTGGGTAGCTTTCGGCAAACGTGCCGGATACGAGAACATGAGCCTGCCGGCCGATGTGATCGCCACCGATTACAATGCCAAGGTGCAGCAGGGACTGCACAACGATGCAGATATTACAACCGATGGTGAAGGGCTTTACTACCGTGACGGGAAACTCTTTAAGGGACAGTTGCCTCAGGTGAAGACCGGTGATGATGCTTCGGTGAGAGACATCAAGCTCGACCGCGGCCCGCTGACTGATAAAGACAAGGATATCAAGCCAACAAAGGATAAAAATGTCGCTGATGATCCCGATCTGAGGTAAGCGGAAAGTACAAAGTTCAGATTTCAGATTTCAGATTTCAGAGTTCAAGTTTCCCCCTGCCATATCGCCCAGGCTTTTTCAGCCTGGGCCTGCAGCATGAGCAGCCCATTGGTGGTATGGCAACCCTGTTGTTTCCCTTTCTTTAAAAACAGGCTTTCGGCCGGGTTGTAGTTCAGGTCGAAGAGCAGGTGGTGCCGGCCCAGGTGCCGGTAAGGAATGTCGGGATATTCATTGTTGCGCGACATCGTGCCCAGCGGGGTGGCATTCACGATGAGGGGATGGCCGGCGATCATCCGTGCATCCACATCCGCATAAGTGACCATCCCCCGTCCGGGATGCCTTGAAACCACCAGGAACATGATCCCGAGCTTACGAAGTGCATAGGCCACTGCCCGCGCAGCCCCCCCGCTGCCGAGGATCAGGGCCGGAGGTCTTTTGCCGTCTGTGAGGGGGAGCAGGGCTGCCGCAAAGCCGTCGGCATCGGTATTGTAACCTGTGATAAGGGTTTTATTCCCTTCACGGGCGATCGTAAGGGTGTTGACCGCGCCGATCTCTTCTGCCTGCCCGTCGAGCTTATCGCAAAAGCGGATCACGGATGTCTTGAAGGGGCTGGTCACATTCAGCCCCCTGAGCGCAGGATAGGCTTGCAGAAGTCCGGGTAGCATATCGACACTGCTGAGCAGGAAACGTTCGTAACGAGCACTGATGTTCCCGACAAGGAATTTATCGGTGAAGTACTTCTCCGACAGGGAATGGGAAACAGGGTTGCCGATGAGCCCGTAATGTTCCATCAGGCCTTCTTTCGGGCCAGCATCTCGGTGGCCCAGATGGTCAGGATGCCGAGAATGATACAGCCAATGGCCGCCCAGAAATCAAACCCGAACTGTTCGGGCAGGTAACGGACATAGTTTGTAACGACTTTTTCCCCGTCCTTGTAAATGACCTCTCCGGCAGCGTCAAGCAGGTACTTTTCTTCCTGCCAGGGCCATAAAATGCTTACCGATCCCAGGATGAAGCCGGTGAGGATGGAGATGGTCTCGTTACGGAATTTTTTGAATACCCATGAGAGAAAGTGGGAGAAAGCCACCAGCCCGGCTGCGGCCCCGATCAATACGGGCAGCAGGATGTCGAGGCTTCCTTCGTTGATCGCATCGATCATCACCAGCTTGTAATTCCCCATGATGAACAGAATGAAAGATCCGGAGAGGCCGGGCAGGATCATGCTGCAGATGGCTGCCACGCCACAGAGCAACAGGTAGAAGAAATTATCGTTCTCCTGTCCCTTGCTCATGAAGGAAATGAACACGGCAATGGCAGTGCCGATGATAAAGGTGACCACTACGGCCGGCGACACCCTGCTGATCCTCCTCCCCACAAAATACACCGAGGCCAGCACCAGTCCGAAAAAGAATGCCCATATCTGAACGGGGTATTCCCTGAAAAGGAAGTCGAAGAGCCTGGCCAGGCTCACGATGGCCAGGAGCACCCCTGCGCCTAAGGCAATAAGGAAATAGAAATCAGTATAACGCGCAAATTCGGAGAACCTCCCCATGAATAACATCCTGAGGGCCTTTAGGTCGAAGGATTTGATGGCATTGATGAGCCGTTCGAAGATCTCCGTGATCAGGGCGATGGTCCCTCCCGACACGCCCGGTATCACGTTGGCTGCCCCCATGGCCGCCCCTTTGAGGATGAGGAAGATGTATGATCTCATTTTATTCATGATCAACCTGTGACCAATGACATTATGCCATATTGAAAATTTCCCTTAAGCTTTTCAGCAGACTGCACCGGCTCATGATCACCTGCCGCCTAGAGCCCATCGCCTATCGCCTGCTGCCTATTTTTTCTTGTTTACCCTGTATGAATCGATGAGCCCTATAACTGCCGGATCATCCCTGAGCTGGGGCATGTATTCAAACAATTCAATATGTTTGGCGTAATCGATACCAAGCGCCCGCCCGATGATGGCATAGGCTTCACGGCTTCGTCCCATCCTGATGAGATAGATGCCCTTGCGATAGATGTTGCTTGCATTGCGCGGGTCGGCCTCAACACCCTTCTCAAGGATTGCAACAGCCTCTTCATATCTTTCTTCCGATGCAAGGATCTCGGCCTGGTCGACCCAGATATCGGGATTGTAGGGATCCAGCTCACTCACCTTATGATACGACTGAAGGGCTTTTTCCTTCTGTCCGGCCTTGGCCTGTGTGTCGCCCAGGATATACCAGTACTCGGGGTTGATGTCTTCGATCGTGGTGGCCTTCTCCATGAATTTCAGCGCTTCTTTTGTATGCCCCAGCTCGTCCATGGCAATGCCGGCCCCCATCCATGCTTCAGAAAGTTTGTCGTCGACGTCGAGGGCATGCCTGTACTCGATAAGCGCCCGGTCGAACATGTTCAGTTTTTCATAACATTCGCCAATATAATAATAGGTCATGGCTTCCGGATCCTCGTGATCGAAAGTCTCGCGGTACACGCGTATGGCTGCATGATAGTGCTCAAGATTGGCCAGGGAGTTGGCCTTGTTGAAATAAGCCGATGAGAATTCCGGGTCGATGGCAATGGCAAAATCATAGGCTTCCACAGCCTTTTCGTACAGGTCGAGCTGATTATAGGCAATACCGAGGTTGAACCAGGCGCTTTTGGAATACGGGTGGTTGTCAAGAAAGAGGTTGAAGAATTCTATGCCTTCCTCCAGCCTGTTGTCGATCTCGAAACAGAAGGAAAGTTCGTATATGGCAGCCTCATTCATGGGATTGATGCGCAATACCTTTTTAAGGTACTTGATGGCCATGGCGTAATCCCCCATATTCTCATATTCGAAGGCGATGCTGATATAGATCTCATCGGGATCTTCACCGGCCAGGAGCGCTTTCTCATACTCCCTGATGGCTTCCTTGTATTTTTTCTGGTAGCTATAGAGCGAGGCCTTGTTGTAGAAGATCTCGGTATTGGCAGGTTCAATTTCCTCGAGGTCGTTCAGCAACTTCATGGCCCGTTTGTGCTTTCCCTGCACCATCAGCAGCCTTGCACGCTTCAGGTGGACCATGCTGTTGGCGGGGTGTTGCTCCATGGCAAGCCTGACGGCTTCACCGGCCATCCTGATCTCCTGGCGGTCGAAATAATGGTCGATGATAGCCTCGAACTGGTCCACATCGAAGAAAACCGTTTCATTTTGTTCCAGCATTTCTTCGAAACGGGCCACAAGCGCTTCTATTTCATATGGTTGAAATTCCTCTGTCATGGAGCCTCCGGTTACTGATATCCGGTCACCGGCAAAAGTAGTGTTTTTTTTGTATGCCCAGGGCATTCGGGCAGTGCTTAATTGAAGCATATTTTTTTTGAACGTTTTACGAAAAATTGATTACTTTTCGCCGCTTTTATCAATATTTTGTAGATTTATGAAATGAAGAACACCTATTTTGACCTTATCGAACAGAGTTATTACTTTCCGCAGGAAGGTTTTGACCTCCGTGATGACTACCTCACCTTTCACGGCATTTCGCTGAAGTATTTGATAAACAAGTATGGAACGCCTTTCAGGCTGATGTACCTCCCCCGGATCGGGGAACAGATCAAGAAGGCGCGCAACCTCTTTAACAGGGCCATCAAGGCACAGGATTATTCAGGCAAATACCATTACTGTTACTGTACCAAATGTTGCCATTTTCACCATGTGGTAAGGGCGGCGCTCAGGGAGAAGGTAAACCTCGAAACCTCCTCTGCCTTCGACATAGACCTGGTCAGGAAATTATTTGCTCAGGGTGAGATCGACAAATCGATCATCATTCTGCACAACGGATATAAAACCGATGATTACCTGCAGAAGATCATCGCGCTGCAAAGAGACGGTTTTAACAATTGCATCGTGATCCTCGACAACCAGGCAGAGCTCGACAGGATGATGAAATATGCCGGGGACCAGAAGATGAAGATCGGCCTCAGGCTTGCGATCGATGAAGAATCACAGTCAACTTATTATACCAGCCGCCTGGGGATCCGCAACAATGCCATGATGGATTTTTATGAAAAGAACATCAGGGGCAACGAAAAGGTCAGCCTCAAGATGCTGCACTTTTTCGTTGATTCGGGGATCAAGGACAGCCTGTATTACTGGGGTGAGTTCCAGAAGGCCCTTTCGCGTTTCATCGAACTGAAAAAGGAATGTCCGGAGATCGACTCCTTCAACCTCGGGGGCGGGCTGCCGGTGCGTAACCACCTTGGTTTCGAATACGACTATGAGTATATGATCCGCGAGATCATCAAGAACATCAAGGATGCCTGCATGAACGAGGGCATCGAAGAGCCGGATATCTATACCGAGTTCGGTAAGTATACGGTGGGCGAGGCCGGGGCCATCATCTTCCAGGTGCTGGAGCAGAAACAGCAGAACGATGCGGAGCTCTGGTATATCGTGAACAACAGCCTGATGAACACCATCCCCGATGCCTGGTCCCTGTACGAGAAATTCATCCTGCTGCCCATCAACAAATGGGATAACGAATATACCCGTGTGAATATCGGGGGCATCAGCTGCGACAAGTCCGACTACTACAATTCGGAGGATATGAACCAGCAGATCCTCTTGCCGAAGTTCAAGTCGAGGAGCAAGGAACCCCTGTATTTGGGATTCTTTCATACCGGGGCATACCAGGATTCCATCAGCGGCTACGGGGGTATCAAGCACTGCCTCATCCCGTCGCCCAAGCACGTGGTGGTTGACCGCGACGAGACGGGCAACTTCTTCGACTATGTATTCCGCGACGAGCAGACCGTCGACGACATGCTCGACATTTTAGGATACCGGAACGACCAATGAAGACCTTCGCCGGCATAGAGGAGCAATATGCAGGTTTTGAGGATGCGGCGGTGTTGCTGCAGCCCGTACCCTACGACGGAACCTCGACCTGGGGCAAAGGCGCCGACCTTGGCCTGGAAGCCTTCCTGGAAGCTGCCGAAAACATGGAGGTTTACGATATCGAGACTGATTCGGAAGTTTTTCGAAAAGGCATACACCTGCTTCCGCCGATCAGGGAGTTTGGTTCGCCGGAAAGCATGTTCACAGCTGTATACAAAAAAACCAACGAACTCCTCGAAACCGGGAAATTCCTGACATTCTTCGGGGGGGAGCATTCCATCAGCATCGGGGTGATAAAAGCATTCTATGAAAAGTACCCCGGCATCAGCATCCTGCAGCTCGATGCTCATACCGATCTGAGGCCCACCTACCTGGGTACTCCTTACAACCATGCCTGTGCCCTCCATGATGCTTCGCTTCACACCAACCTTGTGCAGGTCGGGATCAGGAGCATGGATGTTTCGGAAAAGCCTTTCCTCAACCCCGATAAATGTTTTCTTGCCGAGGACATCCATAATACGCAGAGCTGGATGTACCGTGCCATCGACCAGCTGGGCGAAGATGTTTACATCACCCTCGACCTCGACGTCTTCGATCCTTCCGTGCTGCCTGCTACCGGTACTCCCGAGCCCGGGGGCCTTGACTGGTATACGATGCTGAAATTTCTTAAATTTGTATTCAGCAACCGACGGGTTTTGGGTTTCGATATTGTTGAACTGGCTCCGATCGAAGGGTACAGGGCTTCCGAGTTCATGGTGGCCAAACTGTATTACAAGATGCTGAGCTACAAATTTATGGCAGATGGAAAGTAAAGGACCGGTTTCAAAGTTCATCCTCAAGCATTTCAGGCACTTCAATGCGGCTTCGCTCGTCGATGCCGCCAGGGCATATGAAGATCAGCTCAGCAAGGGTCACAGGATGATGATCACCCTGGCGGGTGCCATGAGCACCGGAGAACTGGGATTGTCGCTGGCCGAGATGATCCGTCGCGACAAGGTGCACATCATCACCTGCACGGGTGCGAACCTCGAAGAGGATGTTTTTAACCTGGTAGCCCATACCCATTACAAGAGGGTGCCACACTACCGCGACCTTTCGCCCCGCGACGAGAAGGAACTGCTCGACCATCACTACAACAGGGTAACCGACACCTGCATACCTGAGATGGAAGCCATGCGCCGCATTGAGAAGTCGCTGGTGAAGATCTGGAAACGTGCGGCGGAAAAGAACCAGCGCTATTTCCCCCATGAGGTCTTCTACGAGATCCTGTTGAGCGGCGAGCTGAAGAGCGAATATGATACCGACCCTGCGAATTCATGGCTGCTGGCGGCTGCAGAGAAGAACCTTCCGATCATCGTACCCGGATGGGAAGATTCCACCTGCGGCAATTTCTTCGCTGCCCATTGTATTGAAAAGGACACCAGGCCGGAGGTGATCAGATCAGGTATCGAATACATGATCTTCCTCGCCGACTGGTACCGCTGCAATGGCGGAGAAGGCGTCGGTTTCTTCCAGATCGGGGGAGGCATCGCCGGGGATTTCCCTATCTGTGTGGTGCCCATGCTCCACCAGGACCTTGAGCTGACCGACATCCCGGTATGGTCATACTTTTGCCAGATCAGCGATTCCACGACAAGCTATGGCTCTTATTCAGGAGCTGTACCTAACGAAAAGATCACCTGGGGAAAGCTGTCTGTCGATACGCCAAAATTCATCATCGAGTCAGATGCCACCATCGTGGCCCCGCTCATATTTGCATACCTGCTCGGATATTAACTATCTTTATCGTCATGCTTCTGGATTTTATTGAAAATGAATATGTCCGGTACGGACTTACCGTTGGTGGAGTGATCATCGGTGCCGTTGCGTTTTCAACCCTGCTGCGGCAATTGCTCAACCATTTCATTCGTAAATATTCGGCCAGGCTTAAGGCCGACCCGACGAACTTTTCCTTTGTGAAGAATTCGGTGAGCTTCCTGATCTACACGATCGCCATCATCATCATTTTTTACAGTATCCCGTCCTTGCGGGCCTTCGGTACAGCCCTGTTCGCCGGTGCGGGTATCGTGGCCGCCATCATCGGTTTTGCCTCACAAAAGGCATTCTCGAATATCATCAGCGGGATATTTATTCTGATATTCAAACCCTTCAGGGTGGGCGACACCATCGAGTTCGGGCAGAGCCTCAAGGGCGTGGTGGAAGAGGTGACACTGAGACATACTGTGATCAGGAACTATGAGCACCGCAGGGTGCTGATCCCCAACAGCATCATCAGCGACGACACCATCATCAACAGCGACCTTTCCGATACCATGATCCGAAACCACCTGGTGTTCAGCATCAGCTACGATTCGGATATCGACAAGGCCATGGAGATCATACGGGATGAGGCCAGGAAGCATCCGTTGTTCGTCGATAACAGGAGCGAAGCAGAAAGGAATGCTGGCTCGGAAGATATTTCGGTGAGGGTTATCGGATTGTCCGATTTTGCTGTCGAGCTGAAAGCATACATCTGGACCGATGGTAACGACAACGGCTTTGTCCTGATGACCGACCTGATGAAATCGGTAAAGCAGCGCTTCGACAGGGAAGGGATCGAGATCCCGTTCCCGTACCGCACCCTGGTATATAAAAAGGATATGCATGAAAACAAGGAAAAGGAGAACGCTTAGGGTCGATAATCCCCGTAAGGTGGAGTTTATCGGTCATCAGTATCTCGCGAGGCCGGAGATGCAGTTGTTTGTCTATAACAGCGAAACCTTTTCGGAAGACCGTAATTTCACCATCGATCAATTCCCTCCGGAAAATCACGGCATGGTGAGCTGGCTCAACATGCACGGCATACACGATGTGGCGCTTGTCGACAGGATCTGCACCGGCATCGGGATGCCACGTTTTATCGAACAAGATATCCTCGATACCAACCAGCGCACCAAGCTGCAGGACCTCGGATCGTACATTTTCTTTTCCATAAAGTCGATATTGCCATCTTCCGACACCAACCTCGATATCGAGCAGATCAGTTTCATCGTCGGAAAGGAAAGCCTTTATTCCTTCCAGGAGAAGAAGGGCGACCATTTTGAACATGTGCGGACCAGGATCCGCGAGAATAACGGGCTGGTAAGGCAGAAAGGTCCTGATTTCCTGCTGTTCCTGCTTATCGAGGGTATCATCGAGAACTACTTCACCACCGTGGAACTGGTGGAAGAAGAGATCAGGCGCGACGCAGATCCCCTCAAGGCCAGTGATGCCGATCCTTCCATTGTCAACAAGATCGAATCCTATAAGCGCAAGTTGCTTAAGATCAGGAGGAATATCGCTGCCCTGCGCGATGCCCTCAGCAGCATTGAAAAAGGATCGTCTGTCATCATCGGGAACGAACAGATCAAATATTACTACGATCTCAAGGATAACTGCCTCTACCTCCTGGAGAGCATTGATGCCATGGAACTGAGGCTCGACTCGGCCGAAAACCTGTTCTTTTCCATGCAGGGTCACCGTATGAACCAGGTCATGACGACCCTGACCATCATGGCGGCTATTTTTATACCCCTCACCTTTATGGCCGGCATCTACGGTATGAATTTCAAGAATATGCCTGAACTGGAGTGGGATTGGGGATATTTCGCCCTGCTGGGGATCATGGCCGTGGTGGCAGGCCTGCTGGTTTATTATTTCAGGCGGCGAAAATGGCTATGACCTGCCCGGGCATCTTTTCATATCTTTGCCCGCAGATTAACAACTAGTTTGATGACACTGATAAAATCCATATCCGGTATCCGCGGTACCATCGGCGGAATGCCGGCCGAAGGGCTCACCCCTTCCGACATTGTAAGTTTTGTTTCTGCCTTTGCCACATTCCTGAATGAGAATTCAGGCGGGGAAAGGATGAAGATCGTCGTCGGCCGCGATGCACGTATTTCCGGCGACATGGTGAACCGCCTTGTGTGTGGCACCTTAATGGGTATGGGGGTGGATGTGGTGGATGTCGGGCTTTCGACCACTCCTACCGTAGAGATGAAGGTGGTGATTGAAAAGGCCCATGGTGGCATCATCCTGACAGCCAGCCATAATCCCGAACAGTGGAATGCACTCAAATTGCTCAATGGACGGGGTGAGTTCATATCGGCGTCAGACGGGGAGCGCTTGCTGGAGATTGCCGGGAAGAAGGCCTATGCATATGCCGGGTTCGACAAGCTGGGAAGTTATGTAACGGATGATACGGCCATACAACAACATATCGGGGCGATCCTTGACCTTCCGCTGGTAGATGTTGAGGCCATCAGGAAGCGTTCTTTTCATGTGGTACTGGATTGCGTGAACTCCACGGGCGGACTGGCCCTGCCTCCCCTCCTGGAGGCCCTGGGAGTGAACAGGGTAAGTGTGCTGTACGGCGACCCGACTGGGCTTTTCCCGCATAATCCCGAGCCCTTGCCGGGAAACCTGACGGAGATCGCGAAAACAGTAAAAGAACTTGGGGCTGATGTTGGCTTTGCTGTTGATCCCGATGTCGACAGGCTTTCGGTGATCACTGAAGGAGGGATGATGTTCGGTGAAGAATACACCCTTGTGGCGGTGGCCGACTATGTATTGCAGCACCGGCCCGGCAACACGGTATCGAACCTGAGCTCGACAGCTGCCCTGAAGGATATTACCGAAAAGGCCGGAGGCCGGTATTTCGCTTCGGCGGTGGGGGAGGTCAACGTGGTGGAGATGATGAAGGAAGTGGATGCCGTGATCGGGGGCGAGGGCAACGGTGGCGTAATATTTCCCGGGCTTCATTACGGCAGGGACGCACTCGTCGGGATCGCGCTTTTCCTGAGCTTCCTGGCCCGTGAGGGCGTGACCTGCTCATCCCTGCGCAGGCGTTACCCCGATTATTATATGGCAAAAATGAAAGTGGAACCCGGCCCTGGACTTGACATGGATGCATTGTTCTCGCGCTTGAAGGAAACCTATGCACACAGGCCACAGATCACAACCGACGGCCTTAAGATCCTTTTTGAAGGGGAGTGGGTACACCTCCGGAAATCGAACACCGAACCCATCATCCGCATCTACGCGGAAAGTTCATCACCGGAAAAGGCTGAAGAAATTGCCCGGGAAGTTATCAACAAAATGCAACTCAAATAGGTGTAATTGCCCTTTTTTTATAACTTGCCGTGGACTTAACCTCCGTTATGGCCCCGGGCAAGAAAAAGAAAAGAAAAAAAGTAAGGTACAGCGAGCTTCGTATCCGCTTGTCGCACAAACAAAAACGTTCCCTGCTGAATTATTGCAATGCTCGCAGGACGACCCCCAACAAGCTCATCAAGAAAATGATCAGGCCTTACATCAGCAATTATGCCGATGATGTGCCGGAAGAGTTCTTTGTGACCGCGAACCAGCTCGACCTTTTCTCTGACAACGGTGACGCGGAAGCTGAATAACCTGTCATTTCATCTCGTTTACCGCTTCGTACCGGCCTGGTATGGGGTGCGGTTGGCTATCGACCTGCCAAGGGTCACCTCGTCGGCATACTCCAGTTCATCACCCACCGCAATACCCCTGGCGATGGTACTCACCGAAATGTTGAGATCGCTGATCTTCCTGAAAATATAAAAACTGGTCGTATCGCCTTCCACGGTGCCGGAAAGGGCAAAGATCACCTCGCGGATGTCGCCTTTCGAAACCCTGTCGACCAGGGAGGCGATGGTCAAATCCTTTGGCCCGACGCCATCAATGGGGGAAATAACCCCGTTGAGCACGTGATAGGTGCCCTTGTACTGCCCGGTATTTTCAATGGCCATGATGTCCCTGATGTCGGAAACAATGCAAAGCGTGGCATGGTCGCGCCTGGGATTGCTGCAGATCTGGCAGGTTTCCCCGTCGGAAAGGTTGTGGCAGACGCTGCAGCGTTGTATGTTGCCCTTCATTTCGCTGATGGCCCTGGTGAGGTTATCCACGGTGCCATCCTCCTGGTTAAGCAGGTGCAGTGCCAGCCTGAGGGCGGTTTTCCTGCCTATACCGGGCAAACGCGACAATTCGTTGACGCACTGTTCCAGAAGCCTCGATGAATAAGTGTTCACTGCTTGGGGATAATGAGTAATTTTGCACAAAAATATGCATTTTCAGGGATAGCCAAATATTTTTGTCCCGGTCGCGTTAACCAAAAAAACACCTGATGAAGAAAATATTCATGCTTTTCGTTCTTGTTGCCATTGCATCCCCCTTCCTTGGCCAGGAACTTACCAACACCTCGATCAACAAGGTCGATGCGCAGGGCCGCAAGCAGGGCAGCTGGAAAACATTCGACGTGAACGGCAACCTGAAGTTCGAAGGAACCTTCGTCGACGGCGTTCCCGTCGGTACCTTCACTTTCTATTATGAGGATGGCGGGGTGAAAGCCGTTTCCGAGATGTATGATGAAGGCCGGCGAAGCCACACCAGGATCTATCACCCCAACAGCAGGCTGATGGCCGAGGGAAACTATCTCAACGAAAAAAAGGACAGCATCTGGAATTACTACAGCGATTTCGACGGGGTGCTGCTATCAACTGAAAACTACAGTGATGGGCTTCTCGACGGCAAGGTGATCAACTATTACCCGAAGGGAGGGGTGGCCGAAGAGATCAGCTATCGTGAGGGGCAGAAGCACGGCGAATGGAAGCGGTATTTCACCGATGGAAAGCTTAAGCTCAAGGCCGCCTATGTCGACGGCAGGCTGGAAGGGCTGATGCTGGTTTATTTCCAGAACGGGGTTCCCGAGATATCGGGCATGTACCTGCATAACTACAAGGATGGCATGTGGATGTACTTCAACGACAAGGGCGAGGTGGTCAAAAAGGAACGCTACGAGAAGGGCTTCCTCAAGGAAACAGAGATACCCGAACAGGAATAGGTTTTTAACGCCGATCAGCTGAAAACTTTATCGTAGGCCATAAACCCTTTAGGGCTGACATCCCTGAGGGCCTGCCTGGGTTTGTGGAAAGCCTTGCTTTCGAAGATGATCTTCAGCAGCTTGTCACGTTGCTCCGGGGCGGCCAGGTGGGCAATGCCGATGGCATGTTCCGCTATATTGAGCCCCCTGGGATTGAAGGCTCCGTATTCGGTCACGATCACGATCGGGTCGGCAGCGATGGCCGTGGTGGTGATGCCTTCCGGGCATTTGTCCATGATCTTGTGGTGCCCGCTGTCGGTGGTCGACTTCATGGCAATGATCGGAACACCCCTTTCCGACAGGTAAGAACCCCTGAGAAAGTCCACCTGCCCGCCTATGCCGCTGTAGATCTTCCTCGCGTCGAGCGAGTCGGCCCAGATGTTGCCATGAAGATCGACACCCATGGCCGAGTTGATGGCCGTCATGGCCGGCTGGGCCGAGATATACATCACGTTGTTGGTCTGGTCTGAAGGCCTGCTCTGCACCGAGCTGTTAAAGTCGAGCCATGCATAACCTTCGGGCGTGCCGGAAAGGAACAGGCTCGACACGGAAAAGTTGTTCCTCAGGTAGCGGTTGTTCACGATGCCTTTCTCCACCAGTGTCCGCATGGCATCAGAGAAAAGTTCTGTGTAGATGCCGAGGTCGGATACGCCCTTTTCGATGATGGCCGTCGTAACGGCTTCGGGGACCTCTCCAATGCCATACTGCAGCGTGCTGCCATCCCTGATGAAAAGTTCGGCAATAAGGCTTCCGATCCTGTTGGCCCGTTCGTCGGGTTCATGCACAGGGCTGGCTGGCAGCTCATAATCCGTTTCGAGCAGGTAATCGATCTCCGAGCCGTGAAGCGTGGTGCCAAGCACGAAAGGCATACGTGCATTGCATTCGGCGATCACCAGCCCTCCGCGGGCCCTGGCAGCATGCACTGCAGCCTTTACTCCCTCAACAGTGGTGCCCAGGCTGTAGTTGCCGCCGTGATCGGGACCACTGACCTGCAAAAGCGCAATGTTTGGCTTGATGCTCTCCCTCAGTTGTCGGGGGATATCGGAAAGATGGATGAGCTGGTAGGTGGCCCTGCCGGTGTTCATGGCCTCGCGGGAGTGCGGGCCGTTGAAGATGATCCTGTGCGTGATACGCTCACAGGCCTCCTCGCTGAAAAGTCCTGCAACATCGCCCAGCAGCAGCACGCTGAGCATGTCGATATCCCTTATGGAAACATCTTCAGCGATCTGCCTTAACAGGACTTGCGGAGTGGCGGCATTGCCTCCAGTGTATATGACGCTGCCTGGTGCGATCAGGCGGCTGTTGATAACCTCTTCGGCATGGTTAATCTTTTTCATTGCTGGGGTATTTGTGTCTGTAATATCTTTCTTACTTCTGCCAGATCGGCGGCTACCCGGCGGCCCGTTTCCCGGAGCCGCTCTGCCGACTGGTGCCCGCGGGCCACCAGCACAACGGGGATGCCGAGTTCCAGGCCCACCTCGTGATCGTGGATGGTGTCGCCAACCATGACGATTTCACCCGATTTCCCGTCGAGCGAACGGATCAGCGCCTTTGCGGCATCCGTCTTGCCATGGGCATAATGGTCGTCGATGCCCGAAATACGATCGAAATAATGCCTGATCCCATGCCGTCGGACCAGGCCATCGAGCGATGATTGTTCCATGGCTGAAAGGATGAACTGCCGGTAGCCCCGAAACCTGAGATCGGCAAGGGTTTCTTCCACATCACTGAACAAAGGTGCCTTGCCTGCCATGCCCGTATAATGCTCAATGAATTCCAGCGCCGGCTTTTCAAAAGGTTCGTCATCGAACGCAAAACCGGCCTTCAGGTAATATTCCTTTACAGGGAAGGTGAAGATGTCGCGGTAAGTATCCCTGTCGATCAAATTCTTCCTGCGTTCACCGAGCATGATGTTGATCGCCGCGATACAAATCTCAACATCGTCGAGCAGTGTGCCGTTCCAATCCCATATTACAGTCCTGGTTTTTTGCATGGATCAAAAATAAAGAATATGGAACCTGAATTGATCCCCGGTGTTATATTCAAGGGTGGGGAAGGGTATCTTGACGAACCCGATGATGTTGAACAGCCCTTTTAAAAATTTCGACCTCACCGGGATCCTTGTCAGGTCAACATCCAGGCTGAGATAGTAGCTGCTGGTTCTTTGAAAATCAGGTAGTTCAGTTCCGTTATATTCCTCCGGGTTCTCCGATCCCCCGAGCATGCCTTCTGCCCCGTAACCTGCCGCTACGTTCAGCCAGCGGGGAAAACGGGAACCGGGCCTGAGAAACGAATGGATATTTGCCGACAGCCAGAAAGTCTGGCCATTATAATCCTTGATCACCCTTTCAACTGCATTCTTGCCGAGCACGTCGGGCCTGTATTGGGCGTAATCGGTAGGATGGTAAGAATATTTGACCGAGATGCGCTGCTCTCCCCAACCCAGTTGTTGGCCTATGAAGAGGCCTGATCCGGCCACATTGGCGATAAGGTCGGCCGGTGAGGCGCCCCATTCAGCGGAAAACCCGTCGAAGATCTCCACCGTGGTGAGAAAGAAGAGTCCCATCGACCCACCGATCCATATGGCATGATGATCCTTTACATTTGCCCATTTCAGCGACTGGTAACTGATCCTGCCCACCCAGTAAGAGGTGGCCACATGGCCCAGCTTGTCCATGCCCATCCACTCACGCCCGTCGTTGGTGAAGTGGAACGACGACTGGGGATAATCCTGGTACCACAGGAAGTAAAGACCTGTCATGGTTCCTGCATAGGCCACCGAGCCTCCGGCGATGAGAAGGTTGAGCCGGTTCCGGTTTACGCCGGTGCTGTCCTCCTGACCCGTAAGGGTATTTAAAGAAAAGTACAACAACAGAACCAGCATATACCCCTTCCGGAGCCGTGAATTTATTTTTAGGGAAGCAATGAAAGAATGTCGCATGGGCGCTGGTGCTTTCCTTTATCTGTTCTCGATGGCTTTCCGGTAACGCCTTGCATTGCGGTTGTGCTGTGTGATGGAGGAGGAAAAGACGTGATACCCCGAGAGGTCGTCGCGGGCACAGAAAAACAGGTAGTCATGGTCCTCGTAATTTAATACCGCATCGACAGAAGCGATGGAAGGGATACATATGGGGCCCGGGGGCAGTCCCGGGTATTTGTAGGTGTTATAGGGCGAGTCGATCTCCTTGTGCACGTTCAGCACCCTGGTAAGCCCGAAATCCCCTGAAGCATAAACCAGGGTGGGATCGGCCTGCAGCAGCCAGTTCCTCTTCAGGCGGTTGATGTAAACCCCTGCGATCGTTGCCTTTTCATCGTTCTTGTTGGTCTCCTTTTCGACGATCGAAGCCAGGATCACCACCTCCGCCCTGTCCATGCCGGTCTCCATAGCCTTTTCATCCCTCCATCCTTCCCAGAAGTTCAGGTATTCCTTGTACATGCGTTCCATGAACTGCCTTGCGTCCGTATTCCAGTAGAATTCATAGGTGTTGGGAATGAACATGCTCAGCGATGTTTCAGGGCTGAGGCCCTTCTCCGCCAGGTATGCGGAATCATTTAACAATGCCATGATCGCAGAGGAGTCGGCTTCGATCTGACCGGCCACCCGCTGGGCAAGTTGCTCACTGGTCCTGATATTGTTGAAGATCACATTCACGGGCGTTTGTATGCCGAGCCTGAGCATGTTGATAAGTTCATCGTTGCTCATGCCCTTCCTTACAACGTAGTGCCCGGGCTTGACAAGCCCGGGATATTTCTTCCTTTCGGCCAGCCATTCAAAGGTTTTACGGTTCACGATCACGCCGTTGCTGTAAAGGATCAGTTTTACATCATCGTAATCCGATCCTGTCGGGATGTAAATGGATAGCGGTTCGCCTTCCGGGGTCCAGACATTGGTATGGAACAATGCTTTATAAAGGAAAAAACCTGCGATGAGTGCACCTGTGATCAGCAATAGCAGTGTCCAGAGGATGAATTTTACCCAGGCAGGTCTTCTTTTCTTCCTTGAGTAACCGTATTTTGTATGATAATAAGCCATAATACCGGTCAGTAGTTTTTATTGATCAATTGAAGCATATATTCATCCGACCAGGTATGACCTGAACGGAGCCATTCCTTTTTCAGCCCGACCACGGAGAAGCCCTTTTTCCTGAATAAGCCCAGGCTGACCGCATTTCCCGCCATCACGTTGGCATAAAGCTGGTGAAGCCTCAGGGTGTGGAATGTATAATCGACCATGAGCTCCAGTGCCTCGGATGCATAACCTTTATTCCGTTCTTCTTTTGCGATCATGATGCCGATGCCTGCCCTCATATTGGCAGGGTCGAAATCGAAAAGATCCACGCAGCCGATGGTGGTCACTTTTTTGTTATCCTCAAGGTCGATCATCATCCTGAGCTGCCGCGAGGCATAGATGTCGTCGCCCGAGTTCAGCACGTACTGTTCAAGGGTGAAGCGCGAAAACGGTTCAAGGGTGTTGCTCAGGTGCCATAAGCCCGTGTCATTTTCCCATTCATACAGCAGGTCGACATCGGCCGGCTCGAGGGCCCTGAGTTTTAGGTTTTCGGATCTGATCATCTTTCCTCGATTTCTGTTTCACCTGAAAACACATAGGTGGCAGGACCTTCAAGGAATATATCCCTGAATATTTTATCCTTTCGCCTGAAGTGTACGGTAAGCACCCCTCCAGGGTTACGCAGGGTGACGGGGCCGTCGAGCCCTGTCCTTATGGCCCAGGCCAGTGCGGCGGCCGTGGTGCCTGTCCCGCAGGAAAGGGTTTCCGCCTCGACCCCGCGTTCATAGGTCCTTACATTTACAAGGCCCCCGATCTCTTCAATGAAGTTCACGTTAATACCGTCGGGACCAAAACGGGGAAGTTGCCTCAGCCTTTTGCCTTCCCTGAAAACATCGGTCTCGTATAATCCGCTGCAAAGTTTTACCAGGTGGGGGGAGCCTGTGTCCAGGATGATCTCCCCATCATGCCATTCGGTGATCGCTGTATCGCTCAGCCCCAGCCTGACAAGATATTCATCGGCGGTTTCATCCAGGATGAAAGCACGGTGGAGGCCGTCGGCTGCTTCAAAGGATGTTTCATTATCGATGATCCCCAGCCTCCTGGCAAAAGCCACGATGCATCTACCCCCGTTGCCGCACATGGTGGATTCTTTTCCGTCAGCGTTGAAATACCTCATGGCAAAGTCGTGGTGTTCGGAATCATCGAGGAGAATGAGCCCGTCGGCCCCGATGCCGAAGTGCCTGTCGCACAGGTGTGCAATGATGTCAGTTTTTTCCGGTATGGCACGATTTCTGACATCCATCATGATGAAGTCGTTGCCTGTGCCCTGGTACTTTTCGAAGTTGACCAACATACGTCAGGTGTTTGAAAAAGGTCAAACAAATATAGGAATAAATGCCAGGATGACAGCTACGGCAAATCATGATGAATTAACAAAAATTAACAGTGGCGGAATAAACTAAGCATATGCCATGATCGTTCAGATTATGCATTAGCAATGAAGTTGAAAATAAAATATAATATATCATGAAAAAGTTCATAGCCTATTCAACAGTTTTTCTTCTTGGCGGATTGCTGTTTTATGCCATCACCCTGATCAGTCACAAAAAGGAAACCGAGAATTTTGCCGGGCAGGCTGAGCAAGTGCCCGTGCAGCAGGCAGGGTATTACGGCCTGCCACCGGTAGAGGGTCCTGATTTTACGGAAGCTGCCCGGAGGACGGTCGATGCAGTGGTTCATATCAGGTCGCAGTTTCGTACCAGGAGCCAGGGTTATGATGATTTCTTCGGTGCCCTGCGCGAATACCTGGGTTACGAGAGGAGACCGGACAGGTCTTATCCCATCTCCGGCTGGGGCTCAGGGGTGATCCTTTCGGATGATGGCTATATCGTCACCAATAATCACGTGGTTGAAGGAGCAGAGTTGGTGGAGGTGATCCTCAACGACAAGCGCATTTTCGAAGCCGAGGTTGTGGGCCTGGATCCATCCACTGACCTGGCATTGCTGAAGATCGGTGTCGATGGCCTTCCTTTCATTGAATACGGAAATTCCGATAATGTGAGGATAGGTGAGTGGGTGCTTGCCGTGGGCAACCCCTTTAACCTGACCTCTACGGTCACGGCCGGCATTGTGAGTGCCAAGGCCAGGGATGTGAATATCCTGGGAAGCCAGGGGGCCATCGAGTCTTTCATCCAGACCGATGCAGCGGTGAACCGCGGCAACAGCGGCGGCGCACTGGTGAATACCATGGGCGAGCTGGTCGGCATCAATGCGGCCATTGCTTCCAATACAGGTTATTACCAGGGTTACTCCTTTGCCATCCCGGTGAACATTGTGAAAAAAGTAGTAAGAGATCTCATGGAGTACGGCGATGTGCAACGGGCTTACCTCGGAGTGGTGATCAGGGAGATCGACCAGGATTTTGCCCGCGACCTTGATCTCGATCCGATCCGTGGCGTTTATATCGACGGCCTCATCGAGGGCGGAGGTGCCATGGATGCCGGACTGGAGATCGGGGATATCCTCCTGAACGTGAACAATACGGAAGTGAACAGTATGGCCGAGTTGCTGGAGATCGTGGGTCAGCACAATCCAGGACAGAAACTCAGCGTCGATGTGATCAGGAAAGGTAAGACACGGTCCTACGAGGTTGAATTGCGTTCGCAGGATGGCAGCACCAGGGTGATCAGCCGGATCGAGGAATTCTTCAACGAGCGACTCGGAGCCAGCTTTTCCCCGCTTACAGCCGAAGAACGCAGTAAGTTTGAAGTGCGTGCCGGTCTGCGGGTAACCGACGTGGATGATGGCCTGCTCAGGAAGGGGGGCATCATGGAAGGATTCATCGTGACTGCGGTAAACGGCTACGTGGTGGATACGAAGAGCGGACTGGAATCCGCCCTTAACGGGAACCCCGATCGGGTAAAGATATCAGGCATTTATCCCAACGGTTTGAGGGTAACTTTTGAATTCGGACTTTAATTTAGACTTTTTTTAAATAATTAACAATTTTTTTGCAAATAAATGCGTTCAAAGCTTTCAAAAGAGGCCTGAATTTTGTACCTTTGCACGTTTCCCATCACGATGATTACGTAAAATTGTCAGGGATTTTCAGATTTGGAGGCAGCAGAACATGAGACAATTAAAAATCACAAAATCCATAACCAACCGTGAGACCGCTTCGCTAGATAAGTATTTGCAGGACATTGGGAAGGAAGAGCTGATCACGGCCGAGGAAGAAGTAGAACTCGCAAAAAAGATCAAGGCAGGGGACCAGAAAGCGTTGGAAAAGCTTACCAAAGCGAACCTCCGTTTTGTTGTTTCCGTAGCCAAGCAATACCAGAACCAGGGCCTAAGCCTGCCCGACCTCATCAATGAAGGGAACCTCGGCCTCATCAAAGCGGCCAAACGTTTCGATGAAACCCGTGGCTTCAAGTTCATCTCATATGCGGTGTGGTGGATCCGGCAGTCGATCCTGCAGGCCCTTGCAGAACAGTCGAGGCTGGTCAGGCTGCCCCTCAACCAGGTGGGCTCGCTGAACAAGATCAAGAAAGCCACTTCCCAGCTGGAGCAGCAGTTCGAACGGACCCCTTCGGTGGATGAGATCGCCGAGCTGATGGAATTGCCCGAGTACAAGATCGACAAGGCCATGAAGATCACCACCCGCTACGTGTCGGTCGATGCACCCCTCAACCAGGAAGAAGACACCAAATTCCTGGATGTCTTTATCAGCGACGATGTGCCGAGAACAGATGGCGACCTGATGCGGGAATCCCTCAATAAGGAGATCCAGCGTTCGCTGGCCACCCTTACCGACAAGGAAAGGGATGTGATCAACCTGTATTATGGCATCGGTATGGCGCATGGACTCACGCTCGAGGAGATCGGTGCCAAGTTCGACCTCACCCGCGAAAGGGTGCGCCAGATCAAGGAAAAGGCCATCAGGAGGCTGAAGCATACTTCGCGGAGCAAGCTCCTGAAAGCCTACCTCGGCGAATAAGGAAAAATTGTAGATAAAAAAGGGATGACAAAAATTTTTTGTTATCCCTTTTTTTTTATTTTTGAGACTCATAGGACCGGGTGGAAAATGGATGCTTCCTCCTTTAGTTTCATTTATTCTTCAGTAAAACATATTGAATATGGGCCTTAACCGTTTTGAATCATCATTGAAGGAATGGATCGATGATGAAAAAGTAGCATTAGAATTTGTCAGTCTTGTTGGAACACTATTCCTCGACAAGAATGTGGAACTTATCCTTTTCAGGAGCCAGCTCATCGACAGGAGTGCCAGCGTGATCCTTTACAAACATTCCTATGCCACCAATGTGGTGAACCATGCATTGAATATCACCGATTCACTGCTGCTTGCAAAGGCCATAGATGAAGTCGGGATCACCAATGCCAGGCTCGATATCGGCAAGTTGAACCACGAATGGTTACAGGAAAAGGACCGGTATTCAGGCCCCCGGGCCTTCGTTGAAGAAAAGCTGAAGGACGGGCTGAACGGGCAGCCGGGCACGCAGGAACCCCGTGATGTGGTCCTTTTTGGCTTTGGCAGGATCGGCCGCCTCTTGCTCAGGGAATTCATCATCCAGGGCAATGGCAGCCAGCTCAGGGTAAGGGCCGTGGTTACCCGAAAGGTAACCGATGAGGATATTGAGAAACGTGCTGCACTCATCAGGCATGACTCCATCCACGGACCTTTCAGGGGTAATGTGATCACCGACATCCCGAACCGGAGCATCCTGGTGAACGGCAATGTGGTGAAGATGATCGAAGGAAGCACTCCCGAAGATATCGATTATGAAGCCGAAGGCATCAGGAATGCCTTGCTGATCGATAATACCGGGGTTTTCCGTGATCGTGATGGCCTGAGCAGGCACCTGAAGGCCAAAGGGATAAGCCAGGTGATCTTTACGGCACCGGCCAAGGGCGATGTTCCCAATGTGGTATACGGTATTAATCACGAGGAACTCGATATCGTGAATGAGAAGGTTTTTTCCGCTGCCTCATGTACCACCAATGCGATTGTGCCTACCCTGTATGTGCTGGAAAAAACTTTCGGCATCGAGAAAGGCCACCTTGAGACGATCCACGCCTATACCAACGACCAGAACCTCACCGATAATTATCATAAGAAACCGAGGCGGGGCCGTTCGGCTCCCATGAACATGGTGATCACTTCCACCGGCGCCGGCTCCGCTGCCGCGAAGGCCATCCCTTCGCTGGCCGGTAAGCTGACAGCCAACGCCGTCAGGGTGCCGATCCCGAACGTCTCCCTGGCAATTCTCTCCCTGAGCCTTAAAAAAAATACTACCAAGGAAGAGGTCGACAGGGTGATGAAGAATGCTGCCCTCTATGGCAACCTCGTGGAACAGATACGCTACTCGGCATCGAACGAATCGGTTTCGACCGACTTCATCGGCGACCCGGTGGCCGGCATCTATGATGCACCTTCAACCCAGGTTTCGGGCGACGGGAAGAATCTCGTGGTATACCTTTGGTACGATAATGAGTTCGGCTATACCATACAGGTGATCAGGCTGGCCAAGCATGTGGCCGGCGTGAAGCTATTCAGATATTACTAAAAACGCAAAATTGCATCTGACAGGGCAATTCGGAACGGGTTGCCCTGTTTTGATTAAAAGGAAAACAAAGGAGATTTCAACATCATGTCGCAAACAAAGTACATTTTCGTTACCGGCGGTGTGACATCATCCCTGGGAAAAGGGATCATCACGGCATCCATTGCCAAGCTGCTGCAGGCCAGGGGTTTTTCCACCACCACCCAGAAGATCGACCCGTACATCAACGTCGACCCCGGAACGCTCAACCCCTATGAGCATGGTGAATGCTATGTGACGGAAGACGGGGCGGAAACCGACCTCGACCTGGGGCATTACGAACGCTTTTCAAATGTTTTTACCTCGCAGGCCAACAACGTGACCACAGGCCGCATCTACCAGACGGTGATCAACAAGGAGCGGCACGGTGATTACCTGGGAAAGACCGTACAGGTGATCCCGCATATTACCGACGAGATCAAGCGTTCATTCATGGTGCTGGGCGAAAAGGGGAATTACGACTTCGTGATCACGGAGGTGGGCGGCACCGTAGGCGACATCGAATCCCTGCCTTACGTGGAAGCCATCCGGCAGATGCGCTTCGAACTGGGCAGCAAGAATGTGGTGGTGGTGCACCTTACCCTTGTGCCTTACCTGGCCGCTGCCGAAGAACTGAAGACAAAGCCCACCCAGCATTCGGTCAAGACCATGCTTGAGGCCGGGGTGCAGCCCGATATTATCGTGGCAAGGTCGGAAAAGCACCTTGGAGAGAACATCAGGCAAAAGATATCCCTCTTCTGCAACGTGCCCATCTCTGCCGTGATGGAAAGCATCGATGCGGAAAGCATCTACGACGTGCCCCTGCTCATGCGGGATGAGAAACTCGACGAGGAGATCCTCAAAAAGACAGACATGCCCCTCGACACTTATCCCGACCTGACCAGCTGGGAGCAATTCCTGAAAAAACTCAAAAATCCAAAGGGTACGGTCAGGATAGGGCTCATCGGCAAGTATGTGGAACTGAAGGATGCCTACAAGTCGATCCTGGAGGCCTTCATCCATGCCGGGGCCGAGAACGAATACGGGGTAGAGGTTGAAAGCATCCATTCGGAGGCCGTTACCGCGCAGAATGTTTCAGAAAAGCTCAAAGGCCTGAGCGGGATACTTGTCGCTCCCGGCTTCGGCCACCGGGGCATCGAAGGCAAGATCGACGCGATCCGTTGGGCCAGGGAGAACAGGGTGCCCTTCTTCGGCATCTGCCTGGGCATGCAATGTGCCGTGATCGAATACGGGCGCCACGTGCTCGGGTTTTCCGATGCCCATTCCACCGAGTTCGATGCCGAAACCAAGCACCCGGTCATCGACCTCATGGAAGAACAGAAAAAGATCGACGACAAGGGGGGTACCATGCGGCTGGGTGCATATCCCTGCCGTATCGACAAGAGCAGTAAATCTTTCCGGATCTACAGTGAGGAGAACATACAGGAACGCCACCGCCACCGCTATGAGTTCAACAACAAGTACCTTCAGCAATACCGCGATGCCGGCATGATCCCCGTAGGGATCAACCCCAAGGAGGACCTGGTGGAGATGATCGAGATCCCCGAACATCCGTGGTTCATAGGGGTGCAGTTCCATCCCGAATACAAGAGTACCGTGGCCAGGCCGCATCCGCTGTTCGTGAGCTTTGTGGAGGCCTGCATAAAATTCAGCGGCGCATAGGCGGTTTGCATCACCAAATTCGCCCCGCTAACATATAATGCAGTATATTTGCCGGGGCATAAACAATTAAGGATACATGAACAGGAATACGATCTTAGGGCTGGTGCTGATCTTTGCGATCTTCATTGGCTGGAGCTACTGGATGCAGCCCTCGGAAGAAGAACTGGAGCAACAAAGAAAAGAACTGCTTGAAAAGCAGAGGAAGCAAAGGATCAGTGACTCCATCGCTGAGGTCAACAGATTGCAGCAGCAGGCCATGCCCGAAGAACAGGCAACCGCAGTGGAACCTGAACCGACCGCCGGCGACAGCGTGGCCGGGTTTTCTCAGTTGCAGCGAAAATATGGTGTCTTCGCCAATGCAGTTGAAGCTGAGGATGAATACTATACCGTGGAAACTGACCTGATGAAGGTCACTTTCTCCAATAAAGGCGGGCGTATATATTCGGTGGAACTGAAGAAGTACCAGACATTTGATTCCCTGCCGGTGATCCTGTTCAATTCAGACAGTGCACGTTTCGGCTACAACCTCTTATCCCGGAACCAGCCCGTCAATACCAACGAGCTGTATTTTAAACCCCTGCTGCCTGAGACGGGTGTTGCCGGAAGCAACCTGATCAGAGTCAGCGGCAAGGACTCGGCAAAGATGGTCATGCGACTCTACGCCGATGCCGGCCCGGGAATCACCGATCCCGGCAAATACATTGAATATGTTTTTACCCTCCGGGGTGATGAGTATATGTTCGATTACGAACTCAATATCAAAGGACTTGAAAAAGATGTCAGTACGAGGATACCCGGTTATTTCGAGCTCGAGTGGAATACTTTCCTCAGGAGGCAGGAGAAGACCCAGGATATGCTCAGCGGGACCACAATATATTACAGGGCCAATGATGAGGAGGTGGATTATCTCTCTGAATCCGACAGCGATGACGAACGCTTCACGGATAAGTTCCAGTGGGTGTCCCTTAAGCAGCGGTTCTTCACATCCACGCTGATCATCGACGGCGATTATTTCGACAATCCGTGGCTCAGGCACTCCACATCGGTGAATCCCGTGAGCGACCGTTACCTGAAGACCATGATGGTTACGCTTGATGTGC
>JAXGTH010000007.1:0-44864 GCA_040775045.1 Bacteroidales bacterium
GTTGACCGTTTTTATAAAACTAATTGGTGTATTTCTATGTAATGCACTGTGTGGTTTTTCATTGTTATACATCCAGACTGCTTTCTTGGTTAGTTTCTTTAATGATGCCAGGTCCTTTGGGCCGTATGGATATAGATAATTGTTCTTGATTATGCCGTTTAATCTTTCAGCATGAGCATTCTCATAAACCTCTTCAGCCATGCTGTTGATGAGTCCTGTCTCTGCTGTAACAGACTTAAATTCATTACTATAATATTGACCGCCTCCATCAGAATGAAAGATAGCCCCTTTCAAATTCTCACTTCCTCTTAACCGAATCAATTGATTAAGTGCTGGGATAGTAGTGCTTTCAGCTCTCAGGTTATCACTCACGCTGTAACCAACAATTTGCCGGTTATATAAATCCATAATCAGGGTAAGATAGTAAAAGCGCTCTTTAATTTCATAGTAGGTAATGTCACTCACAAAAGCTTGGTTTACATCTGTAACTTCAATCTCTTTAAGATAGTTGGGAAAACGCGTTACGCCCAGGCTATTTGTGGTTACACGAAAGTTCCTTTTCTGCTGGACTTTTAAATCATTCTCATAACATAGCTTCTCAAATTGATCCCGGCCCATACTGCTAGGTTGGAGTTTAAAATAAATATCTCTGGCCGACATTCTGGGGTGATCTTTGCGTACCTGACGCACCAAATATAGAATTTGATGTTGCTCTTCCTGCTTATATAATCGCCGGTTAAACATCTGATAAAAGCTTTGCTTGCTAATGCCTAAACACGTATAAACACTATTCATTTTGTATCCGTGTTCTTTTTTGTGGTATCTGAACCAGATAAGGCCTTCAAACCTAATTTTTTTTTGATGTCAACATTATAACGCTGCTCGGCTAATTCGATCATCTTGTCCTTGAAGTCGATCATGAGTTGCTTTTGTCCAAGGGCGCGTTCAAGCTCTTTTATGCGTTCTTCTAATGCTTTGATCCTTGCTGTATCACTCTTCGGTTCAACTACTTGTTTGTGCTTCTTTTTGGCCATGGCTGAATAAGTATAAATCCATCGATAAATTGATGTTCTGCTTACCTGGTAGGTCTGACATACATCTGAGATCCGTATCAAATTCTTCTCCAGGTCCCTTACAATTTTCTTCTTTATGTCTTCACTAAAGTAACGATTTTGTCTTGACCGAAGACTTTCTGTAAAAATGCTGTTTGTTCCCATAATCGTAAAAATTATGGTCAACTTATTTCAGGCATAGACAGGGACTGGGCTCAGGGTGCCCCTCACCCCCTTACCCCCCGTCACCCTTTTCCCCGAGTACTCGGGTCCAGGGGGTGAGGTGCATTCCCAAACGATCACCTTTAAATTAAAAACACGTAATACCTGATACCTGGTACGTAATACTATTCCCCATGCACCCTGAACACCCACGCATACCGGCAGGGCGGCGTGAGCTGTACCTTGTCCGGCACATGCAGCACAAAGCCATCCCCGTTCCTTTCCCAGCGGATGAGGCCGTCGAGGCCTGCCATGGTTATGGATGCCCCCTCGGGTGGCGACCAGGTGGTCATACTGATGATGGGTGGAGGCGCTGTTTCGTTTTCACCGCCTAAGTATATAATGAAAGTGTCGCTTTCTTTTCCTGTAAGGCACACATTGCCCTCCTTGTAGGGTGTCACCGGCCGGGTGCCGTAAATGGCCTCGTTGTTCACTTCCATCCAGTTGCCGATGTCCTCAAGCAGTTTATACGCGCCGTCGTGCCAGCTGCCGTCGGGGCCTGGGGCGATGTTGAGCAGGAGATTGCCGCCCTTCGATACGATATCCACCAGCAGGTGCACAGCCTGCCTGCCGCTCATGTATTTCGCATCAGGTACCCACGACCATCCGCCCCCGGCAATGATGCACGACTCCCAGGGATAGGGCAACATCTTCTCGGGCACCTGGTTCTCGGGGGTGAGGTAGTTCTGGTTGGGGCCTTCCACGGCACGGTCGACCACGATCAGGCCGGGCTGCTTTTCGCGGGCCTTAGCTTTCAGTTCATCCATGCGGATGTCCTGGTCCTGGTAATGGATGAACTTGTATCCGGGCGTGTTCACCCGCTCCCTGATCTCCGCTTCGCTCATGGGGGCCACCCAGCCGCCGTCGAGCCAGAGGATGTCGATCTTGCCGTAATCCGTCATCAGTTCCAGGATCTGGTTATGGGTGAACTGAACGAAATTTTCCCAGCGATCGGGATAGGTTTCAATATCATAGTTCACGTTCCGGTCGGGGGTGGCAAAATTGGGCCACCAGTAATGTTCACTGTGCCAGTCGGGCTTGGAGAAATAGGCCCCTGCCCACATGCCCTCATCCCTGAAAGCGTTGAAGATCTCAAGCGCCACGTTCGAGCGCTCATCGCTGCTGAACGGACAGGCGGGATCGGTGATCTTATAATCGGTGTACTTCGTGTCGAACATGCAGAAGCCGTCGTGATGCTTGGTGGTGAACACCACGTAACGCATGCCGGCATCCTTCGCGGCCCTGGCCCATTTTTCGGGATTGAAATTCACCGGGTTGAAGGTTGTCTTCAGGTTCTCGTACTCCTTTTTGTATTCCGTGTAATTATCAGACTTGCGCCTGCACCAGCCTTCATCCTCGGCGCATATCGACCACGACTCCACGATGCCCCACTGGCTGTATGCGCCCCAGTGCATGAGCAGCCCGAATTTCATGTCCTGCCATTGCGCAAGCTTTTCCAGCACCAGGGGGTCGGTCTCCGGATAATACTTCTGGGGGCCGTGCTGGGCGGGGAGAAAGGAAGAAGGAAAAAGGAAAAGGGAAAATGTAAAAATGGAATGGATAATGGTTCTCATGGGTTACTGTTTTGATCATTCATACAGTTCTATCTCTCCCTCGAGGAGGATGGCAATGACGGTCACCTGAGCGTCGAGGACCGTTGGTGGCACGTCGATATACAGGATGCCTGGCACGGGGCTCCAGTACTGTTTCATCTTTATGTCGTAATTGAGCTTGGTGCCGTTCCCAAGTACCCAGATACGGTTCACCTTGTTTTTCAGACCTTTTACCATCACCGGCCCGGTGGGTTGATGGTCGAGGAAAAGATAAAGGGTATTGCTGTCTGCCGAGAGTGCTGTGGGGCCATAAAAATAGTCTTTTGGTATCCCCGCCCGGCTGCCATATATCGCTTCGGCATGTTTTGTGGTCCAGCGGCCAAGCTCCTGAAGGATCCCGACCTGCTCATCGGGGATCGTCCCGTCGGCCCTGGGCCCGATGTCGAGCAAAAGGTTGCCCCCCATGCTCAGGCAGTCCACGAAGATGCGGATCACCTGGTTGGGGCTCTTGTAGTTCCTGTCGTTGTGCTGGTAACCCCAGGAGTCGTTCATGGTCATGCAGAGCTCCCACCAGGGTTCCTCAGGCTTGTGCACCGGTACGCCCTGTTCGGGCGTGGCATAGTCGCCATAGCCCTGCAGGCGGGAATTGATAATGGCATTGGGATTATGGGCCAGGATGGTTTCCCTGATCAGCGGGGCTTCCCATTTTTCCGCATTTTGTTCCCAATCCCCGTCGAACCAGTAAAGATCGGGATTGAATTGTGTGATGATCTCATCCAGCTGGCAGAAGTTGAACTTGACAAAACGGTTCCAGCGGGTGGTGTCATCTTCATATCTCTTTTCTTCCCGGGTGAAATTCGGGTAGTCGGGGTGCGACCAGTCGAGCAGGGAAAAATACAGGCCCGTTTTCAGACCTTCATCCCTGAGTGCCTTCAAAAAAGGGCTGATATAATCTTTCTTCAGGTGGAGGTCGCCGCACCTGGTAGGCCAGAGGGCCACGCCGTCGTGATGCTTGGAGGTGATAACGGCATATTTTGCCCCGCTCTCTTTTATAAGGGAAGCCCAGTGAACGGGATCGTACTTTTTCGCAGTGAACCCGTCTCGTTGTTTCATATAATCGTCGTAGGGGATATACCCGTTGAAGAACGACCAGGATTCGTCGATGCCGTTCACGGCATAAATGCCCCAGTGGATGAAGATACCCAGCCTGGCATCGGAAAACCACTGCATGCGCTTGGCCTTATGGTCTTCCGTCTCCTGGGCTCCCAGCCCATGCTGAAGGAAGAGGACTGCAAGAATGACAACAATGGCCCTGTATCTCATGGCATCATTCCTCATCGAAGGTTACACCAAGTTTTTCCAGGATTATGTAGGTGAGGTTTTCACTTTCAGGGCCTTTGAGCACAATGGAATTGCCCGTGCCATCGGCACTGTTGAAAATGTAGGTATATCCCCCTTCCCGGTAAACCTGGTTCACGGCTTCGGTGATCTTTTCGGTAATGGGCTTCAGTTTCTGTGCGGAAAGATTGGCCATAAGAGCATCCGCATTGGTCGCGTCGGCCTGTATTTCCTTCTCGAGCGAAGTGATCTGGCTGCGCATACTTTCAAGCAGGCTTTCGGAAAAGCCTTTCTGCTCCTTGTCGTAGTAATCCTTGAGCAGCGACTGGTAATATTCCTGCTTGGCAACGATCTGTTCTTCAAGTTTTTTCTGGTATGCGTTCAGGTCCTTGTTCATTTGTGCCGTTTCGGGAAGGTTCCTCAGGATGAATTCCAGGTTGGCATAACCGATCTTCACCTGGCTGATCGCTGTTGATGCGATCAGCAGGAAGACAATAAAAATGATATGTTTCTTCATGGTAATGGATTTGGCTCAAAGATAGGAATTAAGCTGATTCGTGATGAGTATTGGGTTCAGGGTGTTGCATTGGCAAATTCTGCCGGTCCGCTGTACGGAAGCGATCATAAATTGTCCGGCTGGTAACATTATTCTACTTGTAACCGGGCAGGGAGATCGTCACAAACATCAGATATACAGCCCGATATAAGTTTGGCATAATTTTTATTTTATTATTTGTGCAGGTATTGGGAAAACTGCAAGGTTTAAAGGATTTTAAAAAACTGCCTGTAAATTTTCTCAGGTTTGTTAATCAGGGTTATCTGGGGGCCGGGACTGAACACCGGCCCCATTTTTATGAATGAAAAGATCAAATAAAACGAAAGGCGTCTTTACGGGGGCCGGCTATATACTGGGACTGATCTTTGGTTTGGCGGTGATGATCACCTTTTCGCTGAGCATGGGCGTGACATTCTACGGGATCATGCTTGGGATCTCTTTCAGCCTGAGCATCGGCATCGCCTTTGAATGCTCATTTGCCGGGAATGCAAAACTTCCGGTATTCCAGAAAATACTTCTTTCCGTTTCAGCATTTCTTCTGATCCTCTCGGTCCTGTCCCTGCTGCTCTGGGAACACGGGTATCATTAGGCGATTGCCGATGGGGGTGATTGAATGATATACTGATGATAATGGCTGATGCCCGGTATAGTTACCGCCGGTCTTTCAGCAGGCCATCGTTGACCAGCTGGTTGAACTGGTCCGTGAGGGTTTCCTCAACAGGCCTGTACTTAATCCCCAGGTCCTTGATCCCGTAAGTATTATCCACCATGAGCGGGATGCCGATATTCCTCCTGATGTATTTACGGCTCAGGCCGAACATAGGCCCAACCAGCATAAAGAACCACTTCGGCACTTTCCGTTTCGGGATAGGGTAGGCAGGGAAGTGTTTGCCGAGGATACGGCCCATTTCGATAAAGGAAAGTGTTTCGCTGGCAAGGATATGACGACCGGAGGCTTCTTTCCTGAAAGCCCCGCTGATATGGGCGGCAGCCACATCCCGCACGTCGACAACAGCCAGGAAGCCTTCGGGCGCCCCGGTCTTGTAAGTGCCGTTACCCATGGAAACCATGAACCCGATACTGGTTGAGTCATCCCTCCGGGTCAGCGAAGGGCCCAGGATGAATCCGGGGTTCATGACCACCAGCGACCAGCGTGATTGTTCACCGGCGATCTTCCAGGCTTCCTTTTCGGCAAGCGTCTTGGAATAGGCATAGGGCTGGTGCTCCAGGTTGCTGCTGGTGTTCCAGTGCTCCTCCGTGAAAACACCTCCGGGGATGTTGCGGGCATCGGCAGCATCACCCATGATGGCCACTATGCTGGAGGTGAGCACGACCCGTTCCACGGAACCGGTATCGCTTACGGTTTCCAAAACATTCCTAGTCCCCTGCACGGCCGGTTCTATCAGCATCTTTTGCGGATCCTTCACTTTTCCGATCGTAAAGGGAGAGGCAGTATGAAAAACATGTGTACAGCCTTTCATGGCATCTGCAAAGGATCCGGGAATAAGGAGGTCGGCTTCAAATATCTTCAGCTCCCCCGCTGCCTGGTCGGCCAGTTGAAGCAGGTGTTCATATTTTTCCGTTTTTCCCTTGTTACGTACCGTTGTATGAACGATATGTCCGTTTTCGAGCAGTTGCTGTATGATGTGTGAGGCTAGATAACCACTACCTCCCGTTACCAGTACCGCTTGTCCTGTATTTTGCATGTTCATGGCCTGTTATTGATCAGTTTTATTATTGTTACAACCAATTAACAAAATTCCGGCATAAAGGTTCTGTACTGAATGCATGTTTGCGCTCATTCAAACGTGATATGATTCATGCTGGAGGCAAGATTTGTTTAATAATTCGGATATTTTATTAAACAATTTAAATAGTTCCATTGTTAGGTATGATGACTGACATGAATTTTGTAAGGAATACAGCAATGAATCGACAAATCAAAAAAAACAGGAACATGAAATACGAAGAACTGATCAAATCGAACGAAACCCTCACCGTAAACGGCCACGACGTGTTTACCGGCAAGCCCGATCAGGAGCTGTTCGACCTTGTTGGTGACAACCATGTGGGAACCTCCTACGATACGCCGATGAGGCCCGATGCCTTCGACATGAGTGATGAGGACAAGATGGAGATCATCGAAGATCATTTTGAAAAGATCATGCGGGCGATGGGTCTCGACCTGAACGACGACAGCCTGAAGGGCACGCCCCACCGGGTGGCGAAAATGTTCGTGAAGGAGATCTTTTACGGCCTTGACCCCAAGAACATGCCCAGGATATCGGTTTTCGACAATAAGTTCAAATACAAAGAAATGCTTGTCGAGCGGGACATCTCCATGACATCCACCTGCGAGCATCATTTTCTGCCCATCGTAGGCAAGGCCCATGTGGCCTATATTTCCAGCGGAAAAGTGATCGGGCTTTCAAAACTCAACCGCATCGTGGATTATTTCGCACGCAGGCCACAGGTCCAGGAGCGGCTTACCGTCCAGATCACCGAGGAACTGAAGAAAGCCCTCAATACCGAAGACGTGGCCGTGGTGATCGATGCCAAACATATGTGCGTGTCATGCCGCGGGATACAGGATGAAAGCAGCAGCACGGTAACCGTCTCTTACTCCGGCAAGTTCAGGGATCCTGAAACGCGGCAGGAATTCCTGAAATATATCGCGATGGAATCTTAAAATCGCTTCAGGGCATCTTTGCCAAAATGCCATTCGGGAGTATGCAGTTCTTCTCCCACTGAAAGTATGTACCATGGGCTTATTTCAGGGCGGTTCGGATTGATGATGATATGTATATCCTGGGCTGGCATATATCCCTGTGCCAGTATAAAGCTCCTGCTTCCATCAGGATGCACAGCGACATCCACTACCAGCACGGCATGCCCGGGACTGCCTCCTTCAATAAAGACATCGCCGGGCATGATCGAGTCGACGCTGACCGCTTCCAGTTCTTTTTCAAGGGATAATGTGCCGGAATACATAAAGACGGTTTCCAGGTAATCACTGAATGTTTCATCCGAATCCGAATAAGCACAGTTCTTTTCCCATTTCACACGGTTCCCCGATACATCACAGCGGTAACCGTTTTTCCATTTTTCCCATACCGCAGTCGTCCCATTGGTAAAATGGAAAGCGATCCTTTCTTCCTGTCCTGATGTCCGCAGGTATTCGGCCCGTATTCTGATGATGGCATCGGCACATTGCTGCAGGTCTTTTTGACCAAGCGGGATACCGATCACCGCTGCTGCCACAAAACTGTTGGGTTTAATCCTGCCGTCATAATAACGTACGTTTGTACCTTCTTCTTTCAGTGGAAGATGTTGAAGGTACCATGCAAAACTGCTGCTGTCAGCTGTCAGCCTCTGATATCCCTCCGGAGGCCGGAACCTTGAAATGATGGTTTCAGCTTCAGGCTCGATATCCTGCCAGCACTGCATCTTTTTCTTATCCTGATGATCAGGCAGCCGGAAAAGCAGGAAGATGGAAAGTATCAATATGGCCGTTAAATTCATGCTTTAAGCCAGAATATATAATAAACGCAATCCTTTCCCGGAAATTATAGGAAAAGGGTGTTCAGGATAAGGGAATTTCTTATCTTGCAGGTACATCTAAGGAAAACCATCACCAAAACCAATGGTAATGAGGAAGATTACAAAAACACTTTCAGTATTCCTGCTTTTAATAGCGACAAATACAGTTATTTTACAGGCGGCCCGACCATCCTGTTTTTCCGGGGAAGGTAACGACGAAACTGTGGTTGAATTCGACTCGATCATGATCATCACCTCGGGAAAAAAAGCAGGATTGATCCAGTTTGATTTTAAAAGGAAACTCAGGGTGAGGATCAATACTGATAAGGGGCTTCAGGCCTTCAGCCATGTCAGCCTGCCCCAGTCCTTCGATCCTATATTGTACTGCCATGCACCGCAGTCGAGGAATGCGGGCAAGCACCTGGCGAATATTAATGTGCAGACATTCAATGTCAGGATCATTAAACCTGACGGGAGCACCTTATCACCTGAAATAACCCCTGATGTGAATACTTTCCAGGCAAGAGATATCAAGGAAGACAAATTCGGGGAATTCCAGGAATACGTTTATGATATTCCCGGCATCGAAAACGGGGATGTGCTGGAGTATGAATACGATTATTCTGTAAAATATGGCGAGAACCTTTTCAGCCTGATGACGCTGCGGATATTCTTTCACGGGGATTTCCCCATACAGAGGAAGGAATTTTCCTTTATTATTGATAAAGGCCTTGAATCGGAGATCCATGCTTTCTTTTGTGATGAGCCCGAACCTGCTAAAGGTCAGCAATTAAAATATTCCTGGAATTTCAGCGATCTTGAAGCCTGTATGGATGAGTCCGGCATCCGTGCCTATAAAACCTTGCCTCATGTTATCATCTCACTGAGACCTTACGAGATGATCTATACCCCGTATAATTCATTTGAGGAAAGGTTTGCCCCTTTTTATTTTTTCGGGGTATCGGTTAGGGAAGCTGAACATTTAACGATCGTAAGGGCCATGCTTGAAGGAGTGAATAACCCCCAATATAACCAGGTCAGACAGTACATTGATGAAAGGCTGGCAAACCTGCCGGTTGATACCACAGGATACAGCCAGCTGTACACTGTTCATAATTACATTGCCGAGCATTTTACTTTCGATCCCGACCTTGATTATTTTAACCGCCTCGACATCAGAAAAGAACGTTTCGGGGATGATATCACGGCCGGGGTGATCACCGACCGCAGCAGGTATAATATCTATGTCGGGCTGATCTCTGGCCTGGGCCTCGATTACTTCACTGCATACCTAGCCGATGTCAGGTCGGGGGTAATCTCAAAGGCATATTTCGAGCCCACCATCAGCAATGATTACATTTTTGCCGTGATGTTGAAAAACGGTTCCATCCAGTTTATATATCCTAAAAAAGACCGTTTCGGGTATTATCTTAACGAGCTCCCTTATTATTTTGAAAATACCACTGCCAGGCTCATTTATCTTGATTATTACAGGGATTATAAAAGCGCTATTGAGGAAAAATTCGTTTCAGCCAATACCCCTGCCAGCAATAACCGTGATAATACCAGGACACAGTCGGCCGTTGTGGATATCGACCTGGAAAAAATGACAGCTGGCTTCACGGCCAATGTATCGCTTACCGGCCAGTTTTCCACATTGGGAAGAAGCTCTTACCTGTATGATATTTGTGATGAAACGGTGAATCCGTTGTATTGTAAAAAGATCTGGGAGGGGATCTCTCCGGGGATCAGCCCGGAAAAATTTGAGGTGAAAGGGGTCCGGCAGGACTTTCCTTTCAAGGCAGAGTTTGATGTCCGGTTCAGGGCCAGGGATATTCTCACTAAAAGCAACGATACCATTTTCCTGGACTTAAAAGGATGGTTTTGCCATATTGTTGACAAAAACCTGGATGCCGACAAGCGCATGCTGACTTACTATCCGGATTTTCAGTATACGGATGCCTACAATTACAAGATCGTTTTTAGTGATAAGGTAAAACTCCTTGATAAAATGCCCCTTATCGACATTCAGAATGCTTACGGGAATATGGCAGTACGATGTTTCCAGATGATCGACGGATCAGTATTGTTGAATTCACGTATCGACGTACATGCCGAAAAGGTAGACCCTGAAGGGATCGATATGGTTAAGGAGATCCAGGACCAGGCCAGGATACTGGGTGAGCTGGTACTGAGATTTGTGGTCACGGAATGATCACTGGTCCCTGCCCTTCAGGCCGTCGAAAACTAGTGTCAGGTAATAGAGGCCCCCGATGCTCGCACTGCCAAAGCTCGTATTGTACCAACCGTTCAGGACGTTCGATCCGCCGATCCTAACTGTGGTATACAGGGGTGTGATGGTATAGCTGACCTGTGCGTCGAGGGTAGAGAAGGCGGGCATCTGGGCCGTACCAAAAGCAGATTCCCAGAGGAAAGTGTCCTGCCAGCGAAAGCTGAGTTTGAACCCTACCTTGTCATGATATTCACGCTTACCGATGCTGAGGTTAAAGCGATATCGGGGCGTGTTGAAACGTGACTGGAAACCGGGCGGTTTGTCTTTTATGGATTCCAGTGCGTTATAGGCTACATTCCCGCCGGCAAAAAAACCTTTGGGCATCAGCATGTCGAGGCTGAGGGCCCATCCCCAGGCCGTAACCGGTTCGTTGGTGCTGATGGTGGTCATGAAACGCATTTCGTCTTCTTCATAAGGGTTTTGTACCAGCACCTGTGTGGCCAGGAAACCGCTGAACCTGTTCACGAATACGTAGGAATCGAGGAAAAGCAAGCTGTTGAGGAATAATCCTTTATACCCGACCTCATATGCCGTGACCCTCTCGGGTTCGAATTCGGGGATCACGAAGGGGCCATTCTCCGTCACGGGTTTTCCGGTTACCGGGTTGGCATTGCTCAGGGGATAAACCGGGTTATGCTCAAAATCGTACAGTGCATGTACTTCCGGCAACCCGCCGATCACCCGGTAAGCGCCGACGTCGAGGTTGACCCACTGGTCGGCGGTTGAGGGAAAACGATAGGCGGTTTGCACAGAACCCCGCAGGGTGTGGTCCATGTCCTCATCTACAAAATATACCAGCGAGAACCTGGGAGTGGCCCTTCCCCTGAAATACTGGTTCTTGTCGTAACGGGCGGCCAGGGTGGCACGCAGGTGGTCGTTGAAGAACTCGCGGTTGAGCTGCACGAAGCCGCCGTACTGGTTGATATGAATAGGGTTTCCCGGCGAATCGGCGAACACCGTGCCTTCGCTGCTGATGAGGTAATTGCGGTAACTCACCCCCGCCTGCAGGTCGAACCAGGGTACAAACCGGCTCAGGTTGTACATCGCCTCGGTATGGAACATCTGGCTCTTGTCGAGGACCTTGGCCCCCCCGTCGCGGATGGGGGTGCTGATCACTTCGTTGAAATAAGCATCGAATGCTTCCGACCCGGCGTAGGGGAATGCATTTTCGGAAGGGTTGAAAACATTGCCGTGTTCGTCCCTGTTCTCAGCCACCAGCCTGGCAAACTTGAAGGCATCTTCCCGCGATGCACCCAGCAGGATCTGCTGGGTGAAGGCGGCAATATAATCGGCATACCATTCTTCGCTCGGTTTCCAGGCTTCGTTGATCTGTGCGCCTGCACCGCCGGCATTATAGGAGTCGCCTGAATTTTCCCATACATAATAGGCCCTGACATAAAAATCGGGGTTGTTGACCTCGGCCTGCAGGTTCGACATCCTGAAATCCTTGAAGGCAAAGCGGTTCTGTGCCGTGTAAACGCTGGTGCCGCTTCCCGATCCGCCGCGGACGATGGCTTCATAATCCTTGCCGAAGCGGTAATGCAGAGCTGCGTTGAACCGCATGATATAAGTGTTATAGTCGACCAGGTCGCGTTCTTTCCAGCCGGTGCGGGTGATCACCTGGTCAGGGAAAAGGTGCAGGTTGTCGTTGATGAAATTCTCGTATTCGGGGGTGCCGGGCACAAGCCCGCGGGCCTCCGCAACGCCTGCCAGCACGTTTGGGGCTACCTCCGCCAGGTTAACCGGCACCACGATATCGTCGCCGTAAACATTAACGCCGTCGTAACCTTCATTGCTTTCGCGGGTCGAGGTGGTATTGCCCAGGTCGTTCTTATCGCGGTAGTCGACGGCGAACCAGTCGGTGGCCCTCAGGTATGTGCCCGTCACCTTAAAGGCAAACCTTTTGCCGATCTTCGTGGCATAGCGTAAATCAAGATTAGCCATGGGTTTGGGTCCTGAAGTGTACTCATCAGCCACATGCATCAAACCGCTCTGCAGCGATACAGTCAGGCCTTCATGATCAAAAGGATTCTTGCTGTGCATCAGCAGCACCCCGTTCATCCCCCCGGGGCCGTAAAGGGCCGAAGAAGCACCTACCAGCAGTTCCACATTATCGATATCGATATTCGACAGGCCGAAGATATTCCCTGCCGAAAAACTCAACCCGGGAGAGCTGTTGTCCACCCCGTCGACCAGCTGGTTCATTCGCAGGTTGGTCTCCCCGGTGAAACCGCGGGTGTTGGGGAAGCGGAAGGTGAGGCTGTGCACGTTCATATCCACGCCCTTGATCGCATAGAGCCCATCATAGAAATTGGCTGTCGGGATCTGGCTGATCTCCCTGCTGGTAAGCTTTTCAATGGTAACGGGGGAGGCCATAATGTTTTCCTCAACCCTTGAAGCCGAGATCACCACCTCCTGCCCGAGGATCGCCCTGGGCTCCATCTCGACCAGCAGTGAGGAGACACTCCTGCTGATCTGCAGATCGACTTTGGCATAGCCCACAAAGGAAAAGGTCAGGGTAAAGGGAGGAGGCAATGACGTTTTGATGATGAAGCGCCCGTTGACATCCGATACGCAACCTTCGGTGGTTCCCAGTATGGAAATATTCACCCCAGTGAGGGCTTCCCCGCTGTCTGATTCCCTCACGGTGCCGTCCACGCTGATGTGCTGTGATAAGCCGTGTAAGGCCATAAAAAGAATAAACTGGACCAGCAGCAAGGTCCTTTTGAAGTCTCCTGAGCCCCTGTGCTCCATTTTCAACTTTTATGATTAAAATCTTTCACAAGATATAAAAAATAGCAAAGCATAAATTGTAATGATTTGTGATCTGAACGCGTAGTGGCCTTGTTTCCGGACGGATTATGGTGAGGGATTGCCGTAAAATCAATAATTTCGCTGATCAATGTAAGATCGTCGACATGTCGCGGCATATCAGCACACGATTGAGTGAATCCTGGATAAAGGCGGCGGTGGCAGGGAGCCTCTGGGCATCATTTGAGATCATCATCGGGAGTTTCCTGCACAACCTGCGCATTCCTTTTGCCGGGACCATCCTTGCCTTTGCCAGTGTTGCCCTGGTGATCGGGTTCGTGCAGGTTTGGAAGGTGCGCGGTCTTGTATGGAAGGCCGGACTGGTGGCTGCACTGCTCAAGTCCATCTCGCCCAGCGCCATCATCCTTGGTCCCATGGTCGGGATCTTTTCCGAAGCACTCATCATTGAACTGTTCATATTGCTCATGGGTCGAAACCTGCCTGCCTATATGCTGGGCGGGGCCTTTGCCGTGCTCAGTGCCTTGCTTCACAAGGTGGTGAGCCTGCTGGTGATCTATGGCTTCGACCTGGTGGTGATCGTGGAGCAGCTGTACAGGTATATCATCAGGCAGCTGGGAATGGAAAAGGGTGATCCGTGGCTGCTGATCGGCGCGATCGTGGCGGCCTATTGCCTGGCCGGCATACTCGCGGCCATTACCGGGTATGTTGCCGGCAGAAGGGCGCTCCAACTGCAGGTCGAAACTGGTCATATCCACCCTGGAAGCAAAGCAGGGTTCCCGGAACAGGAAGGGCTGGGGCGTTCTTCCCCGTGGATGCTCTTATTCCATCTGGCATGCATCGTGCTCTGCCTATATGTCATCAATACCTTACCGGTGCAGTATTCGCTTTTCCCTGCCCTGGGATATGCGGCATTCTGTCTCTTCCGCTATAAAAGAAGCATGCGTTCATTCCGGAAACCTTCCTTCTGGCTGTGGTTCATGGCGATCACCCTGCTGGCCGCCATCTTCTGGAACGGGTTGAGCAAGGGGCACGTCTGGGACCTCGAGGGGCTGATGGCAGGCATCAGGATGAACCTGCGCGCCGTGGTGATCCTGACGGGATTTGCCGCCCTAAGCCAGGAACTCCGGAACCCGCTGATCCGTACCATCCTTTACCATCACGGATTTGCAAGCGTTTACCATTCCGTTTCACTCGCCTTTTCCGTGCTTCCCGGCATCATCGGGTCTCTGCCGGGAGTGAGGAAAATAATGGCATCACCGGTAGCATCGCTCGGGATGATCATCAGTCATTCGGCCGCCGTATATCCTTCACTGAAGGCGGAGCTTGCCTGCCGGAACAGGGTACTGATCATCACCGGTGAGGTGCAGCAGGGAAAGACCGGCTTCCTGATGAAACTCATGGAATTGCTGACTGCCAGAGGTATCAGGATGAAGGGGATCATTGCCCCCGGCGTACACGATGAGGGCGGCAGGATCGGTTACAACCTCAGGGATATCCAAAGCGGCCGGGAGCAGGTGTACATCAGGAACCTTCACCATGAAGGGTGGTTCCGTCACGGGAAGTATTATTTCAGCCCGGAAGGTCTTGCTTTTGGCCATGAGATATTCAGTCGCATCGGGGAGGAAAATACCGACCTGGTGGTGGTCGACGAGGTTGGCCCGGTAGAGCTCAGGGGCCGGGGATGGTCGGACGACCTCGAAATGCTGACCTCCAGAACAAAATTGCCCATGCTCTGGGTTGTCAGGAAGAGGATCCTGAAAAGGGCTATCCGCCAGTGGAATATAGGGGAAGTGCTGGTTATAGACGCCGGGAGCGACAGCCTGCCTGCTATTCTCGACGAGATCCTGGAATTTTTAAATGCACCGGGCGAAGGCTTTTGTCATTAACTTTGTATAAATGTTGAAACAAAGCAAAATCCTATAGTCATGAAAAAGATCTTATTTATTGTCGTAACGGTCCTGGCCGTGGCAGCCTGTAAAAAGGACAGCGATGATGACAACGGCAACAACCCGGCGCCGGTGAACCCGCTTGTCGGCAAGTACACCTTCGTGGCGGCCACCTTCAATGCTCCCATCACGGTGATCGTGAACGGCGACACCAACCATTACCAGGCCGGTGACGATGCTTTTAAATTCGTGGGTGGAGGCCTGCTCGGTGCTGCCCCCTGCGATGATTCAACCCATGCCGCCCTCGAGCTCCGGGCCGACTACACCTCATGGTATATCTGCCTTGGCGAAAGCAATGAAACCCAGCAGGGAACATGGGAATGGAACGACGACATCGACCTGTTGAAACTGAACATTGCGGTACCGGCCAATTTCGTGGTGAACATCACCGGGGTGACCCTGGGCAATGGCAAACTCACGGGTACAATCCCGGCCCTCCCCATGCCTTACGATACCTCTTTGCCTGTTGGAGAACCATTGCCCGGCGGAGGGATCAACTTCCAGACTGCCAACGTATCAGTGGAATTCAATGTGCTGGAATAAGCACAGGGGATCTTCCCGTTAACAGAAAAAAAGCGGCTGTTTAATAAGTCTTCGGGTAACTTTGTGTTGTACTTTTGGCCCTTCGTGCTTATTATAGCTCATTGAACCACTTCAACATCCCTCACGCAGCGTACCGACAGCTGAAATCCTTTGAGCAAGGATTGCCTTTCGACACCGTCCTTGGTCTTTTCGAAGATCCTGCTCCAGGCAGTGCTGTTGTCATTTGCGGTGGCAGTCCAGAAATAGGCCCGTTCGCCCGAATAGGACGAATTGCCCCTGTTGTTGATCATTCCGGCCATTTCTGCATCGAAACCGATGCCCCCGTTCACCCTGAGGAATTTACCCACTGTACCTGAGTTCCGGTTGAAATTCTGGTCCAGGTCCTTATCGTCCATGCCAATGAATGATTCCAGGGCCATCCAGTCGTCGTCGGTGGGCAGGCGGTAACCCTCCGGACACGCCCTGAGGGCAGCATCGAACGAATACCATCGCCCGTGAAGCATGCAGTTGGTCTCGTCGCCATCGTAGCATGACGAGCCTTCACCTGCATCGAATTTCAGGTTCTGGCACATCCACCACAGGTCGTTGAATTTTGCCACCAGGTAAATGTTGCCATCGCGCTGGTCGAGCAGGAAATCGGTGTTCTGGGCCAGGGTAAGCTTTGGGAGCAATAAGGCGTTGATGATAAGTATCGGAAGGATGATCTTCTTCATGGGCATGTGTTTTTATGCAAAATAAATGAATTTATCGGATCGCACCGGCGCGGGTTTTACCTTATTTTTGTGTTGATGCGGCTAATGGTATTCCTTGTTCTGTTCATCTCCGGCCTTTCACTCCGGGCAGGCATGGTGAACGGGTACATCAGCAACGCTGATGGAGAAGCCCTTGCTTTTGCCAGTATTTACGTGCAGGGCACGACCACCGGCACGGCATCAAACCCGGAAGGTTATTTCGAACTGCAGCTAACCTCCGGCGAGCATGAGCTGGTGTTCCAGTATATTGGTTACCGTCAGCAACACCGGATCATCCGTGTTGGCAACGAAACAGTTACGCTCAATATCGTGCTTGAACGGGAGGAGGTTTCGCTGGAAGAGGTGGTGATCAGCGCCGAGGCCGAAGACCCGGCCTACCGCATCATCAGGCAAGCCATCGAACGGCGGAAGTATTATCTTGAACAGGTGGATGATTATGTTTGCGAGGCCTATACCAAGGGGATTTTTCGCATTACGGAAGCACCGGACAAAATATTCGGTGATTCGCTCAACACGAAGACAGACTCCATCCTGGGGATCGTATACCTCTCGGAATCGGAATCGGTGATCAGCTTTGAGCAGCCCGACAGGTTCAGGGAAGAGATGGTGTCGGTGAAGGTCAGCGGCAACGACCAGGGCTTCGGGTTCAACTTCATCACCTTTTTCATGTCGAACTTTTACAATAACAAGATCACGATCCCGGTCGATATGGATGAGCGTGGCTTCATCTCGCCCATAGCCGGCAACGCTTTGTTCTATTACCGTTACCGGCTCGAGGGTACCTTTTACGAAAATGATTACCTGGTGAACAAGATCAGGGTGATCCCGAAGCGGAGGATCGACCCTGTATTCAGCGGCTACATCTATATTGTCGAGGACCAGTGGAGGATCCACAGCCTCGACCTAACCATCAGCAAGGATGCCAACCTCCCCTTCATCGACTCCGTGAAGATCGCCAAGACCATGGTTCCCGTCGACGATACCACCTGGATGGAACTGACGCAGCGGCTACAATTCTATTTTTCCGTGAACCTCCTCGGAAAGCGTTTTGCAGGTAACGGCATCTTTCACTCACAGTTTACCGGTTACCGGTTCAACAATGATTTCGAACGCCGGTATTTCAGTAACGAGTTTATCAGGGCCAACAGGGATGCCAACAGCAAAGACTCGCTGTACTGGGAGGAGAACCGACCCATTCCGCTGACCGATGAGGAAAGGAGAAATTACCGGAAGGAGGACAGCCTGCAGCGGATGAGAAGTTCCAGGGAATACCTCGATTCGCTCGACAGGCGAAACAACCGCCTTCGCTGGGGAGCCCTGCTTTCGGGGTACACCTATTACCGCAGGCACGACAGCACAAGTTACAGCATAGGCTCACCGCTCACCACTGTCAATTTCAATACCGTGCAGGGCCTCAACCTATATATCAGCACCGGTTTTACAAAATCTTTCGCAAGCAGGGATTATCTCAGCATCTCGCAGGATGTATCCTACGGTTTCTCAAACCTGCGCTGGGGCTACAGCTTATCGGCAAATTACCAGTACAACCGCGATAAATTTGCAAGGATCAATTTAAGCGGGGGCATCAAACCGGTACAGTTCAATGCGGGCAACCCGATATCGCCCTTCGTGAATACCCTTTATACCCTGCTGGATGGCCATAACCATATGAAGCTTTATGAGAAGAGCTGGATCGGCCTCACCCACAGCTCCGAACTGGTCAATGGCTTCTATCTTACCGCAGGCATTGAATATGCACGCAGGGACGCACTGTTGAATTCAACGGATTATTCATGGGTGAAAAGCAGCAGGAACAGGTTTACCAGTAATGATCCCCGTGATCCGCTGAACGAAGGCCCGGCATTCTCCCCGAACAACTCACTGACCATTAAGGCCAGCTTCAGGATAAGGATCAGGCAGAAATATATATCCATACCGGAAAAGGTGGTGTTCGGTTCCGACTATCCCGATATCATCATCAGCTATGTGAAAGGTATCCCCGGTTTCCTGGGCAGCGACGTGGACTACGACTTTTTCAGGGCCGGGCTGGAAGGAAGCCAGAAGATCGGACCATTCGGCACCCTGCAATACCGTGGCCTTTACGGTGTTTTCTTCAATAATCGTGCGATGGAATTCATGGATTACCATCATTTCGACGGTAACCGGACCATCTTCGGCAGGTTCAGGCTCAATTCCTTCCAGTTGCTGGATTATTATGCCCATTCAACCAACAGGAATTACGTGGAAGCCTGCGCGGAGCACCATTTCAACGGATTCATTTTTAACAAGATCCCGCTGGTGAGAAAAACCAGGTGGAAAGCCGTTGCCGGTTTCAGGTATTTCACGTCGGAATTCCGCAATAATTATTTCGAGATCAGCGCCGGTATCGAGAATATCTTCACCCTGTTCCGCATCGACTTCGTCGCCGGTTATGATGCTGGGAAAAACGTAAGTACAGGGATCGTCATCGGGCTCAGGACCGATAATTAAATACTACTATTCGCTCTTCCAGGCCTTCCATTCCTTCTTCCCGATATCCTTCATCACGTTGTAATAGCTTTTGGCCCAGTAGTTGCGCAGGCCGAAGCCACCTGCATCACCGGCCATATGTTTGGCCAGGAGTACCTCTCCTGTGGACTTGTCGAAAAAGGTAACCCACATGTAGCCCGTTTCAGCTGTTTTGTTGAAGCTCTCGATGATAAAGACCAGTCCGATACCTTCCTCACCGGCATCATATTCAGCAATGATGTCGCTGACCACATCTGCTCCGAAGGAATAGGGCTCATCTGTAACAAGCTCACCGGGATCGGGCATCGCGTTGCGCTCGGTCACGATATCGAAATTGGTCGCTACATTGGATTTTTCGAATACTTCGGCCAGGTTGTACTTGTCGGGCTCGGCAATGAACAGGTTGTTCCACGAGCTGAAGAACTGTTCCTGGATCACGTAGGGGTCGGTAAACCCTTCGGACCCGACGAGCATGGCATTTGAAAAGTCAAGCCCGTAGAAAGTGATATCCTTTACTTTGAAGACATCGGCTTTGGTATATTGCGATTTTGCTGCGAACGAAAACGCAAATACGATTGCGGATAGTAATACGATCTTTTTCATGGCAATAAACATTGAGTTTTTATCGATACAAAGTTATGGTGAAAAGGAGGCGTAATCAACATCCGGGAGGTTTTTTTTATCATGGCTGGCCGGAAGCCATCTGTGACCCGATATCCGTGCACCCAATCACGGCACCGTAATCATTGCTCCGCTAATTTGGGATCCCGGCCTGTCTTACCGGGGCCTCTTGTCGATGAAATTGACGGCTTTGCGGTTTTCTTCGGGGAACCTGATCTTCTCGATGTTCTCGACGGAATCGAAGACGATGGATGGGGCCACCCTCAGCTTTGCCCTGAAGTGGTCCTTGAGTTTTGCCGTATCCAGTCCGCTTTCCCGGCTGCTGCCGATCCTGATGAGGATCTCGTCGGTACCCAGGTCGTTATGGTATACTTCAACCACATAGTTCTCCACGCCTTCGATGTTGTCGAGGATATCGAAGAGGGCGGGCGGATACAGCGTTGTGCCCTTGAATTTGATCATCTGCTGCTTGCGGCCGATCACCGGGCCGAGCCGGGTGGTGGTGCGCCCGCAGGCACAGGGTTCATGGTAGTGGTAGCAGATGTCTCCCGTCCTGAACCTGAGCAGGGGCATACCCTCAACGCCGATGGTCGTCACGGTAACCTCGCCGGCCTCATCATCGGCTACCGGATTGTTCTCGTCGTCGAGGAATTCCACGATGATAAGCTCCGGATGCTGGTGTCCGCCTACCGCATGTTCGCAATCGGTAAAGGCGGTGCTCATCTCGGTTGACGCATAGGTTGAATACAGTTCGATGTCCCACTTTTCCTGCACCTTTTTGCCCAGGGTGGTGAGCGAGAAATCGGGGTTGCGCAGGGTTTCCCCTATGCAGATGGCTTTTTTCACGCCGGTATTACGGTAGTCGATGCCGTTCTTCTCGGCGAATTCGATGAGTTTCAGCAGAAAGGAAGGTACCACGATGAATGCGGTGGGCTTCATCCTCCTGATGGTATCCCACTGCAGCTCGGGCATGCCGTTACCTACCCTGACGATACCGGCCCCCAGACGCCTGGCACCCAGGAAATAGGCCAGTCCCGCCATAAAACGGCGGTCGATGGTAGTCATCAGCTGGAAGATATCGCGCTCCGTGGTACCGGCACAGGAAAGCGACAGGTATTCGTTATACGCCAGCCTGTCGAGGTCGCTGTTGGTCATGGCAAAGGTCACCGGGTCGCCGAGGGTCCCCGAGGTGGTGATCAGGTCGATGATCTTTTCGCGGCCCACGCAGATGAAATCCTCGTTGTAGCGCTGGAGGTCTTCCTTTGTGGTTACCGGCAACATCGGGAGGTCGTCGATGCCGCGTATCCCTGAGATGTCAATGTGTTGTTCCCTGAACACCCTCGAATAATAGGCCGACCGCGCATTCACGTAAGCCAGCACCTCTTTCAGCTTCTCGTCCTGGTAGGCCCTGATCTCCTCGCGCGACCGGGTCTCGATATCGGGAATATGTCGGGATCGTTCATTCATGGCTGCATGCCCGGATCTTGTCCTCGATCTGATTCCGCTCATCGGCGGATGCGATCTCTTTTTCCAGCGCTAAATTATAATATTTCACTGCATCATCGCATCTGTCAAGGGCCTGAAAATACTGGCCCAGGAGGTTATAAACCTGGTAAAACGAAGGATTGGAAGCGATGAAAAGGCTGACGGCCGTATCCTCCTCGTCCACACTTTCGCCCGCTGCTGCCGCCTCGCGGAATATCTGTGCCTGGTGCCTGTAGTAAAGGAAATCGCCGTATTCAGGTGTCGTCATGAATGTGTCCGGCGGGATGGTGTTCGCGGGCAAGTATACCGGCTTTTCGTCACGCTGGCCGTAGTCCGCAAAGACTGAATCCAGGTCATAGCAGAGGTAAGCTCCCAGTTGCCAGGGTTCCGTGCTGATCCATAACCGGCCCTGCTCGGGACTGAAAATGACCGAATGGTGTGCGATCAGCTGGTTGATCGCCTTTTCGTTGCCGTTACCGATATCCTTATCGCCTTTTCCCCTGCGGTCGCGAAGGATAGCGGAAGCTGTGCCGGGACTTATCACCGGGATACTGTCGAGCAGTTCCTGCACCCTTTCCATCCGGTAAACGGAAGTTTCATTGACCATGTTTTCGAGGTTCAGGGGGATTCTGGCAAGGGCGTCCGACTGGAAATGGTTGGTGAGGATGATATAATTGGTATCGGGATCATAGATCGCCGTTTTGTCGGTCGACTTCTCGATCACCACCACTTTATGATCTGCTGCCGATCCGACCAGGAAGCTTTCCGACACGAAAGAACTGCGTGCCGAAGCGATGGCATAGGCTTCTTCGATATTGGAGGCGTACTGGAGGATCTCCCGGGCAATGATGGATACGGGAGTACTTGCCCCGTAGGGGATGTCGGATTTGGCAGAGTTCAGGGTCAGGCAGAGCCCTTTCTCGTTCATCCCCGATACCACCCCGATCATCCCGGCCCAGGTGATGCTGGCAAAGGCATAGCCGTGGGCAGGCCTGACGAAAGCTATGATCTTGTTTTCGGCAAAGGCATCTCCCACATAGAAATCGAAATTGCGTCCGATGAGCAGCGTGCTGTCGGGTGAGCGTTCGTCCCACACCCCAAAGGCGGTGCATTCCACGAGCTTCATGTTCTGCAGGGCGTGGCCGATATCATGGGCCGCGTGGTAGTTGAGGATCCGCTCGTAATTATTCCCGATAAAATCATAATTGCCTGAGGCGAACGCCGAAACGCCATAGATCTCGAGCAGGTATTCCTGTTTGATATGATCGTCGAGGTCCCTGTTGAACCAGGCGAGAAAGTATTTCAGGAATTTGAGATAGGAGGGCGAAGGTATCATCACCCTGATCTGGTCCACGAAGGCATCTTCCTGTTCTTCGATCAGTTCACGGGATAATACGCCATTCATGATCCCCAGCCCGAGGGGTTCCCCTTCGAGATACATTTCCCACAGCCCGTAAGTGTTCTGATGTAGCCAGCCGGGCCCGCAGCTCAGCAGGCCGGGCGAAGGTTCCTCTCGCTCACAGGCCATGGCTGCAGGGTCCAGTTCTGTGGGCGGGATGATCCTGGTGGCGATGTTGAAATAGATGATAAAAGCCAGGAGGGCCAGCAGCAGGGCAGCCAGGACATAGATCCATATTTTCCGTTTTCTCTTTCTAGCCATTGGCGATCTTTTTAGTAAGATAACGCAGCCCCACGATCTCCGAACAGGTGATCACCGCACTGGCGGTCACCCCCAGGATCCCGTGCAGGTTCAGGTTCTGTCCGGTGAAGAACAGGTTGCTGACCTTGGTGCCCGGCAGGATGATCGTGCGCAGGGGGTCGTGGCAGTCTTTCATGATCCCGTAAGCCGACCCTTCAAGGGTGCCGGTATAGTCGCGGAAGGTCAGCGGGGTGGAGGTATAATACTTTTTGATCTTCCCCCTGATGCCGGGAAAGCGCTGTTCAAGGGCGTCGATCAGTTTTTCGGCCCTGCGCGCCTTGAATTCCTCGTATTCAGCTCCCCTCATGCCCGTGCTTGTATCCGCCCAACGGCTTAATTCGCTGTAATCCATATCCGTAAGCACCTTGAACGATCCGGCATAATTCCCCTCACCCGAAGTGGCCGGGGTATAAAAGTAATAATTATCGGGCCAACCATCGTTATCATGCCCGGCATCCATGATGCCGCTGTGGCTGTAATGGAAATAATTCCTGTTGAGATAGGGGAAGCTGTCTTTTTCCAGCAGGCCGTAAAGGGCAAACACGCCGCGGGTGTTCTTCAGTCCGGTGATCCTTTTCCGGTATGCCTTCCTGATCTTCCCTTCGGGGATCATGTTAAGGCTGCTTACGGGATGTGCACTGGAGATGACTTGCGTGGCGAAGACCTTATCACCACCCGCCAGCCGTACCCCCACGGCCTTCTCACCTTCAATGAGGATCTCCTCAACGCGACTGTCCGTGAGTACCAAGCCTCCCTGCTCCCTGATGGCTGCAACCAGCAGGTCGGCGATCTGCCGGCTGCCATCCACAGGCCGCCAGCAGCTGCTGATCAGTGAATCGCGGATGGCGGCATGGACATAGAGGGGGGTATGTTTCTCCTGGCCCGGGTAGAGCGAAAAGGATCCGGCCAGGACATCCCTGAGCCTGCAGTTGGTACCGAGTCCCGTCAGGAAGTCGAATGCACAATCGCCCAGCAGGTGCCGGGGCAGGTTGTAGGTATCGGCATCTGCCAGGTTGAAAAAAGGAAAATCGGCCGTCACCGACCGTATCTTCGAGGCATAGCTTTCGATGGCCGGCCCCTCACCGGGAAACTGCTCTTCCAGCTTCGCAACGAAACGCCCGTAACCCTGCGAAAGCCTGTATTCGCGCTCATCACCGTCGAAGGTGATGGTATCGAAACCGTCGACGTCGAGCCGGCGAAGGTTCAACTTGCCGGCAATGCCGAAATACCTGAAATACCTGTGGAGGTACTGCCCGGGAGCCATGCTTCCGATATAGTGCATGCCCGTGTCGAAAACATGGTTGTCGCGGGTGAATGTCTGCAGGTTGCCTCCCGGCCGCTTATGCTGTTCCAGCACGCAGACCGCCATCCCTTCCCTGCTCAGGATAAGGCCGCATTCGAGGCCCCCCAGTCCGCCGCCGATGATCACCACGTCAAATTTCATCATTCACCTTCCTTACGATATACACCAGGTTCGATGTGAGCCGGGTCTGGTCGATGATCCTGCATTCGAACCCCAGGCTGTCGAATACCGACAGGTAGTGGCTCCTGGTGCTGAAAAACAGTCTGTTCTTCAGGCCTGCGGTTTTGTTGAACCCTATGCCTGTCGACAGTATCTCCGAGATCCTGGTTCCCAGGTGTTTTTTCCGCATGTCGCGGTCGGCATCACGGATGATCATCACTCCCCCGGCTTTCAGCCTTCCGGCACATTTCCTGATCAGTATTTCCTGCTCCTCAACAGGCATGTAATGCAAAACGTCGGCCAGGATGAAAGCATCGCTGAGTGGGGGATCGATGGTGCTGATATCGGCATGGATAAAAGCGGTATGGCTGTCATTCAGGGCGCAATGGTTCGCCGTATCGATCTTGTCGGCGTCATAATCATAGCCCGTGATCTTCCTCCCGGGCGCCATGAGGTGCAGCATATAGGCCATGAAACCATATCCGCACCCGATGTCGGTGATCTGCCCCGATGCCGGAAGGTTTTCATGGAAAAGGCGGTAATGGCTTTCCATGCGGATCTTGACCTTCATATACCATTCCAGCACGGGCCCGCGGTAAAGGTAATTCCTCACCACCTTTTTCCTGAAAAAGGATGGGGTTTCGAACTCCTGCCTGATCACGGCATATCTTTCCTTCATGTGGCGCCTCACCCTTTTGGATACCTCGAGCAGGCTGCCACTCAGCATGGGGTCGTCGTGACTGATCCTCGGCAGCACGGTGATGCTTGTCGGGGAGGTTTTCAGGAATGGCTCGAATTTAGGCATGGCATTGCCCGAGCCGTAAGAGATCACCGGCAGGATATCGAGCCCCAGCTCCCTCGAAATGTAGAAGGCGCCCTGGTGGAAACGGCCTATATTGAGGTTGTAAGAACGTGTGCCTTCGGGGAAGACGAATACGGAATAGCCTTCGCGCACGATCTCACGCATCTGGTCCATGATGGGCCCCAGGCCTTTGTCGACAGGGAGGAAATCGGCAAAGCGCACGAACCAGCCGAAGAATATGCTCTTCTGGACCCAAGGATGGGTGAGCAGGATCATCCTGGGGTTTTGCATGATATTGAGCACGGTGTCGAGGTGCGACTGGTGGTTGCAGATCACCACGGCCGGCTTCCTGAAATCTTCACCGGATAAGTTGCGTACCGTTTTCCTGATGTTCCACGAGCCGTAAACGATGATGCGGCATGCCAGCGAAAGCATCTGGTGGAAGATCAGTTTCTTGTTACGGGTCTTCATGGGCACCAGGTATTTCAGCACCAGGCCAGAGATGTTCAGCACCGTGACACCGGCCAGGAAAATAGCAAGGGTGTTGAGGGAGAACAGGAAGTCCCTGAAAGTGACGGGCCACCTCCTGGTCCGGCCTTCGTGGATGATCAGGAAGCGGAAGAGCACCGGCAGGATGGTGTAGGTGATGAAGATCACGGAGGTGATGCCGATGATGGCCGAGATGGCGATCGACTGCAGGGCCGGGTGTTTTGCAAAGATGAGCACACCTATGCCGGCAATGGTGGTGATGCCGCTGAGCAGTATGGAGGTCTTGTATGAATCGAGTTTCCTTCGCCCGTATTGGTATTCCTGCATAAGGCCCCGCATGCAGAAGATGGCGTAGTCGATGCCCAGCCCGAAGATGAAGGAGGAGATCACCACATTGAAGATATTGAACCGTATGTCCAACAGGCCCATGATGCCCAGGGTAAATACCCAGCTGATGAGCAGTGGGATGAAGGTGATGATGCCCAGTTCTATCCTCCCGAACGATAGGGTGAGTATGACGAACACCAGGGCCAGCGAAAGGATGATCAACCGGTCGAAATTATCGCGCAGGCCTTCCATGAAAGAGGAGGTGAGCGATTGCCGGTCGAAGACGATCACCCCGGGCTTGCCTTCAAAAGCACTGTAAACCAGTGGTTTGTCTTGTTCTTCTACCTTTAGCACGGTAGTGACCAGGGCCAGGCTGTCGGTTTCGGCGATGAATTCATCCAGGAAAACCTCCCTCAGCGGGGCAAGCCCTTCGAGGCCCCTGTCGCCCTGCGGGTATTCGAGCAGTTCGTAGAACCCGTCAAAGGTATTATCCCTGAAACGGTATTCCCTGGCAGCCTCGGCGATGGCCTGCTCCACACGGTCTTTTCTGCCTTCGGCCCAGAATGTACGCCAACGCTCGAGCCGCCTTGTCCTTTCCACGGCGGAGGGATAGTAGGGATGAACGGATTGGTAGCGCTTTATGGTGCCTTCCTCAGCAAGGCTGTCGATGAGGGGGATCAGGCCCTCATTCCCGGCCAGGGCGCTGTCGAGCTGGCTGGAGGCCGAAACCACGAACACCGACCGCAGCTTGTAGCTCGATATGCTGTCGAGGAAATCCTCCGATTGTTTCAATTCCTCCGACATGTAGTTCATGCTGTCCATATTGCTTTCAAATTCCACTTTCCTTGAGGTGAAGAGAAAGATGATGAACAGGAGGACGATCAGCCAGGCCAGTTTTTTCTTTTTATGCCATGGGTAAGAAGCCACTTTTTCGAACATTCGCGAGAGGCGGCTGGAGGCGGGGGACTGTTCATGTTTTTCACTGAACATCTGGGGCAGGATGACCAGGCTGAAGATGGCCGAGGAAAAGATGGTGATGGCAGCGAAAAGCCCCAGGTCGCGCATGGCTTCCGAACGGAGCACGAGCAGGCAGAGGAAGGCCGAGGCCGTGGTGAGGCTGCTCATCATCACCGGTCCGGCGATGTCGCGTATCACGGTCCTGACGGATGCAGTATGCCTCAGATGGTTCAGGAAATGCAGGGCGTAGTCGACGGAGATCCCCAGCATCACCGATCCCAGGCCCAGCGAGATGGCCGACACCTCTCCCCTGATGAGGTACAGCAGCGCCAGCGAAAAAGCCCCGCCGAAAACTGCCGGGATGAACAGGAGCAGGAAGGTGACCCTGCGGCGGAAATAGAACCCGATGAAGAGCAGGAGCAGCACCACGGCGATGCTTACCGTTGCCAGTATGTCTTTTTTGATCTGTGCGGCATTGCCGGTTGACACGGCGGCCGAGCCAAAATACACCACCGATGCCTTTTGCTGGTAATGTTGTCCGACATTTGCGGCAAAGCGGTCAAGCATATCGAGCAGCCTGGCATTTTCAGAAGTTTCCGTGCCCGGATTGGAAGGGATGATGAAAAAGAGCAGGTTCCTCCTGTCGGAGGAGACAATATGCCCGTCGTAGAGATCGAAGTTCTCACTCACCCTGAGGTCCTCAAGCTTGCCGAGCGCGATGGATGTGAGGCTTAACGGGTCACCGAGGATGAAGTCGCGCATCACGAAGCCGCCGGGTGATACCAGGGCGCGGTAATCGTCGGCGATGGCACGTGCAATGACGGAATCGCCGATCCGGTCCCCGATATCCCGGTAATCGTCGGGCTCGAGCAGGAAGGGAAGGTTTTCGTAAAATGTACCGTAAACATCCGTGCCGGATCCCGGGGCAAAATTACTTTCGATCAGGCTGATGTAGCCTGAAGCTTCGCTGTTTTGCAGGGAGTCGATCAGCGATGCGGCAAAGCTGACCAGCAGGCGGGGATCGGCTGCCTCCTCCTGTTCATCCAGCGAGATGCAAACCACCAGCCGGTCGGAAAATTTTGAATGCCTGAGGACCGTGATCAGTTCCCGGTTCTTTTCCGAGGCGGGGATGACCTTGTTGATATCCTCTTCGAGCCGGATGCGGGAGCCGAACCAGCCTTCAAAGGCGATGAGCAGGGCCATGAAGAGGAAGAAGGCCCAGCGATGCCGCTGAAAGATGTCGTATATGAAAACAAAAACGTTTCCCATCCCTTTATCTGCTTTTTTGCTTTTCCTGCCCGGCGGCAGCAGGCCGGCGCCTGAAGATCAGCAATGCAAAATAAGTGATTATTCCCAGAACCAGGGCAAGCACTAGCCCGAAAACCAATGCCCCGATAACATATTGCAGGAGGTTCTGGGTGACAAATTCAAGGGTGATGCCATCGCCGAAGTTTATGCCCGCCCCTTTCCCGAGCACAAGTCCCCCGCTGATATAACTGAGGTAAAGAATAAGCGGGATCATGGGGGGGATGCTGATGTTTGATACGGCCAGCACGATGATCTTGTTCAGTCTGAAAAGTATGGCGATGCCGAGGGCGATGGCCATCTGCCATCCCCAAACCGGTGCCACGGCCATGAAGGCACCCACCATCACCGAGGCTACCTTCACCCTGTTGGTTTCGGCAGGGTTGAACAGTTCCCTTCGGATGAATGCCCTGAATCCTTTCCATGTAAGCCTGGACAAGAAAAGGTAAGGCCTGAAGAACAGCAATGCCAGCAGCACCAGCACCGTGTTCAGCATGCTGATCCTGAAAAAGTCGGTGAATGGGCGGAAATGGCTTACCCTTTCCCCTCCGGGGGGGTAATAGACTTTTACGGGTACGGATATTAAGGGGATCTTCCGCCAGGCCGCCCTGACCAGCACCTCCACTTCGAACTCGAAGCGGCGTGTGATGAAGGGGATGGATTCCAGTTTTTCGACCGGGTAGAGCCTGAACCCGCACTGCGTATCGGGCAGCTTGATGCCGGTATTCACCGTGTACCAGAAATTGGAAAAGCGGAAGCCGAAATTGCTCTTTCCTGGCGCCCCTGCACTTTCCATATCCCGGGCCCCGGCGATCAGGGTATCGGGATTTTGCTCCAGTGCATCGAGGAATACGGGCAGGTCGGAAGCGAAATGCTGGCCATCGGAATCCATGCTGATGGCATAACGGTAGCCTAGTTCACGGGCCCGATCGAAACCCCTGCGCAGGGCTAAACCCTTCCCCCTGTTCTTTTTAAACCTGATGATCTCCGTTTCAGGATATTGACTGAGAATGGCAGCAGTATCGTCGGTGGAACCGTCGTCGACCACGATAAGGTTAGACGTATATCCGAGGATATCACCGATAAGCCCGGCAAGGGTGTTGCCGTTATTGTAGGTGGGCACAAGCACGCAACAGCGGAGCCGGTCGAAGCGGTCCTGGCAGCGCCCGTTTTCTTTTCCCGTCTTATCCACAGAATGATCTGTCATTTACGCGTCATGAGGTCGAATGCCGCCTGATCGGTCCAGTCGCAGATGGCCGTGATGTCATCGAGATCCAGGGCTGCATCGCTGTGAAACATCAGGTAATTGGCAGGAGGCATACTGCTGTCGCTCACCGATTCACAAATACCGTCGAGCAGGGCGATCCTCTGCCGGTCGCTCAGCAAACCGTATTCTGAAAGGTTCATCCCGGCCTTGCCGTTGCTGATATGCTGGCTGATGATCCATGAAAAGGGTGCTACCTGCGCATACCAGGGATAATCGGTGTTGTTCGAATGGCAATTATAACACGAATGGCTGATCATTGCACGGATGTCATCCGGTGTGCCCGGGTGATGGGAAAAAAGATCACCGGCATTGGTTTCGCCACCACGGTTCATCTCCGGACGGAAGAACTGAATGACAATGAATGAAACAAGCAGGATATACAGACTTTTGCGCCCCAGGTTTTTCATTTCACCAGGTTTTTTAGTGTAAAATAACATAGTCCCGGGATTGCTCCGGGTTTTTGATATCAATGATCCGGCGACCGGTGAAAAAGGCTATTCCCCCTGCCCGATGAGTCTGTCAGCTTCGGCATTGGCCCACGCAGTGATCACGGTGATCTCCTCATCGCTGAGTGCCCTGTCGGGATAATCCTCAATATATTTCTTCGGTGGCATCTTCTTTCCCTTCACCTCGTCGGCAATGTCGCTGAGCTTGCCGACCTTTTTCGACAGCTTATAATCGTCCCACTTCGAAAAGTTAAGCCTGCTCTTCGCCTTAAGGTTGCTTGCCTCATCGGTATGGCAATCATAACATGAGCGCTCGAACAAAACCGTTACCTCTTCGGGGAAGCCCGTAACGGGATCATCTGGTGCGGGGGTCACGACGCTAACAGGCGTTCTGGCAGCGATGAAGAATAACATGGCGATTGCCGGGAGGATACTGATCATAATGGTCTTTTTCATATGAGTCGATGTTTGATGTTCTTCAACAAAGATAATAAAATTGAAAATGGCCCACAGGCATATTATGATGCCGCATAGTTACCCCTGAAAAGGAAGAATAGCCTGTCATCCTTCCTGATCTCCGCACTGAGCCTGAAATTACCTGAATCGTCAAGCGAAAACGATCCGATGGCCTGCACCTGCTGATGTTCATCCGGGTTTATAAGCTGAAGGAATTTAATGTTAGATGATTCTTTCAGCCTCAGCTCAGTGCCCGCGATGCGGTTGGCAATATCGCCTGCGATGCGGATCAGGGCCACACCCGGAACCACCGGCTGGCCGGGAAAATGACCGGCAAAAACAGGGTGGGAGGGATCGAAGCGGACGCTTGCCGAAAAGGTATCCCCGGTGAATTCCAGGTCGCGGATCTCATACAAGGTGTCAAGTCCCATAAGACAAAAATAATGATTTCCCGGCTTTGCGAAAGCCCATTGATCATTCCACCAGGTCCAGGCGGAAGCTCAGCCTGAACCCGGCCTGCACGATGAGGATGCTGTGAGGGGGCTGGCTGTCCTTCGCAGGGGCCAGGGTGATGGTGATACGTTCCTTATGGAAAAGCCCCCCGTAATTGCTGATGCCGGTGTAGGGGCCTTCAGGTGACTGCCCGAGGTAAGCATCCCTGCCCCGGTACGAATCCACGAGGGCCATTGCCATCTCCCCTTCTTCCCTGCGGTAGGTATCGTAACGGGATTGTACCGGCCCCCGGGCCAGCAGCATGCTGAAATACTTCTCGAATTTCTTCATGAGGAAAGCCCTGTCGAGCGGAGAATAGATGTTGTTCACCACCATTTCCATCTTGTTGGGCTTTGCCGATGGCTGCAGCTCAAGGTCGAAAAAGTTCAGCCCAACCTCGCTGAAAAAGGCGATCCTGTATTTCCCGTCCTCAAAGGCCTTGATCATCATCAAGCCTGAAAATCCGCGACCGTTTACCTCCAGGGCAGCCTTGTACAGGGCTTTCCCGAAGCCCGGGGCAAAGGGCATCTTTGCTTCCGCCGGCTGTTCAGCCGGATAAGGTTTACCTGCTTTAACGTACCCGGGAATGTGGCATCCCGGAAGCAACAACAGCAGCGCGCTAATGAAGGTCAAAGATGTGATCCGGAATATCTTCATTGAGGCGTTTGTTCATGAAACGGATATTGGTGAAATCCCCTGAGCGTTCGATCATCATGAGTTCATCCACGCTGTAGTTTTCCTTGCTGATGAAAAGGTGGATCTCCGACAGGAATTCCTTCATGTTTTCGTCGAGGGGGGTCAGCACCAGCTTAAAGGCCTTGTCGCTTTCGTAATAGGCGAAGCTAAAATCATTGTCGTCGAGGATGGTTCCGTTCACCATGCTGAGCATGATATTGTTGATCTCGCGGAACATCCTGCCCGAGGAAGCATCGTAAATGTTCGTTTTATCCTCGTTGCGGATGAGAATGGAGTCGTGGCTGAAGATGATGATGTAACTGAAGGGTTCGGTATATTCCCATCGCAGCATGTTCTCTTTCCTGAAGTAGAATTTCCCCTTGCTGCTCACTTCTTCTTCAAGGAAACTGAGCTGCTTCAGCTGCACAAAATCGCTGGCGATGCTGTGCGTTCCGGCAGTGCTCTCAGCCATCTTCTGCCTGAAATGTGTGTTGTCCTGCATCAGGCTGTAACCTTCCTGTGCCATGGCAGCCGGGCAGGCAAGCAACACGAGCAGGAAGGTCGACAGGATCAGTGTATCAAGGTATTTGTTCGGCATTGTTCACTAAATTGATTTCAATCTTCATGTCTTGATTCATCGTGAAACTGGCATTCTTATATTTGGCAGGCCCCAGCTTGCCCCTGGCATCATTCGAAAAGCCGAAAGGCTCCAGTGGGATGCCCTTACCCCTCTCGTCGAGCAGGCCGTTCCCGTTGAGGTCCTGGAATACCGCTATGGCATAGGTCCCCGGCTGCATGTTGCTGAACCTGAGCTGCAGGGTATCCGCTTCCACCTTGAGCACCCTGCGCTGCAGGGCGGCATCAGGGTTCAGATAGCTGGAAGGATCATCGTATATGGCGATATAGAGTTCCCCCTCCGCGGGATAGATGTTCCTGATGGTGACCGACAGCTCGCCAGGCTGCTGGGCTGTGGCCAGCGAATATAACATGATGAAATATGCCAGTACCAGTGTTTTCATCTCAGCGGTAAGCTTTTATTCCGAGCAATTCGTCCAGGGGTACGATCCGGTATCCCAAAGCCCCGGTTTCCCTGATCACGGTTTCGAGGATCTCACCGATGCCGGGCCGGTCATCATGGAGTAGCACCACCCCTCCGGGCCTGAGCCGTTTGATGACCCTGCCGACGGCCTTCTCTTTTCGTGAGACCGTATCGAGCGACCTGATGCTCCAGCCTGTCACGGTATAATCCAATAAGCGTGCCGCCCTTGCAATATTTGGATTGGTGACGCCGAAGGGGGGCCTGAAAAGTTTCATTTTTCTGCCCGTGACCTTTTCCACCAGGCCTTCCGTTCGTTCCAGTTCATCCATCACCCTTGAGGTACTGTAAAACCCGAAAGTATTGCGATGTGAGAATGAGTGATTGCCTAGGATATGTCCTTCAGCAGCCATACGGCTGATAATGGCTTCATGCCCCGCAATGTTTTTCCCTTTCAGGAAAAATGTGGCCCTGACATCATGGGCCTTCAGGATGTCGAGCACCTGAGGGGTGTGGGTGATATGGGGTCCGTCGTCGAAGGTCAGGGCGATCGCTTTCCCTTCATGGCTGCCGGAGCAATGTGCTTTGATATACAGCCCGCTGCAGACAAGGAAGGAGCCGGCCGCCAGCATGGCCAGGTCCAGGATGAACAATACCAGGACCATCCAGGGCTGAAGCAGGCCTGTGGCCAGCCCGCCGCCAACGGCAAGCAGTGACATGATCAGGATAAGCAGCAATACCTTTCTGTAAGCTAACATGCCGTGAGAAGGATTAATGCATGGTTGGTATTATGGTTCTGATTGTAAATAAGGATGTTACTGATCTTATCGGGAGGATTTAGGGGGCCGTTGATAATACCGGGAGGGAAAGCCTGTTTTTTCAGGATCATGGCTGCCATCCATGTGGCAAATGACGGGGCCGTATAGTATTCCCCGCAAAGAGGCTTGTAAACCGCATGGGCTGTTGCCTGGAAAACACTGCCTGTGATCCGACGGTATATACTGTCACCCTCAGTATCGCCGTTCATCCCTGTTATCAGGAGGTCGACATCTTCAATGCCAAGGCCATGCTGCGAGAGAAAATCCCTGATGAACGATACCGTTTCCTCATCCTTCTCCGGCCTGTAGAAGGTCTTCACGCCCCTGATGACCGCATAATTTTCGGGACTTTCTTCGTTGCTCATGAGGAAGAAGGCAGCTCCTTCGCCTGCCACGGAGCCCGGTCCCTCATGCTCCAGGAGCCTGAGGGTGTCATCGATATCCTTTTTCCAGTACCCTGCATTGTATGCGATCCGGTAATAGGCTTCGGTCATTTCGTCGATACCGGCCAGCAAAACCTTTTCGCCCGGATTTTCGGCCAGGTGCATCATGCTGTCGAGCAGGGCACACTCAAAAGAAGTGGTATCGTTCACATAGGTCAGGTTGTACCTGTTGCATTTCAGCATCACGGCTATGTGTGCGCCTACCGTGTTGTGTGTCGACTGGATGAAGGCAGTGGGGGTCAGCAGTTGTTCTTCGTTCCCGATCAGTGAAACGAGGAATTTTTCCGTGTCGCCCATCATCCCGAGGCCGGTGCCCACGATGATGGCATCGGGGACTTCAACACCGGCATCGCGGAGGCACTTGCCTGCGGCAGCCACACCCATTTTCAGGATACGGCTCATGCGCCGCATCTGAACCGGGTTGATATAATCCCTGTAATTGGGCTCATGGCATTTCATGTGGGCGTTGTCGTAAGAAACCAGCTCCATTGGCCATGAAGCCGGTTCCCAGCTATGCTGTGGCGATATATTCCCTATGCCCCTGATGAATGCTTTCATGTCAGTATTTTGAGATGACCAGGCTCGAGTCGTTTCCCCCGAAACCGAAGGAATTGGTCAGCACATGGTCTATTTTTGCCCTGGTCAGTTCTGTGACCGGTTCAAAGCTGAGTTCTGCGATCTTTTGCGAAAAATTCAGGTTCGGGAAGATCATCTGTTCCCTGATGGACATGAGCGAGAAAACCGTTTCCACCACCCCGGCCGCTGCCAGGGTATGCCCTGTGAAGGGCTTGGTGGATGATACCGGAGGCACGGCAGGTGCAAAGATCCTGTCGATGGCGAGGCCTTCGGTGAGGTCGTTGTTGTCGGTGCCCGTACCATGGGCGTTGATATAGCTGATCGCCGAAGGGTTGAGGCCGCTCATATCCAGTGCAGCCTTCATGGCGAGGTAAGGCCCGAAACCGTCGGGTGAGCTGGCGGTCTGGTGATAGGCATCGTTGGCGTTGGCATAACCGGCGATCACACCGAGCACCTCTTTGCCATGCCTTCTTGCCGAGGCCTCGGATTCAAGCACGATGTAGGCTGCCCCCTCGCCCAGGTTGAGGCCTGTGCGGCTGGCGTCCAGGGGGCGGCAATGTCCCTTGTCGAGGATCATCAGCGTGTTGAACCCGTTGAGTGTGAAGCGCGAAAGTGCGTCGGTACCACCGGCGATGACAGTGTCGGCCAAGCCATGCCTGATGAGCTTCGACCCGAACATGATGGCATTCAAGGAAGAAGAACAGGCGGTGCTGATGGTGATGTTGAGATGCCGGAGACCCAGCAGGTCGCAGATCTTGTTGCTGCTGTCGCTGCAGTTGTGGGTGTTGAAGTAGTGCGTGTAGAGGTCATTCTCGAGGAAGTCGGTGTAATGTTCCTCGGTCTTGTCCATGCCGCCCACCGTACTCGACGAGACCAGGGCCGTCTGAGAGCCGTCGGTGATACCGTAACGCCCGAAGGCCGATGCCCAGGCTTCGCGCGCAGCGACCATCCCCAGCAGGGTGGTACGTGTATACAGCTGATGGTCGGAGAGGCCCGACATGCCGGCAAGTTCCTCGTTGGAAAATTTGATCTCGGCAGCCGGCAGGTCATGGCGGTGCCTGGTGTTCAGGAGGGTGATACTGCCAACCCCATGCCTTCCCTCCAGGAGCGAATGCAGGTTCTCACCGGCATCTTTCCCGATGGCGGTAATGATACCCATGCCGGTGACCAGTACCTTCGACATGATCTATTTTTGGTGTTCGGTAATATATTCAGCCATGGTCCTCACCGAGAAGAAGATCTTCCTTCCGTCCTTGGGGTCCTCGATCTTGATGCCGTAATTCTTCTCCAGCAGCACGATCAGCTCAAGGGCATCGATGGAGTCCAGCCCCAGGCCTTCGCCAAAGAGGGGAGCATCGGTATCTATATCGCCGGGTTCCATCTCCTCGAGGTTCAGCACCTCGATGATCTCTTCTTTCAGTTTTTGAATCAATTCTTCCATGCAGGTTCTGCTTTGTAAATGTTAGTAAGATTTAATGGGTCAAAGATAATATCTTCCTTTGATTTTCGATGGTCCTTTTCATCCCCCTTCTTTTCGACGAGGAACAACAGCGATTCGAATTCGTTACCGTACTGTTCAACCCATCCGCACAGGGCACAGTCGAGTGAACCTGTTTCAAATGCCATCCCGGTGATCCCGGCAATGGTTTCAGGATCAAAGGCAGGGGTGATGAAAACGGCATTCTCCCCTTTCAGCCCGTGCCTGATGGCCGCCTCCCCGGCCATGATATTCGGCAGGGTATATACGAAATTGGAGGGACTGGGGAAATAACTTTTCCGGTCGCGGATCGTGTCATAATGCTTCTCGTCGACCTCCAGCGAACTGCTGGCATTGGTCAGGATGATGCCGGTTTTCGATGGTGCATAACGTTCACCGATGGCTGTGTCCCTGAGCAGGAACTCGACGGAAAGGAACCCCAGTTTGCTCAGTCCGTCCATCTTGAAGAATTTGGGGTAATCGAGCCCGAGATAACGGTATGCTTTCCTGGTAAAATCCCTGTAGGTTTCTTGTCCTTCAGTGGAAAAGATGAGCTTTCCATCGACGGCGACCTTGTTTTGCCTGAACAGGATATGTCTGGTTATGAATAGCATCGTTATTTAAGGTTTGCGGAAGATCACTGCAGCATTGCTTCCCCCGAAGCCGGATGCCGTTTTCAGGCAGGTAGCCAGTACTTTCTTCTCCGGCTCCCTGATCACCTTGATGTTTTTTGTCACCCCGTGTTCTTCATAGCCCGCGGAGCGGATGAGCATATTGCTGCGCAATGATTGCAGGGCGATGGCAGCTTCAATCACCCCGGCTGCTCCCAGGGTATGGCCGATATACCCCTTATAGCTGTTCAGCGGGACATTCTCCAGGCCGGCCGTGCTGAAAGCCTTGGCTTCCATCTCATCATTGTAGTCGGTTGCCGTTCCGTGTGCCGAGATGGTGTCGATTTCACCCGCAATGGTACACGCATTTTCCATGGCCTGGCGGATGGCAAGGTATAGCCCTTCGCCGGTGCGCGAAGGGCCCGAGATATGGTTGGCATCGTTGCTGCCCGCCCCTCCGAGAACCATCACGGGGATGTCGTTATTCAGCATGTGGGCATTGTTGCCAAAGATAATGGTGGCACAGCCTTCGCCCAGGGTGAGGCCATCGCGCCGGCTGTCATAAGGCCTGCAGGGTTCCATGCTCAGCGATTGGAAAGAGAGGAATCCCGAAACGATGAATTCGTGCATGAGGTCGCCCCCGCTCACCACCACGTTACGGTACCTGCCTGACCGGATCAGGCGTTCACCGTATACGATGCCCAGCACTCCGGAAACGCAGGCGTTCGAAACCACCAAAGGGGGATTGGGATTTCCGAAATAGCGGCCGATGGCCCCGGCCATCTCATGGAGGAGGACCCTTTTCTTGCCGTAGATAGTGGACATGCCCGGATCCAGCAGGTCGATGTTGCCCTTGGTGCTGGTGATGATGATAAGGGTATCATCCGCGGTGATGTCCACATCGCTCATGGCCAGTGATGCGGATATGGAAAGGATGAACATCTTTTCCAGGGCCGTGAAATTCCCATCCCCTGAACGTGGCAATGCGGCAAAGCGTTCTTCCACCGCAGCATGGTCGACTTTCGACAGGGGCAGGGCAATGGGGGCAAAGGTGCCGCTGGCGTCGATGTCGATGCCCGACCGCCCGGCCAGGATGTTACCGATATTTTCTTCGGTCGTTAATCCCAGTGATGTGATGATATTTTCTGCTCCGGCGTAGACGTTCATAAGGTGCGGCAAAATTAGGGAAAAATCCCCTTCCCTGTAAAGGGTGCAGGGGTCCTAGTTCTTTTTCAGCTGCAGGAAATAAAAGGCTACTAGCATGGCAAGGAGTGCAAAACCCGTGAGCAGGCCTGCCCATGGGAGGATATCCGCTAATCCGCCCCCGCGGAGGAAGATCGTATAAAAGCCTTCGATGCCCCAGTTCAGGGGTGATATGATGCTGATCTTCTGCATCATGTGAGGCATGGCGAACACCGGCACCCAGATGCCGCCCAGGGCGGCAAAGATGATCACGGATACCGACCCGAAGGAGGCAGCCTGCTCGTGGGTGCCCGCTATGGCGCCAAGGGCCAGCCCGTAAGCCGTGGCAGCCAGCCCGGTGGCCACCACCATCAGCAGGATCACGAAATAGTGGTTTCCGAGTTCAAGTACGGCCAGGCCGAAGAGGGGCAGGATCAGGATGCCCACCAGCAGCATGAGGATGAACTGTATGATACTGATCAGCAGGTATACCAGGATCTTGGCGGTGATGGTGATCCAGTAGGAACCGGGCATGAGCCGGAGCCGCAGCATGCTCCCGCTGTTCCTCTCCTTGATGATATTGCCCGTAAGGGGGATCAGGATGAAAAAGATGGCAAAAACGGCCCATGCAGGGACATTATGCTGGACAGAGTTGGGTATGGTAGCCGTATATTCACTGCCGGCTTCCATTTCGCGTAACCTGATGATGCCGGAAGGGTCGTAGAGGATCTCCGTATCGGTCCCCAGCAGTTCGGTCATCTTTTCCGCGAACAGGTCGAAGATCATGCGTGCCTCTATGCCGTAAGTGAGCCGGCCTAAAGCTCCCCGGACGCTTTCCCTGAAGGAGTGGCTGATAACGGGATCGAACAGCAGGATTACATCATTTTCGGATATATCGGGTTCGGGTACAGGGTAGCCTTCCTCTTCCAGGGCCTTATCAACTAGATAATTCGCCTTCAGCCTCAATTTATGGCTTGTGCCTTCCGGAACGATGATGCCGATCTGGTATTCGCCTTCGGTCACGAGGGCGGCCATGGTTTCCCTGTCGAGGGTCTTCCCGCCGATGGCCTTGTGCAGCTCGATCATTTCTGTTTCCCGCAGCCCCTGTTCTATGGCGTAGCCAACCGAATCAAGGTCTTCATTGATAAAGAGGATCGAGAGCCTGGTCTCGTCGAGCTTGCGGAAAGTGCTGTCCTGGATCAGGGCCATCACGAAGATGAGCACCATGGGCATGATGAAGATGATGGCCAGCCCGGCCACATCCCTCGAGAGGATCAGGATCTCCTTTACTATGGAAGTGCGCAGTTTCAACATCCGTCAGTCCCTTAGTTTACGCCCCGTAAGGTGGAGGAACACGCTTTCGAGGTCCTTGTATTCCTTATGGCTGCCGATGATCTCGTTTGTATTCCCGCCGATGATCATGCGGCCGTGGTCCATGATGGCGATTGAGGTACAGAGTTCCTCTGCCTCCTCAAGGTAGTGTGAGGTATAGATGATGGTGGTACCCCTGGCATTGATCTCGCGCAGGAATTCGAGGATCATGGTCCTCGACTGTACATCAACTCCTGTTGTGGGCTCGTCGAGGATGAGGATCCCGGGCTCATGCATGATGCCGGCGGCCAGGTTGATGCGTCGTTTCATCCCGCCCGAATATTTTCTGATCTGCCGGTGCCCGTTCTCTGCCAGCCCCACCATGGAGAGGCATTCTTCGATCCTGTTCATCAGCTTTTTCCCCCTGAGCCCGTACATCTCGCCGATAAACCGGAGGTTTTCCCTGGCGCTGAGGGTTTCGTAAAGTGCGATATCCTGCGGCACCAGGCCGATCATGCTGCGGATCTTACGGTACTTCTTTTCGAGCTTCATGCCGTTGATGCTGACCGATCCCCCGTCGTAGTTCAGCAGCCCGCAGAGGATGTTTATGGTGGTGGTCTTTCCCGCACCGTTGGGTCCCAGGAGGCCAAAGCGTGCCCCCCGTTCAACTTCGAGCGAAAGCCGGTCGACGGCAAGCACGTCGCTGCCCCTGTAGGTCTTGGTTATCCCGTCGAGTTTTATGACGATGTCCCTGTCCATCAGGTCCTCCTGATCTTTAGCAGTTTTCGGTATATGGCCTCTTCGCGGTCGGCAATGTCGAGCAGTATTTCGGCAGCGGCTGCATAGGATTCATCGCTGCTGCTGCGCCCCTTGAAGATCCTTCCCGCTATGAGGGCAAATTCGCGCCAGCGGTCGCCGGTAGCCGTCATGGCTTCCGAGCATTCGTTGAGCCAGGCTTCGTCGAGCTCCCTGGCGGCTTCCTGCAGGAAGGCAGCATAGATAAAGCGGAAACCCGCTCCCCCGGTGCCGATCTCCTCCAGCATCCTTACCACCTGGCCCAGATACAGCGAGGCTTTGCGATCACCGAACTTCCGGGGCCATTTCTTCATCCTGCGGGCCATGTATCGGATGCCTTTCACCCCGAAAAGGGGCACCGGGATGGTGAGCATCTGCCGCCCTGTCTTGTAAATGCTGGTCCGGATGGCTTTCTGCAGGTCGAAACCCTTACGGGTCTCGGCAATATAGTACATCCTGCCCTTGGGAGGGTATGTCCCCCTGGCATAACGCACCCGGCGAAGGTCCTTATATGAAAGTGTGACCACATCCTCCATCACCGGGTCGCTGATCAGGTAATCGTCGCCCTGCCGCCCGTAAACCACCAGGTTATGGGCATTGAAATGAAAGCGGTAAGGATCGGGGAAATAGGTGAGGTGGTATACCCCGACGAGACAACCTGTTGGAATACCCCTTTCGAGCGTGGCATCGAGCATGGCCATCGCCTTTTCGGGCTGGCGCGGGAACTTGTAACGTTTGATCCTGAGGCCCAGCCTCCGGCTCACCCTGTTGAAGATCATGCCCGGGTAAGGCCTGAAGGAGATCACCGGCAGGCCGTTCAGCTTGTAAAAAGGCATGTAGGAAAAGAAGATGCCCGAACCCAGCCCGAAAACCATGGCTTCGCTGAGGTCAATGCCATTAAACCTCAGGAGGTTGGAAGTAACCCCGTTTTCACAATGTGCGGCCTGGTGGTGCCTGAAGTCGATCCGTATGTCGTTCCTTTTCCCGCTCATGTCCCTTTTTCCAGTCGTTTGATGTCGGTCAGTTCTTCCACACCGATCTTCAATGCTTCGGCGTAGGATTCAAGCGTTTCCCTGTCGATATTTTCGAACCCTTTGGGCTTCATGTGCTTTTTTACTTTCCTGCGGGGTATCCCGGTGTATTGCGACAGCAATTTAACATCCATGATCCGTAATGCCATGTGATAGGCGAGGATGCTTTTTTTGCCTGAAAGTACCTCCTGGCGTACGGATTCTGCATTGCGGTGGATCTCCTCCCAGGCTTTTTTCAGGGCGGCATTTTTAGGCGACCATCCCGTGCTGAGCACGGTCACATAATTGCCTTCATGGTCGACGGCATAGCACACCTCCCGGAACTTGTCTTCCAGCAAACCTTCATTATCCTGTGGTACTTCCTGCTTTTTCAAGTGTTCAATATTTGCGGGTGTATCAGGCGTCCTGTTCCTGCAAAAATATCTTCATTTCACATTCGGCCAGCGTTTTTCCCCCGGCTTCGACTTTTCCCGACACCACGGTGGCATTCATGACCTCCGCCACGATGCTTACCGTTGTGGTGAGCCGTGTTCCTGCTGGGGGCAGCTCGTGGATCCGAAGGTCTTTGATGCCGCCGATCACCCCGACAGGGGGTGCTGAAGCTTTGCCCGTGCCTTCGGTTTGCCTGGCCATCCAGCCGGTACGCAGTGCCGCCGTCTGGGCGATGTTCTCCACGAGACCGGCTTCCGTGAAGAGCTGCCCCTTCAAAAATATGTTATCTGCCTCGATCAACAGTGTGCTGACGGTTTTTTGTGCATCATGCGACAAAAGTCCATCGACCATCACCATGGGCGGTTTTTGCGGGAGCAGCGCTATGGTTTCTTTCTTGCCGGCTAACATTCCTGATGATTAACGGCTGCAAAGATAAGAAGTTATCCGGTATCCCTGACCCCTCGGTTGAAGGCAGACGGAAGGGTCACACCACGGTGAAATAGGCATAAACATAGGAAAAGCGCGCGCTTTCCGGTACCATGCAGAGGATGGTCTGTCCCTTCCTGATCATGTCGGAATGGAAGAGTTCCTCGAGCATGAAATACACCGATGCCGCTCCCACATTGCCAAGACGGGTGAGGTTCGTATACCATTTTTCCTGGGGAATGGGTATCATCTTTTTGATGAGTTCCTCATCGATGCGGCTCCTGAAATATTCGGAGGACAGGTGGGGGAGGAACCAGTCGATGTTGGCGACGTTCAATCCACGGCGCCTGGCAATATCGAGAAAAAATTCTGTGCCCACAGGCACAATGTTCTTTCCGAGCAGGTCGACATCCTGGCTCAGGGAGAACAGCGTCTTGTTGAAAACCTCTTCAGTCTCATATTCACGCCATCCCCTGAAGCTTCCGTCATCCAGTTTTTCTCCGCCGGCATACATGCAGGTTTCGAGTTCATTGGCAAAAGAGGCACTTTCGATCCATTCGATCCTCAGCGAGAGGCCTTCAGGATTGGGTTCGGGAGAGAGCAGTGCAGCTCCGGCGCCGTCGGAAAGCATCCAGCGGAGGAAATCCTTTTCGAAAGCTACCATGGGCTCTTTCCTGAGCTGGGCCTCCTTGTCGGGCTCCTTCTTGTAATTCCTGGCGTGCATCCAGGTCGACAATTTTTCCGATCCAGCCGAAACAGCGTTTGACCTTTCACCTGAAAGGACTGACAGATAGGCATAGCGCATCGCATGCATGCCCGAGCAGCAAGATCCGGCCATGGATACGATCTCCACCGGCCTGTCGAGCAATTCACCGTGGACCATAGAGGCATGCGAGGGCAGCAACTGGTCGGCCGAAGTGGTGCCACAGGCCAGCAGATCAATATCGTCCTCGCTGAACTTATCGTCGAAAAGCGCCCTGATGGCTTCAGCAGTAAGCTCAGCATTGCTGTGGGTCGAGCGGCCCTCTTCGTCAAGGGCATAGTAGCGGGTCCTGATCTTGTTGTTCCTCAGGATGATGGGCTTGGCCTTGGACGGTGTTCCGTCAACCAGGCCCAGGAATTTTTCCATCCGGTCGTTAGTCACGGGCTCGTTAGGAAGGAACTTCGCAAGTCTTGTGATGTATACGTTGTCTGGCTTTTTCTTCGTCATGGCTCCTGCTGGTCAATCTTGCTGCGCAAAGATAGTTTTTTTAGCAAATGATAGTTAAGGCGAATGCATATTAATGCCCTTCATAAGCTTTAACACCTGCCGGGATGGCAATGTTCAAATGGTTCACCTCCGGCGGTACGGGGCAGGAATACCTGTGGTTGTAGGCGCAATAAGGATTATAGGACTTGTTGAAATCGATGATGATGGTATTGCCTTCGGGGATCTTCAGGTCGATATAGCGCCCTCCCCCATAAGTTGTAACACCGTTGGTCAGGTCCTTGAAGGGCAGGAAGAGATGATCGCGGAACTCTTCCATCTGGCTTGCCGCCTCGCTCCGGTAGATCTCCAGCATATGCTCTTCTCCCTTAAGCGAAAAATAGGCTTCACCATACCTGACATAAACTGGCCTGCGCGCAGTATTGGTTTCCATCCCGAAGGGCTCTGGATCGGGATTCAGGACAAAACGGGCCCTGACCATATATTCTTTTGAGACAGGGAAGAAATCAAGGCCGCGAAATTGCATAAGGCCTTCGCCGGTGAGCGGACTTGTTGCTGAATCTGCAAATTCACGGTTGATCCCGGCCCGGTAGATCTCCATGCTTTCGAGATAGGCCTCTTCCAGGGGATCCTTGCAGGAGCTGATGAGCAGGGCCAGCAGTAATAATATGGAATAAGTCTTTATTTTCATAAGGTTGTCCGAAGTGAAAACCCCAGTCAGGGCTTTGTGTTTGAATAGTATGCTATGCTTCTCCGTGTCCTGCCGGGGGTGAACTTATGGTAAACCCACATCACGGCGCCGCCGATGGGAGATACCAGGTAGATGACCGTGAAGAGATAGGCCCTGAACATCCTGAGCCTTCCTTCGCGTGCAGAGTCGCCGGCACCGCCTTTCCTGAGCACGAATTTAGACCAGGGCCTGAACATCATGTACCCGCGCTGTTCAACACTCATGAGCACGGGATTGATCTCCACGGCGCCTTTGGCCAGCAGTTTATCCTGCAATCCTTCCGGCTCGCCATCCCTGAACGCGTCGCGGATGGCCAGGCCATATTTCGCGGATGCTTCAATATCTTTCCGGTCCACTCCAGCCTCAGGGAAGATCCTGGCATACATCCCGCTGCCCCTTTTGTCGCCTTTCAGCATCCATTTCACGATGGTGATCACGCTCACCAGGTTATGGTGTTTGTCGACCAGCACGATATTGCCGACGAGATTTCCGCCCAGGGCGGCGATCCTTTTCCTCACCCTTTCCTGGGCCATGATCCACATGTTGCGGCATCCGAGGATGGTGATCACGGGCTTTCCCTTCAGTACCCTGGCGGCTTCGGCCGATTTCAGGAATGAGGTGAAAGGGATGGAGGCCGAAAGGTACCAGGGCTGGTATGCCAGCACTACCAGGTCGAAATCTTCATCCGGGTCGAAGCCGAAAGGCTCCAGCCGGCAGGGGATCTCCTGCACCGATTCGGGGAAGGCCTGGTAAAAGGTCATCCCCGGCCAGGGAAAAGGGAATTCGGGTTGGGGTTTCAGGGCCTCATAGCTGAAGTCGAAATCTTCGGCGAGCGGGCCACAGACGGCATCGACGATCTCTTTCAGTTGTCCGCTCTGGGTATAGTAGACCACGAGGGCTTTTTTCTTCTTCATCGCATGCATCTTAATATGGTATGGCTAACGCCCACATCTTCTATCATCTCAACAACTTTAAGCCCGGCTTCCTCCACCAGCCGCTTCATATCGTCGGAATGGTACATGCGGCTGTTGCCGTTGGCGATGCAGGTAAAATACAGCGAGGTGGCATGGAGGCAATAGGTAGAGGCATCGAACCTTTGCTTGTCCCATAAGGTTTCCATGATGAATAGCTGTGCATGCCGGTCCATGGCGTCGCGGGCATTGCTTACCAGTTTCACCACCTGCTCTTCCGAGAAGCAGTCGAGGAACTGGCTCATCCATATCACGTCGTA
>JAXGTH010000008.1:0-44092 GCA_040775045.1 Bacteroidales bacterium
AGCATCGAAAGTGCTCAACGGCGACGGCAGGAAGGACAATGGCCCGAAGGCGGAGCCGAAGCTCAAGGCCCCTTTCAGCCAGGAAGCCCTGGAAGCGGCCTGGAAGGAAGGGGTGCCCGCCCTGTGCCGGCATTCGGCCAACCTCCTGAGCAGCCTCACGGCACGCAGCCCGCAGCTGAAAGAAGATTTCCTCGTGGAGCTCACCGCCGACAACAAGGTGATCGAACAGGAGGTGCGGAATCTACTTCCCGATCTGCTCGCATTCTTGAAAAACAAGCTCGGGAACGACTTCATCGACATACAGGTGGTGCTGGCCGACAGGGAAGAGCAGGAAGACAGGGCCTACTTCCCCGACGAGATATACAAGAAGATGGTCGGGAAAAACCCCGAGGTGAAGAACCTCCGCGACCAGCTCGACCTGGAGATCGACTTCTGATGCCGGTCCTTTAACGGACCGTCATCGGGTTCTTCACGTTTTCAGCATTATCTGAAGGAAGCAATATCACTTCTATGGGATTCACCCCGAAAAACCTCCCGGCGGCATCCTTCAGGCTTTCGATGGTCATGCTGTTGACCATATCCTCATATTTGAAGAAGTCCTTTGCTTCCATCCCGTGGTAATCGATATCCTCCAGGCTGCTGAGCCAGAAATCATTCTTTTTGAGCCGTTCCTCCCTCGATTTGAGCAGGTTCTCCTTCACTCCCTGCAGGTCTTTCGCCTTGGGGCCCTCCTGTATCAGCCTGTTGATCTCCTCATAGGCGATCCCCTTCAGCTTATCGACATTCTCGGGATCACAGTCGAAGGATATCCTCACGTTATAGTGTTCCCAGGGATAATGTACCTGCGATGCGTAAACGCCAACGCCATAGGTCCCGCCCTGCTCTTCCCTGATGGTCTCGGTATACCGTACGTCGAGGATGTCGCACAATGCCGACAACGCCATCCTGTCCATGGGGTTATCGTAATCATAAACGCTGGTGAAATTGATGTTCACCGTCCCCTTCGGAACCTCCATGTCGCGGATCACCGTTTTCTCGATCCTTTCGGCCGGCGGCCTGATGTTGTTGTCTTTCCAGGTTTCGGGCCTTTTAACTTTTGGAAGGCCCCCAAGGTATGTCAGGATCAGGGGTTCTGCCTTTTCCATATCGATGTTCCCAACGAAGTAGAATGTGAAGTTCCCCGGGTCGCCGAACCGTTCCCTGAAGATGTAATGAAGTTTTTTAAAGTTTATCTCATCAAGTAATTCGGCGGTCATCGGCCTTACCCTGGGATGGTAACCGGCCATGGTGACCAGCACCGTATCCTGTAATGCCGAGGAAGGGTTGTTTGCCCTGTTGGTCAGGATGCCGTCGTACAACTTGAGATATGCGTTGAAAGCCGTTTCATCCTGGCGGGGGCTTGTAAAATACAGGTATACCAGCTGCAGCATGGTTTCGAGATCCTTGGGGATGCAACTCCCTTCAAAACCTTCCGATGTTTCGTTGATGTAAGGGTAAACGCCGGCGATGGTCCCCGAGAGCTTCTTCTTCAGCTCTATATCGTCGAAGCCTGCCAGGCCGCTCATCCCGACCACGCCAACGCTGTTTTCGGCCGACATCAGGTCCTTCAGGTCATAAAGGCTTGTACCTCCAAAACTGTAGGCACTCATCAGGATCTCGTCATCCTTGAAATCCGTGGGTTTGATCACGACTTTCACACCGTTGGATAATTCCCAACTCACCGTTCCCAGTTTTTTATCCTTTCTTTTCTTTTCTATGGTGCCGGGCTGGGGAACTTCCGCAACCAGGGGATCATCGGATACCCGGTCGATATACGGCAGGATCTCCTTTTGGGGCAGGCTGTCGACCACTGCCATCACCTCTTCTTTCGAGGGCATGTGCACCCCTTCCGATTCCGGGCCGGTAATGATGATCACGCGGTTTTTGTCGGTGATCCATTCCGGCGCCAGTGAATTCATTTCATCGAGTGCGATACCGGGTACTACCGCCCGGGCGAACACGTAGTCGAACTCGATGCCCGGGACAGGCTCATCCTGCAAAAAATGGCTGTAGTACTGCCAGACATAGTCACCCGATTCCATCTTATCGCGTTCCCTGTATTGCTTTTCCACCTGGCTGAGATAATCGGTTTTAGCCCGCTCCAGCTCCGAAAGGTTAAAACCGTGCAGCTTTACCCTTTCATTTTCTGTCAGCAGCGCATCGAGGGCATCCATGATCTTTTCGTTCGAAGTAACCGCAAATGAGATATAGGCATCCTTGGTGCGTACCAGGTTGTTATACATGGAAACGGAGAACAGGACTGGCGGGTCGTCCTGCAGGGTCAGCTCCTGCAGGCGGTTATTCAGCATCATGCTGTAGAGTTGCCTGACGACGCCGTCGCGGTAGTATTCCATATCCCTTGAATTATCGGGATCGTGTTTCCAGTATACCTGGATGAAATTATACTGGGCTTCCGGGTCGGTTTCGATGGCTACCAGCGTTTCCTCATGTCCGGGAACCTTGAAAAGTTCCCTTTCCCTGGGGGTTTCACGCCGCGGGATCTGGCCGAACAGCTCCCTGATATGTGCTTCCATCTCATCCACGTCGAAGTCGCCTACGGCGATCACCGCCTGCAGGTCAGGACGGTACCAGTCGCGGTAAAACCTCCTCAGCTCCTCATAGTCGGCATTATCGATGATGTCGATGTCGCCGATCACATCACGTTCGGCATATTTTGAACCCTGGTAGAGCACCTTGTCGGTCCTGGTCATCATCCTAAACTGGGCCCCGCGGCGAGTTCGCCACTCCTCATGGATGACACCTCGTTCATTATCGATCTCTTCATCCTCGAAAGAAACGTTGCAGGCCCAATCGTACAGTATGAGCAAGGCTGTATCCACGTTGGCCTGGTCGGTAGTAGGCACTTTCTGAAGCATGTAGGTGGTGACGTCATGGCTGGTGAAGGCGTTGATCTCGGGGCCGAACTTCATTCCGATGGATTGGAGGTAGTCGATGATCTCGTGCTTCTCGAAATTTTTGGTCCCGTTGAAGCACATATGCTCACAGAAGTGGGCAAGCCCGTCCTGTGCATCATCTTCCAGTATGGCGCCGGCATCCAGCACCAGGTAAAACTCAGCCCGCTGCTCCGGCATGCCGTTATGGCGAATGTAATAGGTGAGGCCGTTCTCGAGCTGGCCGAACCGGACGTTCGGGTCGAGGCTGACCGGTGCATCGGGTTCATAGGTGAAGTCCTGCGACAACAAAGGGATTGCGGCAAACAGGATCCACAGCAAAAACAAGGTCTTTTTCATATGGGTTCGATTTATTGTGGTGTGAAAATTGAGAACCATGAACATACAAATTTAGGTAATACTTTATCCTGAAGCAAGCGCGGAACTGAATACGGTGAAATGGTCGGCAACTCCCGAAAAGCTTTATACATGGTGGGATCCATCTGATTATTCAGTATCTTTGCGATAAGTACAAGTATCATGCAACGTCTCTTTGCGAGGTTTTATTTCTGGGTGACCGGGTGGAAGATCGAGCGCAGGCTCCCGCCGGATATGAAGAAATGCGTATTGCTGGCGGCACCGCACACCAGCAATTTCGATTTCGTTTACGGCCGTTTCGGCGCCACCATCCTGGGCATGAAAACGCGTTTCCTCATCAAGAAAGAAGCCTTCAAAGGCCCGCTGGGATGGCTGGTAAGGAAGGCCGGCGGCATCCCTGTCGACAGGCACAGGAACAACCGCATCGTGGAGCAGGTGGCTGAGATGTTCGCCAAAAACGAAAGCTTTTACCTGATGGTGACCCCCGAGGGGACCCGCAAGCTGGTCAGGAAATGGAAGAAAGGCTTTTACGCCATCGCCATGGCCGCCGGGGTTCCCATAGGCTGCGTATACCTCGACTACCGCAACAAGCGGGTCGGCTACGGGCTCACCGTATACCCTTCGGGCGACTATGAGAAGGACCTGAAGATCATCCAGGACTTTTACCGCGACAAGCATCCGCGACATCCCGAGCGCTTCAGCCTCAGCCCAATGTATGCCGGCGGAGAGGCCTTCGAAAACGACCATGAAGTCTCGGCCTGGTAAACCAGGCACAAAGCCGGCGCCCGGCAGCCTTTTTTATCCGAAATAATTTTGCCGTAAGGAATAAAGGTGTTATTTTTGCGGTCCGTTTAAACGGGAATCGTTCTTAAGGGAGTTTAGCTCAGTCCCGATAAAAACGCAAATCTTCGATTTGCCTTTTTATCGTGGATCCTCGAAAAACAAAAAAATTCAAAGAAATTTTTTTGTTTTTCGGGACTGGTTCAGGATTTACATTATTGACTGAATATTAACATGTCAGACCTGGGCTGCATTTTTGAGGGAGTTTAGCTCAGCTGGTTCAGAGCACCTGCCTTACAAGCAGGGGGTCACTGGTTCGAATCCAGTAACTCCCACGGTTTTTGGGTTAAACCACTATAATTCTGCTATTAAGCAGGTTAGCTTAATCAGAAAGCTTCGTTATCCAATAACGGGGCTTTTTTTATTTCCCGCCGGGTAAAATATAGGTTAAACAAACCAACCCCAGGTTTTCAGGTAAAAGTTCCGTTCGTCAGAGCTACTAACGGATTATTATAGTTATTACGTTTTCTTAAACATTATTAATATTATATTTGTAATTAGAGGCTAATCATGAATAATCTAGACCAAATAGATCCTAAATTTTTCCCTTCAATAAGCAGAGTCTTCTCTCCTATTGTTTTAGATCATTTGACCAGCCATGGGTATTCAGACTACTTAGCTGAAGTCTCTGTTAATAGTGGTTTATCAAAACTGATTGAACCTTCTATCTCGCTTAGAGATTTTCTAAATCAAATTTATGCGGTACTTTTTACAAAATATCGAAATGAGTACATCTATAAGAATACCATTGCAAAAAAAATACTATTAGGAAAGCATTCATTAAATACAACACACCTTTTAACTGAATTTAGAGTTGGCAAGAATAAAGCTGACGTCGTGCTAATTAATGGTACGTCCTCAGTATATGAGATAAAAACTGAATATGATTCTTTTAATCGCTTACAAAACCAAATTCAATCATACTCAAAAGTATTCGACTTAGTTAATGTATTAACCTCGCAATCTCAATTAGAAAAAATAACCGTCTTGTTGCCTGAGTCTGTTGGGATATTAGTTCTAACTGATAGAAATACTATTTCGACAATTCGGAAACCGTTATCGAATCTAAATAATTTTAATCCTAAAATTGCTTTTTCCTCACTCAGAAAAAATGAATATTTGAAAATTATATTCTCTCATTATGGGTATATCCCAGATCTACCCAATACCCTTATATTTGAAGAGTGCCAGAAATTATTTTGTGCTATTCCAATTGACAAGTTACACGGATTATTTATAAATGTATTGAAAGAAAGAAAACGATCCAATCTCTTAGAAGATTTCATTGTAAACGCTCCATCATCTTTATTTGCATATGTTCTAAGTATCGGTGATCAAGAGAAAAAAATTGAGAAATTAATGGCATTACTAGATAAAGATTTCGACAGTCTCATAAAGGCAAAAATATCATAGGAGGATGCAATATGTACTACCCATATTTTAGAGGCAAACAATTCGAGTTAATCCTTATTAGAGATGAAGCTGAATTTCTGACAGACAACAATATACATCCCATTATTGAGCCAGTCAAAAAGGATTTTAAAGGATTATCCAGAACCATACAAACTTTATCAGACAGAGGTGGAGAATGTACATTAATTGTAAACCCAAATGCAGGAGAAAAACCAATATCTTGTCAATCTATCTTAGAAAATGTAGTTGACGGATCATTGAAAGGTATTCCAAATATCTCACTCGGATATTTACTTAAACCCAAAACGGATATTCAAGAATTATTGAACCTGCTATCTCAATATCAATCACAAAGCTTTTCACTCATCCATTACGGATATACAAACGGGAAAAAGATCGCAGATGCCATCGCTCAGCACAAAAACATAGTACGTCATATATTCATAGACCCCCATGCAGGGAAATTGTATCAGAGACAATTTAAAAAAGATGGAATAGATCGAATTTTAATTCGGGATGGGTTCAAACCACAGAAAAAAAACTCTCTTTATCCTCTGAGTGAACACTTTTCAGAATTGCATATAACATTCCCTGATGAGGGAATGAATGGATTTGGAGATTTCCTAATTGTTGGTGAAGATTATTCTGAATCTGGCGGACCTGCCTGGGCAATTGCCATCCATTTAACATACCTTGCTCAAGACGAAAATATGTTTATCTACCACTTCATCTCTGACCAAACTGACTCTCCCACGAACCCCGGCGGAAAGTTCTTAGAGGCTCTAAAAAAAATGGTTGATGAAGGTTCCAAACCAGATACTGACATCTACAAGTCAAGAGCATACCTTAAATACATCGACCTTTTTAACAAACAGCATTACCCTGGTTTAGGTTTTGCTAAAAAGTTATCCATGCAACATCATATTGAATTAATTGCTCACTTCTTAAATCAAAATTCTTGACATGTTTTGCTGTCCATCATGTTTTTCGGATGGGTTCCTGAAAGATCATATCAATGCGGAAAGCTCATCTTTCGGAGATTGCAGTTTCTGCAAAGCAAAGGGACAAAACCTTATTGATCCGGCTGAACTATATGATAGGTTTGAACCTTTAGTTGGATTGTATAGGGGTGTCCGTGAAGGTTCTGCACTAAATAAGCTTTTACATGATGATTGGAATGTCTTTTCATTTAACAGGCCACGAATTCAACAAAGGTTGCTTAAGCTTATTCTCGGAGAACCGGAATTATTCAAAACTAAATTTGAACCAGTTTTTTCGATAAACAAAACCAATATTGACCAATGGGAGTCCTTTCGAGAAGAGCTAAAACATAACAATCGGTTTTTCCCAAAAGATGCTCCAAAATATGAAGACATTGAGCCTTTTGGGAAATATGTTGGCATTGTATATGATATTGGCTCTACAAAACTATTTCGAGCGAGAAAAAATAGATCTGGGATTCCAAAGGACATTTCTGAAATGGGTAAGCCCCCAAAAGAAAATGCTACGAATGGACGAGCTAATCCTCATGGCATTCCATATTTATACTTAGCTTCAACTATTGAAACAGCTATTTCTGAGAATCGTGGTCACAAGGGTGAAACATTAACAATTGCAGAATTTCACGTGACAAGCAAATTAGAATTAGCAGACCTAAGAGATCCAAAATCAACTATCAGTCCTTTTGAGTTGAACGAGGAAGATGAGTTAGAACTCCTCTATAAAAATATACCCTTTCTGACATTTCTTGGCAATGAACTCTCCAAGCCAATCATTCCTAATGAAGCAAACATAGAATATCTGTCCAGCCAATATTTATGTGAATTATTCAAACTAATTGGCTTTCATGGCATAATCTACAAAAGCTCAGTATCCAAAGGTCATAATTATGTCATTTTTGATGACTCCAAACTTGAGGCAATCACTACATACCAGTATAAAATCACTGATGTTGTGACAAAATCCCGTAAACTGTAACCAACTTTTACTCTGTAAAAAATGTCGCACCTGTCGCACAAAATATATGCGACAGGTGCGACAATGTGACATCCCCAGGGTTTCCGGGCTTTTAAAAGGGATCCTTTACATTTTCTGCCTTCTTTACCCATCTGGCCACTGTAGAGTGATGAACGCCCAGGGTCTTCCCTATCTCCCTGGTCGATTCTCCGTTCCTGTAGCGTTCCTGGGCCTCCAGGATCATCTCAGGGGGATAATCCCTGCCGTTGGAACCTTTAAAGGCATAATCGCTCTCTTTCACGTTCTCCTCAATCAAATCAATAGTAATTTCAGTCCTTTCCTCGTTGTTGTTTATGGCAATAAGGTTTACTCCAAAAGAACCTTCCTCCTTGTAGCGGCTTTTCGTAAGGATTACGAGCCTCTGGCCCGCTTCGCTAGCCTTCCGGAGTAAGAATATCTGGTCAGCATAGTCGAATAGGGCTCCTGGGCCATACAGGAGGTCAGAATGGCCGTTCTGTCCGCTTGTGCCCTTGTTGGTATGATTGGTTAAAAGCACCGTAACTCCATACCTTTTACGCCAATCTTTAATGATCGTAAAGATATCCAGGACCGACTCATTATTCAGATCGGCATGCAGTTCATTCCGCTTCAGGAAGCTCATGAACATCTTGAAGCTGTCAATGATGAGTAATTTCGGCCTTATCCTTGCAATTTGATTGTCGATATCCTCCAGGGTGTTCAAAGTATAGAGTGTATGTGTTTCCGGACCTTCCCGGAGAAATGGGACCTTTATTGGCTCCAGAAAGAATTTAAAATCACATTCGGGGATCTCCATGTTAATATATAGTACGTCTCCATGGACATTGATCGGGCATCCAAGGAATTCATCTCGCTCAAAGATCATGTGATATGCCAGGGCAAGACACATACGGGTTTTTCCTGTACCTCTCTCCGCCCCTATTATGTTAAACCCTCCCATAAAGATCAGTGGGTCCAGGATAAACCTGGGACTATAGTCCTTGTATCTTTCTAATAAGTCTTTGTCTCTGGTAGGGCTGATAACGGATTGATCCAGGGCCGGATCATAGCCTTTGTATGCCTGGTCAACAGGGTTAAAATCAATCCTGAAATCATCCAATGCAATATTGTACCTGCTGAGGATATGGAGAATATCAGTTTTGGGTATTTTGCTATCAAAGGATTGGATCTCATCCGTATCTGCATTCAAAAAGAAATCAGTTTCACCCAGAACAGCATCCAAGATCATTATCCTGGCCTCATCATCATCGGTTGAAGTATTAATATATGCTATCAATTGTTTAGCATCGGATTTGTTGAAGTTGATATTCATAGAGGAAATGACTTCAAAGAGGTGATTTCCGTCTTTATCTTGCTTTTTAAATATGTTATCATTTGTATTCATAGTTAGTATTAGATTTAAATAATATTTATATCAGGAATAGTGATGGGAAAAGCCCGGAAAGTCTGGTATTTTCGTTTGCCTGGCCATGCTCCATTTGGTTTTATTAAATAAGCTCCACAGGCATAAAAACCACTGAGGCTTTTTAAAAAACCTGAACCATTAAGGTTTCCGGTCTTTTCCGGCCATTTTTACCTGACCTTTTCTGGATCTTTTACCGGCATTTTATTCCGAAACGGGAATGGAGTGTTAACCAACCTATATAAAAGGCTAACTGACTGTATATCTGACCTTCTATAATATGATTCTATGTCGAAAAGGGTGAAAAATAGTACTGTTTTTTGCATGTTTTTAGCGTGGTTTTATTATTGTTTTTCCTTGCATTTTTCAGTGGTTTTTCTTTAGTTTTTTCTCAGTTTTTTCCTGGCCTGAGCTTCAAACTCCTCTTGGGTTAATTGCTTCCCACTATCCCGGTATGCCTCTATCTCCTCTCGCTTGAAATATAGCTTCCCTCCCTTTTTATAATGAGGGAGCTCTCTCTTATGAGTCATTCGGTAAATGGTATGTTTGGACACCTTCAGGAATGCAGCAACCTCATTTACATCCATGATCTCTCTGTCTTCAGGAATATAATTCCCAATTGGTGCTTCTTGCAGGGCATTCAGTACAGACTCATTAATTAGCTTACGGAGTTCGTCTGTTGTAAGTGAAGTAAGGATTTGTTGCTTCATGACTTGGTGCTTTAAGTTCGTGAAGCAAAGGTGTGGTAGGAAAAAAGAAAAAGTCATTACCGTAATCATTACCGTAACGACTCATCTAGGGCTTTATGGCTGATTATGTGCTACTTGGGGTTTTCATCTATCTGATCAAACTTTGATGTGTAGTCTGCAGTATAGACCTGCTCATACATAGGCTCCAGGGTCTTTTTATCTACGGCAGGCTTGAGAACCTGCTGAATAGAATGTGAGTTGGTAAAGGCATTCTTTATCTTCTTATTTTCTATTTTTTTGATCCAACCTTTTCGTTTTAATTCAATGAAAAGCTCTGCCAGTTCCTTCTGGTTTCCGAGCCATTCAATCTTATCTGTGTCTTTTATCATCGTGTTTTGATCTGTTTTCTTTGTTTGGTTCATTGCTAACCACTCTGCTACAGTTTTCCTCTTATCTTCATCAAAAAGGACATGGTGCTTTCTGATGATTAGATCCAGGAACCTGTGATAATTACCCTGGTTATTCTCATAGCTGGCAATAAGATGATATGCCAGGAAATCGTCTGTTTGCATGAGATCAATCTGCCGGAGCTTAAAGGCAAAGAAGAACTCGAATATATCTGAATCTTCCTTCGTTCTACTGACAATATATGGCTCTGAATAACTGTACAACTTCCAATCCGGTCCTACCTCAACAAAAATATATGTAAAGGGAGGTTTCTTTTCGACGAGGGCTCTTAGTTGAGCATTTTCAAACTGATCTCTCTTGGTCCTGAAGTATTCCTCATCATGAGTATCAATTGTAACAGCAGGAATATTGTTTATCCGGAGGAGATGTAATATCAGAGACTCCATCTTTGCCATGTACCCTCGCAGTTCCGGCCTGTCTTGCCAGTTTGTGTATTCGTGGATGTAGATCTCTCCCGTGTTAATTATGTATGTGGCATCAGAATCCATTTCACAGCAATAATTTGTGGTTAAAACACGAACCCTCAAAAGTATATCCGAGTGATGATGCTAATATAGGAAAATATGAGGTGTCGTATTTATGAGAATGAATATTAGATCCTCCTTCAAAACCTAGTTATAAATATAGTTCAAACCAATAAAAAGTATAAAGAGAAAATAAGCCTAAAAAATATTATCCAATGATTTATTGTGGCCTCGTACGCACACTAACTCTGGCATAATTCTTGGAATTCATAAGTGTCTACAATATATTTACTCATTAAAAACCAATAGAAATGAAAAAATTTATTCTGAGTATCCTCGCACTTACAATCGCGACATCAATTTCAGCACAAGAAATTCCTAAAACAAAAGAAGTAAGTATTATATTTAATAATCTTGACAACTTTGGGTTGAGCTTTAAGATTGGTAAAGAAAATGCCCTATGGAGGGTTAACACTATGCTAATTGATGGAGGAACAATGGAAGAGACGATGGATAGTGTTATTTCGAAAACAAGTAGTATTGGATTTATGTTTGGATTTGGTCGAGAATACAGAAAAGTAATTGCTAAAAATTTGGAATTAAGGTATGGTGCTGACGTGTCCTTTAGATATCTTAATAACAAGTTAGACTTTAATGACAATGAGAATATCAGAGTAAGCACCAGGACATTTTATGAACCCAGGTTTAATTTGGTCTTTGGGTTCAATTATGTGATTAAAGATCAACTCATAATCGGTGCTGAGATCTTACCATATTTCAGCTATACATTTGGCTCTATGGTGGATGAGTTAAATGATGATGATAAAATAGAAACCGAAATTTCAAAGATAGATTATGGTTTCTCAAATACATCTATTGTCGTTTCGGTGGGATATAGATTTTAATTGCCCCTGACCAACCTTCGAATTCTCTCTCTCGTACTTAATATACTTACCACTACAGGTCAGAATAAAACTCAAATCTAGTTTCTTAATCTAGGATTGCGAGTTGTAAGCATAATAAAGCAGAAATATATTTCTATCTGTGAGCTATTATAATAAACCTCGTGAACTTGAAATATTAGAGGATTCAAAAGCTGTAAACAAACATTTTTAATCTGATATTATTAAGAATTAGTCTATATTTCAATTGAAAGACATTGAAATTAAGTTTTTTATAAAACTTAGAGTCGAAAACAGGGTAACCTTTTTAAGAAATTAGTATTAACTATTGAAAGGAATACTCAGATCACTAAAAATACTCACCTATCCTCACTTTATCTCTCCAATAAGGATGATTAGCAATTAGGTTATTTGAATAGTTCTTGAAGCCTCCTTTTATGACGCTATTAAATGTTGCCTGTGGCATATATTTCGAGTTCTAAATACATTCTTGTTCGAATAAGAAGTTCAGTAAAAAAACCTCCTTCAATGCAAATTGACATATACATACCATATAGTATTAACCAATTAACAAAGAAAGGAGGCGGGGCAAAGTTAATTATTTGTTTGTAGCATGGCCAGCTATTATGAAATCAGAAATTTATTAATGTATAATTAATTAAATGCCTTATGAAAAAAACAATTGTATCGCTATTTATATTATTCGCCGCCGTTATGGGTTTATCGGCCCAAGGAGATTTTGGATTAAAAGAAATTAAGGTGGAACTAGGAGATCTTTCTCCTGGAGATGCTATCAGCTTTACTATAACAGTAGAACATTTTTTGGATGAACAGAATATGAATTACACCGTTTCTATTTTTGATCAACCGAATGCAGCTCCTTGGATAAATAGTATTTCTCCGAATAATTTCTCACTTTATTCCTACTGGGAAGAGCAAACAATCACTTTTACCGGAACATATCCAACTGAATGGTATGGTTATGGGACTTTTTATGTAGATGTTTATGATTCTTATAACTTCAAGAGAACATGCCTCGTAACATATACAGGAATTGAACCAGGTGGTATAGAAGACTGGATTTATTTTAGTCAATGGGTAAACCAATTTCATGAGCAAGATCCGCTTGTCTATGAAGCTATTTTTGTTGATGAAGAACCATTAGGTGATTATATAACAGAATGGAATTTAAATATCACCTTATCTTCGACCCAGGGCGACTATGAGTATTTTGACTTAACCACGACATATAATACATCAAGTTGGCTTTGGAATTTTGTTGCTCCTGATTTACCTTCAAATATGTCGTTTATTAGAAATGATCTTGGACAAGTCTATGGTATCCTTACTGTATCAGCACTGGATAATGATGGTTTTTACCACTATGAGACCATGGAAATCGGAATATATAAAATCCCTGATCCTCCAAATCTCTATTTAAATCGTGCAGGCGGGAATTCAATTTCCACAAGCTATTGCAATACTGGAGGGCCTGACTATTTCATTTACTATGATACTGACAATGGGCCACCTTACACTGGGACAGGACTTACACAAGGTGATTCGCCAATTGAACTCAGCAATATTACTTCATTTCAGTTAGATGGCGCTCAGGCATGTACACCTTATTATATAGCAGTAAAAGCGAGCAATGACCAGGGAATGAGTGAGTATTCAACAGAAAAGCAGATAAAAGTTTTTGACGCATCTAATGGTCTGCCTGTTAACTACCATTTTGATGACCTGTATATATCTGATGATAGAGTATACAGTGAAAACCACTATTATATGGGTGACCTTATAATTCAGTCAGGTAAAGAAGTAACCTTCCAAAATTGCATAGTTTACTTTGAAGAAAATTCAAAAGTAATAATAGAACCCGGAGCAATACTAAATATAAATAATGCAACTTTTACTGCACCTTGTAGCCAGACATGGCATGGAATTGAAGTCTGGGGAAGCAGCTCTGATCACCAATATACGATTAATGGCGAGTGTGCCCAGGGACAATTGGAGCTTGATGGTGCGACAATTGAGCATGCTTATAATGCTGTGACGCTTTGGGAGCCTGAAAACTGGAATGGTACTGGAGGGATAATTAGAGCATATAATTCAAGCTTTAAGAATAATAGACGATCCGTGGAGTTTATGTCCTATCAGAATACACATCCATATTCAGGAGCCCCAGTTGGAAATTTGAGCTCGTTCAAAGAGTGTACTTTCGAAGCTAATGATGGTTATTTGTCTTCTTCTGCTTTTGCGTATCATGTCTCAATGTGGCAAGTTGCTGGTGTTAAGTTTAAGGCGTGTAATTTTAGCAATTCCATTACTGGCTCTGAAAAGACAGGTTATGGAATTTATAGCATGGATGCTGGGTATCAAGTCAAGAGTTCATGTGATGAACCAATCGTTCCATGTCCTGAAATCCATATTTTACCCTCTACTTTTGATGGGTTTTATGCTGGGATTTGTGCTCTTAACTCAGAGTCTATTTACCCAATATATGTTAATGAATCAGATTTTAATGACAATAGCTATGGTGTTAGCATTAAAAAGTCCGATTACGTTCAATTAATAGACAACGATATAACTGTTGGAGATAATATAACTGATGCGAGTGAATGTGTGGAAGACTTTGGAGTTGGTATTGAGTTGATAAACTGCAATGGTTATGCAGTGGAAGAGAATGAATTTGACGATGTGGCTGCTATGGTGGGTAAAAGCATCGGGGTTCTTATTAACTATGAAGTAAACTACGCGCAAGATATTCCAGCTCAAAACAATGAAGTCTACAAAAATCAATTTGATGGTTTACATATTGGTTGTGAAGCACTAGGAATAAATACAGTGCTGGGCCATGAAGATGAAGGACTACAATTCCTTTGTAATGAAAACGATAACAATGATTATGATTTCTATATTAAGGATGTTGGAATTAGATTATATCAAGGAACATTAGATGAACCTGCTGGGAACCAGTTTTCTCATATGGGAAATGAATTTAGCGATTATAATAACCAATCAGAATTATCAATATTGTACTTCTATGATGTAGATATTGCTTCGGCCGAGCCTGAGGATTATTCAGAAAAAGTGTTTCCAATTAGTATCGATTATGAGAACAATTGTCTCTCAAATTATGGAGGCACAAATACTATCCAGACTGATGGACTTGGTTTATCAAACTCTCAGTTGGCGTATTATGAGCAAGAATACAATAATAACTTGACTTCATATAATGGGACTCTCAGCCTATATGAATCATTAAAGGATGGAGGAAGTACAGAAACGGTTGTAATTGAAATTGAGAGCAGTTGGCCAAATGAAATGTTAGAATTAAGGGCGGATTTGCTTGAAAAATCGCCACATCTATCCAAAAGAGTATTGTATGCAACCGCTGACAATACGAATGTATTCCCGGACGCTGTGATTTTTGAAATTTTAGCAGCCAATCCTGATGAAATGCGTGATGAGGAGTTCCTAACATATCTGGCAGAAAAACAGGATCCGCTTCCTGATTATTATATTGATATTTTGCGAGGTTTAGCAGGTAACATTAGTTATAAAACCATATTGCAAAGCCAGCTTTCTGGATATAATTCAGACATGTCATATTCAGCGCAAGTTATCATCAGGAATATGCTTAACGACAGCACTCCAAATATGGATAGTGTTCGCTACTGGATTAGTAATCTAGGTTCATTGGCATCAGAATACCAACTAATCGATTCGTATTTGCAAGAAGGTAATACTGTAGATGCATTGAATGCACTTAGCCTAATTCCTGGAAATTATAATCTGACTGGTACAGACATTATTGAATTTAACAGGTACTCGGACCTAAAGACACTACAAGCAAGTCTCATTACTCAAGGTCGCAATATTTTCATGCTAGATAGCCTTGAAAAGAACTCTTTGATTGGAATAGCAGACAGTAGTACAGGTATAGCTGGCACACAAGCCAAAAATATTCTGGAATTTGTCTATGGATATCAGTACTGTAATTGTCCCGAAATCCCTGACTCTTTGACCCATAAGGATTATTCTGTTCCGGTTAGTCCAACAATCAAATCAGAATGTATTGAGTTGAATGTATTTCCAAATCCGGCGAGCAGTTGGACTGCTTTTGAGTATAATTTGCCATATAATACAGGTGATGCGAGCATTATCGTTTATAACCCTAAAGGACAGATTGAATATTCTACAATAGTTACAGGCACTGAAGGCCAAGTAATCTGGGATGTCAGAGACTTGAACCAAGGGGTTTATTTCTATACAATGAAAACGGGTGAACTCTCTAAAAATGGAAGCATCTTAATTGTTAAATAATAAAATAGTTTGCACCTTTCTTCAGTTTTAGAAGAAAGGTGCAACTACATTAAGTATGAAACCCTTTAATTTTATATTCTTATCTGTAATCATTTTATTGCCTCTTTTTTCGATATCACAACAGTTTGATATTGTATTTCAGCAATGTTACGGAGGATCAGAAGGAGATTCTGGAGCGGATATAGTATTAATACCTGACAGTACTTTCATGGTGTTAAGTATTACATATTCAGATGATGGAGATATTTCATATTCTCATGGGGAACACGATATTTGGGTAACAAAAACTGATTGGCAAGGAATCCTTCTATGGGAAAACACCTATGGTGGTAGCGATACAGAAAGTCCCCAACAAATAGAAAATGATCCTACTGGAGGGCATTTTTTACTAAGTTATACACAATCAAATGATGGAGATGTAAGTGGGAATCATGGTGGAATTGATTATTGGGTTACAAAAATAGATGATTTAGGGAATTTGATATGGCAAAAGTGTCTCGGAAGTAGTGTAAATGATTACGCAAGCCAGATGAGTATTGATGATTCAGGAAATGTATATATCATTGGTCAATCCCATGGCAATGATGGTGACATTACAAGTCCACGTGGATTTGTAGATTATTGGATAGTAAAGATTAATAATCAAGGGACACTCATATGGGATAGATCATTAGGCGGTTCAAATGCGGACTTAGGAAAATGCATTTTATGCACATCGGATGGCGGATACATAGCAGGAGGCTTGACAACATCGGAGGATGGAGATGTTACCTGCGATAATACTAGTCTGATGCAATCTGATATGTGGATAGTTAAGTTAGATTCAGCTAATAATATTCAATGGCAATCTTGTTATGGGGGAAGTGAAAGTGAAACTGCATACGATATTAAAAGAACTCAAGATGATGGATATATTATCGCAGGAGTCACGAAGTCTAATGATGGTGATGTTAGCGGTTTTCATGGCGTTCCAGGTGAAAATTTTGATATTTGGGTGCTTAAAATAGACAGTTTGGGAATTATTCTATGGGAACGATGCTTTGGTGGGACAAAAGATGACGGAAATCCAGAAATTACAATCTCTGAAGATGGTGAAATTATTATTAACGGGTACACCTACTCAAACGATGGAGATGTATCTGGCAATCACTCTAATGAGGTTTCACCTGACATATGGCTTTTCAAACTAAGTTCTGAAGGAGATTTATTATGGCAACAATGCTTTGGTTCCTCTCAGGGTGAAGCTTCATCAGGAATCAGCCAGATCAGCTCCATTGAGTTTATGATCGCTGGTGGTACATGTAAAGCAGATGGTAGTGTTGAATGCGATCTCTTTCATCCTGGGAGCCCATCAGATAGTGATCTATGGCTTTTTAGTATTATTGACACCGTTACTGTAAATACTAATGAATCAATAATTGATCCTTTTACAATTTCAATGTATCCAAACCCGGCTCATGATGTTATGTATTATCATATTTATCCACCTCAAGACAATTTAACATTGAGGTTATATGATATTTACGGCCAAAAAATGAACACATTAGTATTTTCTGATAATGAAAGTCAAGTCAAAGTTGGAGTTGCTAATTATCACCCAGGTGTTTATGTAGCTGTATTGTTTTCCAATAATAGAATTATTGACAGAAGGCAGTTTATTGTGAACTGATATAGAATTTGACTCCCAACAAATAACTAATGAGGCAGGAAATATTCAAAACACTAGTGCTAACTTTTTCTAAAATATAGGCCTTCATGCGTTGTGAAATCCTAATAAAAACCTTAAAACTATTAGAATCAAATTATCGACTATTTAATTATTGATTAAAAACAAAACTAATATGAAAAAATCGGTGTATTTCTTACTATTCGTGACAGTATTATTATCCGCTTGTACAAAAGATAATAATAAACTAGATTTAAAAGCAAGTAATGAAAATTCAAAATCTCAACAAGCAAATATGAGAATCCTTGACTCTTTTTGGTATTGTTGTCCTCCACGTTTAATAATTACTGGGTGTCACTGGCCTGCCTGGAATTGTCTTCCCGATCTTGTGGTAACTGCAAACACAGAGAATTTGAAGATGTTCAAGGATTTTGAGAGAGCGTATAATGAAGATGAAATTGCAGATTTCTTTTCGGACACTTCTAATGCTAAATTGTTTCAAGGTCTTAAAGACTTAGATTCCGTTCTTGCAGATTTGCAAAATGGCGACATAACCTTGTATAAAAAAATCGGGCAGGACTCTCTTGACTATTATATCGGATTAAACACTGGCGCAGTTCTTGACTCAACTTTCGAAGATAACCTAAGGGTCGTACTCCCAGTAAATGATAACAGATAGTAAAAATTTGTGTAATCGGAATCATGTGAACCCATGGTTCCGATTATTTATCTACATTACAATAAGAATGAAAAAATACTTTTTCGGACTAATTATTTTCACAATAATAATTTCTTGTGAAAGAAATGAAAGTTTCAATTATTTCGCTAAATCACTTAAGGAAATAAATATTTCTGACACTAACATTAATGTGTTTATAGGGAATATAGTTGTAGCAGATAGCTCCTTATATTTATTATATCAGGATATAGAATCAAAAACACTATACAAATATCGATTTGAAGATCAAACAATATCACCTCTATTTAAAAGGCCAGTGAATAGTGTATTCAAAGATGCCTATTTTTATGAGGTTTCTATTAAGGCTTTCGACTCAATTTTTATTCTGTCAACTGATAGGAACTCAATTACTCTAGTTAATGATTCTGGAGTGTTAATTAATGAATATTACATATCACCTGACTTCACTATAATTTCGAAGTATGACAACCCTATGGAGTATATTAATGGATATATCCATGTATGCAATAGCAGTAAAACTATCGGTGTAGCAGAAAAAGAAGATCGGATTAAGTATTATAAGGCAATCAACCCAGAATTAAAAATTGATTTCTCTCACAAAACCTTTCCATTGATTGTAAATCCAGTTGGCCAATTCCCTGAAAGTTACAGTGAAACAGGAGATAATTATTATGATTTTTTTCCAACTAGATGTATCAATAGTAAAGGACAGTTATTACTTTCATTTAATGCTGATCATAATATTTACATATTTGAAGGTGAGGAGCTAGTTGCTAAAAAACTATGCAAAAGCGAGTATATAAAATCAATGAATCCTATTCCAGAGGATAGAATGTTCGATATGGCATATTTAAAAAAGTATCAGTTTGAAGAGCCTAAATATGACAGGCTTTATTATGACAAATACAGGGATAATTATTATAGGATTGTAAAGCATAGATACAAAATTGATAACAATCCTGAATTTGATTGTGAAAACCATACATGGTCAATTATCGTTATTGATGCTGATTTCAATATAATTGGTGAGCAAAAATTTAAAAATTGCGAATATAATTATCAAGTGTTTTTCCCAGCGAAGGAAGGATTATATTTACTTCAGTCAAATTCAGATCCTCAAGACAAAACTATCAAATTAGTATTATTAGAGATTTAGAATGAGATATTTTTATATTGTAGTGTGTCTAGCGCTATTTTCATGCAATAAGAATCACTTAATAGATACAAATACATTTAATAATTATATTGAACTGGAGTTTAATATAGAAATTCAAGATGAAAAACATTGCTATATTCTTATTCCTGAATATGGTTGTAATGGCTGTATGCAAGTTGTATTAGATGAAATAAGTAAAATAATTACCGATGATAATAAGTCTAATTTTACATTTATTTCATCTAATGAAGAAGCTATTCCTACCAGCTTAAATTCAGTTGTAAAGATATATATAGATCGCAACAATACCTTAGACAACTTGAGCTATAATATAGCCAATGTTACCGTTGTTTTAACTGAGAATAGAGAGATAGTTTTTACTAAGAATATTAACCTAGATCAAGCTTATAATGTTGAATCTATAATAAACTTTAAGTAGAATTTTGAAAAAGGTAATTGTTTTGAGTATGATGTATATAACAATCATCAAATAACAGTGTACTTAAAAGCCGATCATTGCATGCATTTATTGCTATTATTTCAAAATCATTTATAATATCCCCCTATTCGCTTCATCTAATTCCTCATTCTGAAAACTATCCAGGTATGCTTGAGTTGTAGCCGGATTATCATGTCCTAATCCATCACTAATCATCGGTACGGGAGTGTGCAGATCTGTTTTATGAACCATGGCCCAGGTATGTCGGGCCACGTAAAAAGTCACTTTGCCTTCAATTTCTGCTTTTGTTGCAATCTTCTTCAGGTCTTTATTCACTTTAGCCCTGATCTTGATCGACCTGTTTTTCCTGGATGCAGAAGTTTTATGCCTCTTTGATAATATTGGAAACACATAGGGGGAATCTGACTTATAGAACCTGATTATTTCTTTTGCGGGCTCCAAGAGTTCAATGTTAAACCTTTTTCCAGTCTTTGACCGAATATAACTCACTCTGTCACCGGATATGTCGGTATGCCTTAAATGAACCATATCCTCAAAATTCATTCCCCTTGTATAATAGCTGAAAAGGAAATAATTCCAAGAATCGAATAATTCAGATGAATGATCAATATCCAGGTTCCGGATCTTATCTATTTCCTCCCTGGTCAGGGCAGTTCTTGCAGGCTCAGACTTATAATTGGCTATATCAAAACCAGAAGGATTAAGCTGGTTTTTGAAAGGATACAACTCACGTTTAACATAATTGCTTTTCATAGCATAGTTGTACAATGCTTTCAATGTTCTTAGCTTCACACTGATCCCTCCTGGAATATTGCCTTTACTCAGCATGTGTTCTACAAATCGCTGCAGCCATTTATAATCAATGTCGGAGAACATCATAGTAGATCTATCATCAAAGTCTTTGATGGCATTCTTTGTATCTGTATATACGTTTGCATTCCCAATATTTCCGGCCTTTTTCATGCCCTTAATTCTCTCATCAAAGCACTCCATAATAGTCATGGAAATACTATCATTCCTGTAACGCTCCACAAGCTGATGAACGGAGTACTCCTTCCCTTCTCGTCCCAGGTCAATGATCACATCCTCTGCTTTCGTCTTTTCCTTGTTGAGATAATTAGCTAGGTTTTTATTAGGATGTTTTCTGTTTGGCAAATTTGATTCATAATCCCAGTGTTCCTTTTTACTACCAAATCCCAGATGCACATATTTTATTTTCCTATCTTTAATGAATCGAAGAGTAATGGGATGTTGACCGTTTTTTAAAGTTTTCTTTTCCCTGAGAATGATTTTTACTGATGCCATGAATGAGTTATTGGGTAAATCATGGGTTAAACATATTTGGCAAATATATAAAAAATCATCAAAAAACAAACAAAGCTGAAATCGGCTGTAATTAAGGCTTTACAAGGGTTTCCAAAATTTTCAAAAGATTGCAAAACACTTAATTTTCTGCCTTACAAGCAGGGGGTCACTGGTTCGAACTTAGTGAGCGCAGCGAACGATCTCACGACCCCGAGGAATCGGGGGAGTAATCCAGTAACTCCCACTGGTTTTTGGGTTAAACCACAAAGTCCTGGTTCTCAACCAGGCGACTTAATCAGAAAGCTCCGTAGTGAAGACCGCGGGGCTTTTTTTTGTATACATGGCACCCCTCCGGGGTGCAAATTATTCAAAGTCGTATCTTTAGAAAATGAAACCAATGTATAGATTACTAATACTAATTTTTTTACTCTTTTGTTCATATAGCTGCAAAGAAAGTTGTACCGAGTATCGTATTGGTGGATTAACTATTTATAATCCTATGTCTGGAAATGAAACACTTAAATATTCTGATTCGACTGGTGATGAGATTATTTTTGAAGGAAATGGGCGCAATGTTTGGGTGACAACATCAGATTATAGTGGAGAATGCTATGAGTCAGAAAATGATGATTGCATCTTTTGGGATTCACAAGGCGATTATCGATTCATTATCAGGATAAGACCTACTACTTTTCATACTGATGCATACTTAAGTGTTGAAATGTCTGACTATACTTATAATGACAATTGGCATTATAGCTCTTTGGTAATTTTCACATTACCACTTGATAAGAATAATCTGGCTGATGACCAGAATTATTATGATAGCTTGATAGTTAATGATAAAACATACTTTGATGTATATGCGGGTACACCTAAAATCACGACCATACCAACATTGAAATCAATCGAAATGGATACGGTGCTTCCCTCAATGTTTTATTATAATAGCTCAAGCGCATTAGTAAAAGTTGATTTTGATGATGGCTCAACCTGGGAGCTTAAAGAAATATTGAATTAGAAGAGTTTAACCAAATATTTATTCAAAGGGGTATTAGAGCAATCGCTATAATATCCCGCTGGCGCGCGTCTCTGACGCGTGCAACTGTTTCCTCGTCTCCTGACGAGAACATTATTTTTCTAAAAAACCTCCCCGCTGGTGGGTACAAAATGTTAAATATGGTATTAATAATTGGAAGCCTGTCATTAATACCATGTCGGACAAGTATAAAATATATGAAAAAGAAAAGCCATATTTCGTCACGCTGACGATAGCGGGCTGGGTTGACGTTTTTACCCGAAGGAATCATAAGCTGGCGATCGTTGATGCATTAAAGTACTGCCAGAAGCACAAAGGGCTTGAGATATTTTCCTGGTGTTTGATGTCCAGCCATTTGCATATGATTGTCAGGGCAAACGGTAAATATGAACTTTGGGAAGTCCTGCGGGGTTTTAAGAAGTTCACTGCCAGAAAAGTGCTGTATCAAATACAGGAGGATGCTGAGAGCAGGAGAGAATGGATGCTGAAATACTTTGAATATTGCGGCAGGCATATTAAAAGGGTGAGCAGGTATAAATCCTGGCAGGATGGCAATCATGCAGAAATCATTTATAGCCCGAAATTCTTTTATAACAAACTCAATTATATACACAAGAATCCGGTTATTGAAATGATTGTTGAAAAGGAAGAGGATTATCTCTTCAGTTCGGCAAGGAATTATGCAGATCTTGATTCGCTGATTGAAATCACCAGGGAAAGCAAACAACTGATTACGTTTTAAATTGCGCGTTTGGAAACGCGCTGACAGTTGCACGCGTCAGAGACGCGCGCTAGCGAGGAAGTGGGACGTACTGGATTCGAACCAGTGACCTCATGCGTGTGAAGCATGCGCTCTGAACCGACTGAGCTAACGTCCCTTAAAGAAAGTGCAAAGGTATAAAAAATGAATATCCGAAAGCAAAAATAAAAACGGATCCGTTCCAAAACCCGGGTATGCCTGAGCTGTCAGATAAATCACCGCCGGGCAGCCTCATCAAATTCGCAATTCCGGTAATGAACGATTATCTTATCTTTGTATACACACCCGATCTTCAAACCAAAAAAACAAACCATGAAACGAACGCTACTCTTCCTTGCTTCACTCCTGACTTCCGCTCTCCTCCTGTCGCAAACCCCCAAAGACTGGACCATCGTAGCCACCTACGACATTGCGGGCAAGGCCTCGGGCCTGGCCTGGGACGGCGGCAATTACATCTATTACGGCATCTACGGGTCGAACGGCGACCATGTGTACCGCTTCAACATGAACAATGGCACCTCCACGCTGCAGTTCGTCAACCCGGCCATCGACGACTCCTACGGCATGACCTGGGACGGGCAGTACATCTGGATCATCGACCAGCCCTCGAGCAGCGCCAATCCGGCCCTGGCCACCCAGCTCGACCTCAGCGGCAACGTCATCTCCACCATCACCCTCCCCGACCACTACATGTCGGGCATTGCATACGACAACGGCGATTTCTGGGTATGCACCTATTATCCCGACCCGGGGACGATATACAAGATCAACAGCAGCGGCGCCATCCTTGCACAGTTCCAGTCGCCCGGCGAACAGCCCTGGGATATCTGCCTGGAAAACGGCGACCTCTGGGTGGCTGACTACTACGACAATATGCTCTACAAGATCGACCAGAGCGGGAGCCTGCTCGAAAGCCATCCCTCGGAGAACATCAAACCCTCGGGCATCGATTTCGACGGCAGCTACCTCTGGTATTGCGACGGGCAGATCAGCACCAACCCGAGCACGCTCTACCAGGTGGACCTCGGCGGTGCCGGCACCCCGGCCGTCAGCGTGCCCGTGACGGCACACAACTACGGCAACGTGACCGTCGGCAACAACCCCGTGTGGAACATGACGGTTTCGAACACCGGCACGGCCCCGCTCATCATCAACGATATCGACATCCCGGCAGGTGAACCTGTCTCCACGCCCTTCAGCACACCGGCAACGGTGCAGCCGGGCAACTCCGTGAGCGTGGCACTCTTTTACATCCCCACGGCTCCCGTGCCGCTCGACGTAACCATCGAAGTGCTGTCGAACGACCCGGTGAACCCTTCCGTTCCCGTTGAGCTGACCGGCCACGGGGTTATTGAAGGTCCCTCGGCGGTGACCGGCCCCACGAGCCACGACTACGGGCTGGTGAGGGAAGACGCACACACCCGCTGGTTCTTCACGGTGGGCAACCTGGGCGACGAGATGCTCGAGATCAGCGGCATCACCTCCACCATACCTGAATTCTATATCTTCCAGGATGTGAGCTTCCCCATCCAGGTCGCAACCCTTGACTCAGTTTTGGTGGGCATGTGGTTCAACCCCGTGATCCCGGTCTTTTACGAAGGGACCATGGAGCTCACCACCAACGATCCCGCCCACCCTACCCTCACGGTGACGCTGGAAGGCACCGGCCTGAAGCAGGACTGGCCCATGGGCGAGGTGCTCTGGGATTACCTGATTACGGGCTCCTTCGACAACAGCCCCAAGGCCATCGGCTATATCAACGACATCACCTACGACGGGGTGCCGGATGTGATCGTGTGCAGCGAGGATAACTATGTGCGCTGTTTCAACGGCAATGCCCACGGCAACGGCGACATCATGTGGGAATACTTTATCTACAGCGGTTCCGTGCAGGGGCAGAACGGCCTCGACATTGCCGACATCAACGGCGACGGCCTCGATGAGGTGGTGATCGGCACCACCGGCGGCGACCGCTCCATCGTGGCCCTCGACGGCAACACGGGCGCCCTGCTCTGGAAACACCAGACCGACGAATACGGCGACGGCGGATGGGTGTACCAGGTCGACTGCTCCTACGACTATAACGACGACGGCATCACCGATGTGCTGGCCTCCACGGGCGACGACTCCGGCGATACCGGCCCCAGGAGGGTTTACTGCCTCAACGGGCTCGACGGCGAGTCGATATGGGAATGCTTCACCGGCGGGCCGAACTTCAGCTGTCTCGGCGTGAAGGATTTCACCGGCGACGGGCAGGCCGACGCCATCGGCGGGGGCTCCGACAATGGTGAGACGGAAGGCAGGGTGTACGGCATCGACGGAGCCGACGGCAGCATCGAGTGGACCTTCGTCACCCCGGGAACCTCGGTATGGGCCCTCGAACAGCTCGACGACGTGAACGGCAAAGGCGCACAGGAGATCATCGCAGGCGACTTCGGCGGGTACATCTACACCCTCGACCCCGAAACGGGCGGACAGCTGTATTCAACCTCCGCAGGGGGCAACCTCCTGATCCGCTTCGTAAAGCTCGACGACGTGAACGGCGACGGCTTCACCGACATCCTTCTGGCATACAGCGGCAGCAACGGCGTGGTGCTGAGCGGTTACGACCTTTCTACGCTCTGGTTCCAGCCGCTGGCCGACAAGGCCTGGGTAGCCGACCGCATCAACGATGTGAGCGGCGACATGATCAATGATGCCATCATCGGCACGCTGTTCTCGAACAACTACTGCTACTTCCTCGACGGGACCACCGGGGAGGAACTTTCCTCAATACCCTATGGCAGCCCCCTCGACGCCATCCGCGCCATTCCCGACATCGTGGGCGACCACTCCATGGAGATGGTGGCCGGCGGGCGGAACGGGATGCTGACCTGCTATTCGGGAGGGATCAACACCGCCACCGCTGTGCCTGAAACACCGGAAGCCGGGAACGGCATCATGGCGCACATCTTCCCGAACCCTTTCATCGCGGGCAGCGGGAACGGCACCACCATCAGCTACGCCATCGATGAGTCCGCGTATGTCGGGATCCACATCTACGACATGCAGGGGAGGCTGATCGCCTCCCCCGAAAGCGGGTACCGGCAGCAAGGGATATACACGACCGTATGGGACGGGGCAGGGCTCCGCCTTGCCCCAGGACTGTATTTCTGCAGGATAAGCACCGGAAGCCGGTCCGTGACTTTGAAGATGACGGTGATGTAAAAATACCGGTAAACCATGCCTGCCGGTGCGGATACCGAAACCGCACCGGCGAAGGAAGGCCTGTTTGTCAGCTTATCCGGCAACACCGGCCCTCACCGGATATAACACCTCACCCGGTGCCGGGTCATTTTTAGCCCACAAGTTGATTTTCATTTATTTTTATATTATATTTGTATTTTACAAATACTTTATAAAAATATGATCACCTTCACCAGTACCTTACCGGAAGACCTGCTCAAAAAACTCAATGAATCCGCCAGGCGGTTGTCGGTACCCAAAAACAAGCTGATAGAAAAGGCCCTCCGCATCTACCTCGACCAGCTTGCAAAAGCGGAATATATCAAATCATTCAGGCAGGCTTCTGACGATGAAGAAGTCCTCGATATGGCAGAAGAAGGGATGGAAGATTATCTTAACCAGTTGAACCAATGAAACAGGGAGAGATATGGTACGCCGACCTCAACCCGGTAAAAGGAAGTGAACAGTATGGATACAGGCCTGTGGTGATCATCAGCGGAAACGTCCTGAACACTTATCTGCAAATCGTGATCGCCTGTCCATTAACTTCGAAGATCAAAAATTATAAAGGAAATATCGTTTTGTCGCCAGATAATGATAATGGCCTCAATGAAACCTCTGAAGTGATGGTTTTTCATATCAGGTCAATATCAAAGACCCGACTGGTGAAAAAAATCGGGCGCATCACATCAGGGCAATTATCAGATATCCTGGAAGGACTGCAGGATATTTTACGGTACTGAGCCGGATCATCTATCATGCATCTCCTCCCCGATAAATAAAATCATGATCAAATATCCCTTATATCCGATTTTTCCGGATATTTACAGACCAATCTTATTCAATCATTCAAAATCATTCCTCAAGATGAAGTTATTTTTCTTTATCCCTCTGGTCTTCAGTTTTTTTATTTCAATCAGCCTGCAGGGCCAGACCGACCCCGTTGTTGATAAGATCATCGGGATCGGCACCACCGACAATCGCACCATGGAGCATCTCGACATCCTGTGCAACCGTTTCGGGGGCAGGCTGATCGGGTCGGATGCTTACGAGAATGCCGCCAACTGGGCAGCGGATAAGTTCAGGGAATGGGGCATGGAGGTGATCATGGACGAGGTGGGTGAGATGCCTGTCGGTTTCAACCGCGGTCCCTGGTTCGGAAGGATGCTTTCTGACGAGGGCATGACGCTGCACTTTGCCACCCCGTCCTACACTTCCGGTACTAAAGGGGTGCAGCGCGGGCATGTGCTCATCGAGCCCACCACGCAGGCGGAGTTCGACCGCATGAAAGGGGCCCTGAAGGGTGCCTGGGTGCTGATCGGCGGCGAGAACAACGGCTGGCCCGTCGACATCTCCGAAAAGGCCGATGCCAGGCGCGACAGCATCCGCAGGGAAAATGAAAAGATAGCGGAGCAGAACAGGGAGATCCGTCGCGAAAACCGGGAGAACAGGCAGAAAGGGAAACCCGATAAAGAAACCATCCCCTATATCGAAGAACCGGCACTGTTCTATAAGGAGATGGTAGAAGCGGGTATCCTGGGTATCATACAGTCGAGCAAAGTTCCCATACAGGCCATGTACGACCGGAAGAACGTCATGGACATGACCTTTGACGACCTGCCTTCGGTGCCCGACATCAAGCTTGATGAGCATCAGTATGCGCTCATCAAAAGGATGGCGGAAGAAAGGAGGTATTTCCTCCTGGAGTTCGACATCCGCAACCACTGGAAGCCGGGCCCCGTCAAATACCATAACGTGATCGGCGTGATACGGGGCACGGAATACCCCGATGAGTACGTGATCATGGGCGGGCACCTCGACGCCTACGATGTGGCCACCGGCGGTGTCGATGATGGTTCGGGGGCCACACCCGCCATGGAGGCTGCCAGGCTCATCATGGAAGCCGGAGGGAAACCCAGGCGCACCATCCTCGTGATCCTCTGGGCCGGCGAGGAGTTCGGCCTGCTGGGATCGAAAAGCTGGGTGGAAAGGCACAGGGACGAGCTGGACAATATCTCCAACATGTTCAACCGCGACGGCGGCCCCACCGTGCCCACGGGGATCAGCGTGCCGGAAGCCATGCGCGAAGACTTCGAGAAGATCTGTGAGCCCCTTAGCGACATCAACCCCGACTTCCCCTTTACCGTCAGCGTACGGGAGCCGGGCGAAAGGCCCACCAGGCCGTGGGGTACCGACAGCGGCCCCTTTGCCGTGGAAGGCGTGCCCACCCTCACCTTCAGCACAGGCGATCCCAAAGGATATAACTTCAGCTACTACGAGATCTGGCATACCGAAAGGGACCTGTACAATAAGAGCATCCCCGAATACCAGGAACATACCTCCATCGTGACGGCCATCGTGGTGTACGGCGTGGCCAACCTCGACCACCTGCTGTCGCGCGAAGGATACTATATTGAAAAGGAAGAAGGAAAAGGGAAAAAGGAATAGGGAATAAGGGGAAGTGGATCATCAGGACATCAAGCAGTGAGACATGAGGTTTGAGACGGTGGGATGCTTCATCTTGTATAAAACAACGAACGACAATCAACGAACAGTGAATATTACCCTGGTCCTGCACCCTGTACCCTGAACCCTGCACCCTGAAACCATGACTTACACCACCATCATCGACATCCTTGAACTACTGCTCCTGGCGGGGATTTTCGTCTTCATCCTGCGCTTTGTTTTCCTGCATTACACGGCAAAGGTGAGAAAGCCGGCGGCCTGGGTCAGGGCTGTGAAGAAGGGTGAGGTGGGCCCTGAACTCAGGATGCTGGAGCGGAGATATCCCGACAAGATCAGGTTTTACAACATATGGTTGCAGACCGGGAGGATCCACAGGGAGAACATCCCGGGCGACTTTGCCGAACTCGGTGTTTACAAGGGAGAGACGGCCCGGGTGATCCTCCAATGTGCCCGGGGGAGGGCACTGCACCTCTTCGACACCTGGGAAGGCTTTCCACCCGGCGACCTGGCAGGGGAAACAGGCCGGGCCAGCACCTACACCACACAGCACTTTGCCGACGCCAGCCCCGGCAAGGTCATGAAGCTCCTGGGCGATGCCCCCAATGTTTTTGTCCACGAAGGCTATTTCCCTGAAAGCGCTTCAGTAATGCACGAAACGCTCTTTGCCTTCGTGAGCCTCGACGCCGACCTGCAGGCACCCACGGCTGCGGGACTGGAATTTTTCTATGAGCGTCTTTCCCCCGGAGGGGTGATCCTCGTGCACGACTACAATACCGACTGGCCGGGATTGATGAAAGCCGTGGATGAATTCTGTAAGAAGCACGGAGTGATTGCCTTGCCCCTGCCCGATGCCGACAGCACGGTGATGATCGCAAGGACAAAATAGTCTCTCATCCCGCATTGCAGAATATTGCTAAATTTGTGTTCAGCAATCCCGACTCAGTTTGAAGACCAGGTTAACATTTTTCATTGCGCTGATCCCTATGCTGGTGCTGCTGATCTCATCATGCAGCAACTCGCGGCATCTGGGCGAGGATCGTTACCTGCTTACCCGGAACAAGATCATTTTTGAGAAAGAGAACCCGGGTATCGAAACTTCGGAAGTGCACGGGCTGATCCAGCAAAAACCAAACAAGCGATTCCTCGGGTTGATGAGGTTCAAGCTCTGGGCTTACAACCGGTCGTTCAAGGGCAGGGATACCCGGTACCGTCAGTGGTTGCGCAATACTGTCGGCGAGCGCCCCGTGATCCTCGATACATCTACGGCAGCCCGGACCTGCGTCGACATGGAGAAATACCTGGCCAATGTGGGCTACTTCCATTCCGATGTCGATTATTCGGTGCAATTCAATGAGCGATCGAAGAAGGCCCACGTTACCTATTCAGTGGATCCATCCGATCCTTATCGCATTGCGGATCTCAGTTATGAGATCAGTGACCCTGAACTTGCAGCCTGGATCAGCCGCACAGCCTCGGCCTCCCTGATCAGGACCGGCAATAACTACAACGTTTATACCCTCGACGAGGAACGGGAGCGCGTAAGCAATTTCCTGGTCAATAACGGTTATTACGGTTTCGTGAAGGATTATATCTTTTTCGAGGTCGACAGCGCTCTCGGCAACAGGCAGATGGAAGTCTTCTTCAAGGTAAAGAACAAGACCCTTTCGGCCACCGACAGTGCCGGGAACTTCATCGAGGAAAGACATCACCGTTACCTGATCGACAGGGTGGAGATCTATCCGGACTTTGATCCGTCCACACCATTTCCCGGAAAGGAACCTTTCGATACCCTGGTGGAAGAAGTTCACCAGGTGCGCAGGAACAAGTCACCGAATTATTATCATATTCTTTTCAGGGAAAAGCTAAGGATCAATCCCGGGATCCTGGCCCAGAGCACCCTGATCGAGAACGGTGAACCTTACTCCCTGAAGGACGTGCAGGAAACATACAAAAGATACGGAAACCTGAGCATCTATAAATTCGCTGACATCGGTTTTAATGAGAGTGGATCTACCCTTATGCCCGACAGCGGAGGATTCAGGGACCTGACCTGCCGTCTCCGCCTGCAGCGGGCCCCGGTCCACCAGTACAGCATCGAAGCAGAAGGTACCAACTCGGGTGGCGATCTCGGTATAGGGGGGAATTTCACCTATCGCAACAGGAATATTTTCCGTGGAGGAGAATTATTGCAGATAAAGCTTAGGGGGGCCATGGAGGCCCAGCAATCGTCGCAGACCGAAGTGGAAGATCAGGAGGAATTCCTTTTCTTCAACACGTTCGAGTGGGGTGCCGAGGCACAGGTCACATTCCCGCGTTTCCTTATCCCTGTGAAGATGGAGCGTTTTCCCAAATATTTCAGGCCGGTAACCACCATTTCCTCCGGGATAAATTTCAGGAAGCGTCCTACCTACGACCGTTATATCGTGAATTTCAGCTTTGGCTATGAATGGCAGGAATCAGCCACCAAGAAGCATATCGTGCAACCTTTCAATATCAGTTCCATCAAGGTGCACCCGACACCGGAATTTACGCAGGAACTTGAGGAACTTGATGACCCCAGGGTGAAGAACCAGTATACCGACCACCTGATCACGGCCCTGCAATACAGTTTCATTTTCAATAACCAGAACATCAATAAGATCCAGGATTTCATCTATTTCAGGGCCGATGTGGAAACTTCGGGCAATATTTTTTACCTTTTCAACAACGCCCTCGACAGCAAAAAGGATTCGGCCGGCTATTACCGTATCGTGGGCATCCCTTATGCACAATATGGAAGGCTGGAACTGGATTTCAGGTACTATTTCGTGGCCACAAGGACCAATCAGCTGGTATTCAGGTTACTGACGGGAATTGGCATACCCTATGGCAACTCCGACGCCTTGCCATTTGAGAAAGGCTTTTACCTCGGCGGAGCCAACAGCATGAGGGCATGGATCTACCGCGGTCTAGGCCCGGGAGCATACAGTGACCAGGGCAGCAACATCGACAAGATGGGCGATATCGTGATCGAAACCAACATAGAATACCGGTTTCCCATATACAGCTTCTTTAAGGGTGCACTGTTTTTTGATGCGGGCAATGTCTGGCTGCTCAACGAGAATGAAAATTTCCCCGGGGCAGATTTCAAATACAACACCTTTTACAGACAAATTGCCATGGATGCAGGGATCGGGCTCAGGTTCGACTTCAGGTTTTTTATCTTCAGGGTAGACTTCGCCATGCGTTTGCGCGATCCCTCCTTGCCTCGCGGCGAACGGTGGGTGGCGGACAAGGGGATATGGTTCTGGAATTTCGGGATCGGTTATCCTTTCTGACAATTTCTTTACATGACAGATACAGGATCATTTGCACAGCGATGGCACGATGCTTTTCCCTATCCGCCCACGGGCGGGCAACAGGAAGTGATCGCGATGGTGTCGTCGTTCCTGATGCAAAAAACGCCGAACCAGGTTTTCCTGCTCAAGGGTTATGCCGGAACCGGGAAGACCTCACTGGTGAGTTCACTGGTCAACGTGCTCAGGACCATCAGGATGAGGTCGGTGCTACTGGCCCCTACCGGGCGGGCCGCCAAGGTGATCTCGAACTATTCAGGACATAAAGCCTCCACCATCCACAGGAAACTATATCAGCAGTCCCTTTCGTCTGACGGACGGATACGTTTCACCCTGAACGATAACAAGCATAAGAATACGCTCTTCATCGTCGATGAGGCCTCGATGATCCCCGACGATTCCACGTCCGACGGAACCCTTTTTGGCAGCAGGAGGCTGCTGCACGACCTGATTCAATATGTCTATAACAGTGAAAACTGCAGGTTGCTGCTCATCGGCGACACGGCACAGCTGCCACCGGTGGGCATCGACCTGAGCCCGGCCCTGCACCCCGAATACCTCAAAAACAATTTCAACCTTGAAATACGCACCTGTGAACTGCGTGAAGTGGTGAGGCAGGCACGGGAATCGGGCATCCTGGCCAACGCCACGGCCCTGAGGGAGAAGATCAGGCTTGATGCCATCACTTCGCCCTTCTTCCGCCGGTCAGGTTATGATGACATATACAGGATCAACGGCGCAGAGCTGCAGGAATACCTGCAGGATGTGTATTCGGGCGCCGAGCTGGAAGATGTGGTGGTGATCTGCCGGTCGAACAAGCGTGCCAACATCTTCAACCGTGAGATCAGGAACCGCATCATCTTCCATGAGGATGAGATCACGGCCGGCGACCATCTCATGGTGGTACGCAACAACTATTACTGGCTTCCGCAGGGTTCCTACGCGGGATTCATCGCCAACGGCGACATGATAGAACTGCTTCGCATCAGGGGCGTCAGACAACTGTATGGCTTCCGGTTCGCCGATGTCACCTTCAGGCTCATCGACTATCCGGAAGAAAAGGAGGTGGATGCCTTCATCATACTCGATACCCTGATGGCAGAGTCGCCCGCACTGCCCCCGGAAGCGCAGCAGAACCTTCAAAAGCAGGTGATGCAAGACTACCAGGACATCCCCTCCCATGCCATGCGCCTGGGAAAGCTGCGCCAGAATCCGTATTTCAATGCCCTGCAGGTGAAATTCGCCTATGCCATGACATGCCACAAGACGCAGGGGGGGCAGTGGAAGCACGTTTTCGTGGACCAGGGCTACCTTACCGACGAGATGATCGACAAAGGATATTTGCGGTGGTTGTATACTTCCGTAACGAGGGCTACAGAAAAACTCTACCTCGTGAACTTCCTCGACAACCTCTGGGAATAACATCATGGCTATCTTTGAACCATAAAAGCGACCGATATGAAAAGTAAATTAACCATTACCGTCATGATCCTCACACTGGGCCTGTTCAGCATGAATGGCCAGGTATTACGATACGAAGAACACAGTGGCGACAGGGTGTCATATTACCACTATACCTTCAACAAGACCGCCGACGGATACCATATCCATGTGGCCAGGCTCCACCAGGGTGATACCACCGAAAAGCAGCTGCTCACCACCGATCATGAATTCAACACCCTGACGTGGCGGTATATCCGTTTCGGCGAACATACCGACGTGATGGCCAGGCTCACACCTGATGGAGTATCCATCAAAGGGCATCTCGATGGCGACAGGCTCGAAGAATTCGAGGAACTCGATGACGACGAACCCTGGATCCAGCTTTTCCCGATGAATCCCGGTATGGAAAATTTTGTGCTATCCGGTAAGGAAGAACTCGTTTTCTGGTCGATCGGCACCGAAAGCCCGGCCGATATGGAGATCAACAGCTTCGCTGCAGAAAAGGAAGCAAAGGAATATTCGGAAGATTTTGGCTGTGAAGTGGTCAGGGTGAACTTTTCCCCCACGGGATGGCGTTCGATATTCTGGGACGGCGACTATTATTTCCGTGCCGGTGATGCCCGCGTTGTGGGTTACCGGGGCGACGGGGCTCCGGGTAAACCTTCATCAAAAACGACCCTGATCCTGGAGAAATAGCTCAGCGCTTATCGAGCAACACAACAGCATGGGCCGAGATCCCCTCTCCCCTGCCTTCGGGCCCCAGGCCTTCCGTGGTGGTGGCTTTCACTGAAACCCTGCCCGGATCGATATCCAGCACGGAAGCCATGCTTTTGCGCATACTTTCAATATAGGGAGCAATCCGGGGCGCTTCGAGAATGAGTGTGGTATCGAGATTCATGATCCGCCAGCCTTTTTCGGCCATCAATTCCGAAACCTTCTGCAACAACAACCTGCTGTCGATGTTACGGTACCTTTCATCAGTATCCGGAAAGTGCCTGCCTATATCGCCTTCGGTCATCGCTCCCAGCAGGGCATCGCATACGGCATGAATGAGCACATCGGCATCAGAATGCCCCGAAAGGCCCATCCCGTAAGGGATCAGCACACCGCCCAGCCACAGCTCCCGATCAGGTACAAGCCTGTGGAAGTCGAACCCGTGACCGATACGGAGATCCATGGCCTAGTCCTGGCTTTTAAAGGCGTCGAAGTCGAAGAGCAGCGAGAAACGGAGCGTGTTTTCGAGGGGGTTCTGCTGCTCGAGCGGGATGAGGTAGGCAAAGTCGATGCTGAAAACGTTGTAACGCAATCCTGCACCGAGGGTGAAGAATTTCCTGTTGCCCTTGGTCTTGTCTTCATAAAAGAAACCTCCCCTGATGGCAAAAAGCTTGTTGTACCAGTATTCCACACCGCCGCCGAAGCTGAACTCCCTGAGCTCCTCGGAGAAACCGCCCGGTGCATCGTACCACGACTGGATCATGCCCTGCACTACTGAAACCTCCGGGTCCATCCCTTTTTCGATGATCTTTTCCCCGTCGGGGCCGGTGATGAACTGGCCTGTGGAATCATCCCTCTGATAGATGGGTGGAGTCGGAACCAGCAGCTTGTTCACGTCGAGCATGAACGACATGCTGTTGTATTCGTCGAGGTTGATGGTGAGCGAAGGCCCGATCCTGAAGTTGGTCGGGATGAAGTCTTTTTCGATATTGGTCTGGCTGTAGGAGATCTTGGTACCGATGTTGGAGATGTTGAGCCCCCAGGCAAACTTACCGTCGATGGCCCCCATTTCGATATCATCCTCGTAATAGATCGCCACGTCGGCAGCCACGGATATCCCGGCACTTGATTCGGCCCCTCCAACGAACTGGCCCTGGGTAAGGTTCGAATAGATGAACCTCCCCGCAACGCCCCCCGACCATTTTTCGGAGAATTTCCTGGCATAGGTACCGTCAATGGCAAACTCATAGGGAGAATAATAATTAAGGGGGTTGCCGATCTCGTCGGTGAAGAGTATCTCACCCAGGGAGAAATACCTCAGCCCGACAGCGACCGTCTGCCTGTCGTCGATCTTATAATAGCCGGTCAGGTAACCGAGATAGATATCGTTCACCAGTTTCCTCAGCCAGGGGCTGAAAGAGATCGCGAAGCCCATCTGCTTTTCGATGAAGGCATACTTGGCCGGGTTCCAGTGCATGGAGTTGGCGTCGGGAGTGGATGCCACGCCCGCATCGCCCAGCGCACCTCCCCTGGCATCGGGGGCGATCATCAGGAACGGGACTGCCGTTGTAATGGTATTCAGCCTGTCTTTCCCACCTACCTCGTCATAAGTCAGCTGTGCATTCATCGACAGGATCCCGGCAAGGAAAACAAATAAAAAAAGGATACTTCTCTTCATATGGAAATTTCAGAAATTTGAACGTGCAAAGTTAACGATTATTTGGAAACTATATTGCACGGCTATGTTGAATAAGGTGATTGTTCGCGTTTTCGGTATAGTTCAGCATCAGAAGTATTAACAAGGGAACGGGTTTATTGTTTACCTGCAAAGACCAGCTTGGCGGTTTGCACATATTGCGTACCCTGCTCGTCGGTTACGAATAACCTGTAAATATATACACCCTTGCCGATCCTGCTGCCTCCCAGGTCGGTACCGTCCCAGGTGATGGGACTGACGGAGAGGCCTTCGGCCGGGGCTGGTTCCCTCAGCAGGCTGACCAGCTGCCCGCTGATATTATAGATCTCGATCACCACATCGAAATTATTTCCCGGTTTATTATGGTCGAACACGAAATGGGTAACATCCGTAAAGGGATTGGGATAGTTCATCACCCCGGTAAGGGCGATCTGTGTATCGACGCTCACCTCGAAGGCGATGGTCTGTTCCGAGGCATTGTTCATATTGTCCCAGGCTTTCAGGGTGAGGGTGTGCCTACCGTCGCTCAGCCCGGAAAATGGAAAGCTTACCCAGCCCGACTGGTATGAGTCGAGGTCGGGACTGAACTGGTTGTTGAGCACGACCGTTGTGTGCGGGTCACCGTCGAGCGTCAGAGTGATATCCCTGCCGATGCCGTTACCGGTAAAATTGATGCCATGCTCATCGAAGAGGTAAGCGAGGAAAACCGGCTCCCTGTCGGTAAGCCCGCCGGAGCGGAAATCGGTATTGTTAAGGTAAAGGCTCAGCTGTGGCCCTTCATTGTCGGGGATGGGGTCCTCATTCACTCCGCCGGTGGATACGCGCTGGTAGCCATGGGCATCACGCAGGTATACCGTGTCGTAGGCGTAGTAGCTGATCTTGCCATAGCCGACATCACTGATCATGTTCTCCGGCATGAAGAAGTTGAAATCGAAAAGCCCGTTCACCACCTGCACCTTTCCCGTGTAAAGTTTCTGCCCGTCGACATAGAAGGGTGCGGGCAGGGAACCGATATCATTGCCCAGGGTCGACATCTGCTTTTGCTGGTCGTAGACCGTTGGGAAGATGTAACCGTTGAAATCGTGCACCGTATCGCGGTTCAGGTCGGTGATCACGCCGGAGGCGCTGGCGATGGACATGGCTGAGAGGGTATCCGTAACGAAGCCGATGAGTTTCTTCCCGTTGATGTGTGTGGTCTTCACTTCGTACTCAGGATAAGCCAGCCTCATGGCCGGGTCGCCCAGCAGCACGAAATTCTTGATGTTGGTGCCGTTGTTCTGGTCTGTTTTGGCCTTGCTGATGATATCGCCCAGGGCATAGAACCGGTCATCGGAATTACGCCTGAACATGAACTGGTATACGGCCTTGTTGAGTCTGAAGTTGGGATCGGCCCAGGCCAGTCTTGAGGTGGTAAGCAGTCCGATCCCTCCCCCGTCGGGATTCAGGAATACCTGTTCACCTGCCGAGATGATGCCCGGATCGTCGAAACGGCTGAATTCGCAGGTTGCCGTGATGAACAGCGGAAGCCGGTCCCAGTTGTCCCAGGCATTGATGGTCGGGATGTCGAGGATGCTTTCATGTGCCAGCCCGGCCTCACCGCCATGCCCCGTGTAATTGACCACCAGGCTGCCCCGCTGCATCATGTCGTCGATGGCCTTGTTCACCTCCGGGTAGGTCTTGCCGGACGGTGTCGACACCTGCGGGAAGGCATCGATATAGATCTTGGGGCGATTATAGGCCTTATAGCCCGTATCCAGCATCTGCTGCAGCTTCTCGGCCTGGTTGAAGTGGAGGTTCTGATCTTCGTCGTCGGCAATGAAACAAACGTCATTGCGCCAGTTGCCAAACACCGCAGGTTTCAAGGTCAGGTATTTTTCAACCTTGTCGACCATGGCATCGGCCTGCTCAATGGTATGCACCGGGAAGCGGCCTATGCCGATATCCACGGATTTTCCCCATGCGTTAACCCCTTCGCCGGGATCCATGAGGCCAAAAAAGTCGTCGGTCACGAACGAGTATCCGAGCTTAAGGGCCTCCACCGACTGGTATGTCGGTACCAGGTTGGTGTTTCCCGGTACCCGGTCCTTGTAGTCGTAGGAGGCATCGCCCAGCAGTAGCAGGTATTTGGGCCTGGAAGCTGAATCTGCCTTATAGTATAGCATCCGCACGAAATCGCGGATCGCTGCCGGGTCCTGTTTGCCTGATCCGAATTCGTTATAGATCTGCACAGGGGTTACGATCATGCCTTCCATACCGTCAAGGTCGTGGTGCAGGCTGAGCATCCGATCTGCCTGTTCCATGAAATCGGGATGGGTCAGGATGATATAGTCGACCGGTTCCAGCGCATGGAGGTTCTGGTTGGGTACCTGGCCTTCGAATTCAGGGCTGGCGAAACCGCTACCGTCGAAAGCGACGTATTCCATGATCTCGTCGGCCGGGGCCGTGAAGGAATAATCGCCCCCGGCAAACGCACCCTCCATCCTAATAATATTCAATGGATCGGTAACATCCCACACAACGAGGCTCTCGGGTGCTCCCGAGATTTTATAACCGGCCACTTCACCCGGTCCGTACGAAAGGTGGTCGCGAAACGACATGTAAGGCCCTGTAAAGATCAGCTTGCGCCTGGCATTGAGGCTGATGTAGTTCATCCATCCCATGGAGGTGGAAACAGGTTTGTCGTATTCAACCCGAATGGTGATATCATCGCCCATGGAGGGGTAAAATCCAACCGTGTCGGGGGTTGTGGTCCAGGCATATACGGTGGTACCGATGATGATCTTGGATACCGGGGCCGTAAGCAGGTTCTCATTACCGTAGTAATAATCGAACCGGCTTTCAATGGTGGAATGGGCAGCCACATTGGTGAGCAGGCTGACCTTGTAGTCATCCATGATGTTGGGGAAGGAGAAGGTGTAGTCATATGCCGTCTGCTCACTGAATTTCTCCCCGTACCATTCGCGGCCGGTCTTCAGGATGTTCACCTCATCGTTCTCGTGCACGCCGTAATCCGTAAACGCGTTCACGTATACCGTCGGCGTGAGGCCCTGGTTCATGCCTGTCGCGATGCGTTTTCCCTCAGCAACATCCACGTTCAGAAAATAATAGGTATGGTCGGTGTAAGGGTTTATCGAATGGACAAAGAGGCCATAGCCCTGGAACGGGACAAACTCCCATTTAATGGCCGACTGTCCGTAAAAGAGGATATAATCGCCAGGGTCGAATGCACCGTCTTCCTCTCCATGGACATAGATGGCATTTTCGACCAGGTCGTCGAGCCTTTCTTCATCGTTCTTCTCCGGGATGATCCCGTTACCGTTGCCAAATATCCTGATCTTCCGGGGATCGATGGCAGCGGGATCAATGCCCATCGAAACAAGGTCGTCATAACCGATCCTGTAAATGCCCGTTGAATCCGTCGATATTTTAAACCATGTACCGCTGGCCAGCACCGAATTTTCATTGAAAGTGCTGACGGGGGCTTTCAATGCCTGCCCTGCTCCTTTGATCTCAATGGTGATGCGGCATGAATCGATCACTTCCACTGTATTTTCAGAAGCCTTCCTGAGCGGCATGAGCACGATTTCGGCATATGGCCGCCCGTTCTCGTATACGATGTTTTCGCGCACCTGGAAATCATCACTTAGCCGATCGATATCCGCAACGCGTTCCATACCGGTATATTCAAGTATCCTCGTGCGGGCATCGGCAATGCGGGCAGTGACCACTGCATTACCCGATTCCACGCTAAAACGTTTAATGTATACCGGAAGCATCCCGAAAGCCTCTTCGTTGACGGCCCCATCGAAAACAATCACTGCCGACGAAATGCCCTGCCCGAGATTCTGATGCTCCAAACCGTATTCATCTATTTCAATGATAAAACCGTCTGTCTGGCCCACGGCGGCCAGTCCGGAAATGAACAAAAGGAATATGAGGATATATGCTTTCATCATTTAGTCAACACAGTTAATTATTATCAAGACACATTTGCTTCCGGTATGGTTGCCTGATGTGCCCCTGATCAGTCTTTTCCGCTTCAACGGAGGATCACCAGTTTTTCCAGCTTCTCGGCATAGGAGCCGTCCTGACTCCTCACCCTGACCTTATAGATGTAAACTCCCCTGCCGATACGGTCGCCAAAATCATCGAGCCCGTCCCAGTAAATGGGTTCGGAACGATAACCATCAGTCATAACAAACTGGTCGATGGTTTTGATCAATCGGCCCGAAACCGTATATATCTGCACCTGCACCTCCAGCATGGAATTCGGCTGGTTATGATCGAAATAGAAAGCCGTACTTGTTGTGAACGGGTTCGGGTAGTTGAGCACATGGTCGATGGCCAGCTCCGCCGACTCTGCAACCACGAATTCTGTGTACGCTTCCGAGGAATTATTGTGCACATCCCATACTTTCAATTTGAGCGAGTGCGAGCCGTCCTCAAGGCCCGTGAAAGGGTACCTGATCACGCCGCTGGTATAGCTGTCGACATCCGATTCATAGTAATCATTGATGATCAGGGAGTTGTTGTTATCATTATCGAGGGTGGTCACGATATCGTGACCGATTCCCGTACCAACGGTATTGATGCCGCTTGAATCACTGACATAGGCCAGCAGTACAGGGTTCTCGTCGGTAATGCCGCCGAAGGCGAAATTCTCGTCATTGAGGTAGAGTTCGATCTCGGGCCCGTCCTCGTCGGGGGGCACGTTGCTGTCGAACCCGCCGATCACCACCTTGCGATAATACCCGCTGCCATCGTGCTGATCATTATTGACATAATAGCTGATCTTGCCGTACCCGAAATTATATGCTATATCCTTTGGGACGATAAAGGAGAAGGTAAATTCACCATTCACAACATTGGCCTTACCCTTGTAGAGGATGGCCGAAAGCAATTCGAAGGTGAACGGATTGCTTTCGGGGTCGGTCACCAGGGTCTCGACCTTGGTGGGTTTATCAAATACCGTTGGACGCAGCACTCCGTTGAAGGTTGTGGCCAGGCTGCCATTTTCGTTCAGGACCGAACCTTTTACCGTCACCTTTTGCAGGGCCTTGATGGTATCATTCAGGCCGGAAACACTGATATCGTTGATCTTTAGCGTATTGACACCGTATTCGGGATAGGCGAGTTTCAGGGCAGGATCGCCGAGGAGGATGAATTTCCTGTCGTTGTCGCTGATCCCTCCGCTCTTGTTCTTTGCATTCCTGATCAGATCGCCGAAACGCGGGTACTCGCCGTCCACCTTCTCGAACATGAAGTCGTACATGGCATTGTTGAGTTCGAAGTTCGGGGATCCGTATGTGGCTCTGGCAGTGGTGAAGAGGGCTACGGCACCGCCGTCGGGATTGAGCAGTACCAGCTCACCGGCCGATACCCTGGTAGGATCGTCATACCGGCTGAACTCGCAGGTAGCCGTGATAAACACCGCCAGCCTGTCGAAATTCTTCCAGCTGTTGATGTCGGAGATCTCGAGGATGCGTTCGTGGGCCCATCCCGCTTCCCCTCCATGACCCGTGTAATTCATGATGAGGGTTCCCTTGTCGATCCTCCTGTTGATGGCCTGGTTCACGAGCGGGGCACGCTGGCCGCCTGAGGTACTTTCCTGGGCATAGGCATCGAGGTAGATCTTGTCGACGTTGAGGTTCCCGTATGTTGTATCCAGTCGTGTAGCCAGTTTTTCTGCATGCTGCTGCATATGCAGGTTGCCGTCTTCGTCGTCGGCCACAAAGCATACCACGTTGCGCCAGCTGCCATAAACGTCAGGGTTCCCGGTGGCATAATGTATGATCTTGTCGACCATCTCGCGGGCCGAGGCCTGTGTAGAGACCCCCAGCCTGCCGATCCCCAGGTCGAGCATGTCGAAAGTACCGCCACCACCTTCGCCATCGTCGAGGAAACCGTAAAAATCATCCGTGGCGATGGAGCTGATGATGTTCATCGAGCGGGCATCTTCCCAGGTGGGGACGAAGTTGGAATTATCTTCGAGGCGGTCCTTGTAATCGTAGGATGCATCGCCAAAGAGCAGCAGGTAGCGGCATTCATCCCCGGAAGGTGCGCCGTCGTAAAGCATCTTCATAAAATCCCTGATCGCCGTGATATCCTGGGCCCCGGAAGAAAACTCATTGTAAACCTTTTCCACATCGGTGAGCACCACGTCCAGGCCGTCGAATTCCCTGTGGTGGCTGGCCAGCCTCGTGGCTTCCTGCATGAATAACGGATGTGCGATGATCACAAGGTCGGCACCCGACACCGCATGAAGGTTCTGGTTGGGAACAGGCCCCACGGGGGAAACACTGTACCAGGCACTCCCGTCGAAAGCAATGAATTCGTTGAGACTGTCGGCAGGAAGGCGAAAGCGGAAAGTATTGCCCGAGAGGGAGCCTCCTACCCGCGTAATATTGAGCGGGTCGGTGATATTCCACACCGTGACCGCCGCGCCGGCATTAGCGAGCTCGTATTCGGCCACGTTGCCAGGGCCGGAGGCCCCGGGATCCCTGAAAGCCATCTGCCCGCCGCTGAACCTGAGGTTGCGCCTGGCGTTGAGGGCAATATAGTCCATCCATCCGATGGATCCCGACAGGGGTTTCGAATAATTGACCCTGATGTTGATCCCGGCAGCGGTGGCCGTGAATGAAGTTTCGGCAGAGGCGGTGCGGGCATACTGGTCGGAAGAGAAAGAGACCGAAGGCACCGAAAGTGTTTCGATAAGCTGGCTGCCGTTGAGGTAATATTTGAAATTGCTGGCCGTGCTCGACCGTGCTGCCACCCGCATCCTCATCTTCACGGGTACGCTGAGGTCGATGTCGGGGAAACTGAAACTGTAATCAGCGCTGGTCTGGACCTCGTAAGGAGGGTATTCGAACCAGTCGCGCCCCGTCCGCACAATGTTAAGATCTTCCTGCTCGACGAACTTATAATCGGTGAACCCGTCGACGATATCAGTGTAAGGTTGCGTGGTGGAGGGCTGTCCGGGGATCCGCTTTCCCGGCCCCTGGTCGGTGGTGATGAAATAATAGGTACGGTCCGAATAAAGGTTCACCTGGTGGATGAACTGCCCGCTGCCCTCATCCCAGGACCAGGTATGCGGCGACTCACCATAAAAAAGGATGTAGTCGCCCTCGTCAAAACTACCGTCGTTCTCCCCGCTCACGAAGATGGCATTTTCCATCAGGTCATCATAGCGGAAAGCAGCGCATTCTTCCGGCAGCATGCCACCACCGTTACCATAGATCCTGATGTTGCGGGGATCGAGGGATGAAGGGTTGAGGCCCATGGCCGACAGGTCGGCATAGTTGATCCGGTGCACCCCGGTAAACTGGACGGCCACCTTGTACCAGGTGCCGGTGGCCAGGACGGAGTTCTGCTTGAACGATCTGGAAGCGGGCTGCAAGGGGGCCATCCTTTCCTTTAACACGAAGTCGATGGTAAAGGACAGCAGTTTCTGGTAGGAACCTGTTGAAGGGTTGCGGCGCAGCGGAACAAAATATACGACCGCATAGGGCTGTTTCCTTTCCATGGCCACGGCAGAAAATACTTCCAGGCCGGCCGAAATGCGCTCATGACCATTGACCTTCCGGATATCGGCCTCGCTGATGTCTTCCCAAAGGGTGTTACTGATCACTGCATCAACGTCCATGTCGGGGCTGCCTATGGCAAGTCGCTCGCTGTATACCGGGAGATCTTCCGTTTCGGAGCGGTAAACGGCACCTGTAAAGGACAATTCATGCACGATCCTGGTATCGGTGATCCTGATGGTATTCAAGGGTAACCATTCAAGCTTTCTTTCTTTTTGCCCTTCCTGGGCAGGGCAAAGTAACGGCAACAATAATGAAACGGCGAGGATCAGGGGAAGGGTTCGTCTGGCCATATGTTTACTGTTTATATGGAAAATCAGTGGTTTATGTCTCATTTTCCGGGAAATCTGAAGAAATACACGCCATGGTGTACTCAAATTTCATTTTTAAACGTTTTTGAACAGTAAATATTGCGAAAATAAGGCCTTATGACCTAATAAAATTATTCATGGTAATAAAAATGTTTGTATTATTGTGTGCTGATTCAAAAAGACCACTTTACGGAAAAATGTCAAGCAGGCAAACTCATATACTCTTTTTAATTCTGTTGCTGGGATCTTTCATGAAAGTCGGCGGGCAGTCACAGCCCGATCCGCATTTTTCGCAGTTTTACGCCAATCATCTGTACCTCAACCCTGCGCTTGCAGGGTCCAATGTCTGCCCGCGCCTTGACCTTGGGTACCGGAACCAGTGGCCTTCGCTCGACAACAATTTCGTGACCTACAGTGCTTCTTTCG
>JAXGTH010000009.1:0-42318 GCA_040775045.1 Bacteroidales bacterium
TAAGTTCAGGATTCATCAGGAGGTTTTAAACATAAAAAAATCAATAAAATTTTTGATCAATCAATCTGATAAAAACAAGATGAAGAGCAGGAAAGGTACAATTATTAATTTTTAGTTTTTAATGCTTAATTGTTTGTGAGATTTGAGATGTGAGACATGAGACTTGAGACATCCGTGCACCCCGTCCCAAGCATTTGTTCCATGACCTTGGGACTGTGAGACTACGGGACTCTGGGATTAAGTGGACCTAAAGTGAATAAAGTCCCTGCTTCCCATCGCCTATAGCCCATAGCCCATCGCCTATCTCCCATCACCCGCAATGGAAAAAACGATCAACCAGTTTGAGGATCTCGGCTTCGTTCTTGCCGATGTCCTGGCGGAGGGTCTTGTCGTTAAAGTTTTTGAGGTAGGTGGCGATCCAGTTGAGCATGCCCTCCGAAAAAACACCGTATTTCGTATAGATGTCCTTTTGCCTGAGCAGTGCTTCGGCCGATTCCCAGCATGAACCGGGCAACACAGAAAGGGAATTCAGCTTTTCCCTGTGCTCTTCCATGAATATGTTCACGTCGACATAGGTTTGTCTGGCAAATTCAAGGGCATTTTCCATCTCGAATCCATGTCTGGCTGCTACAGTGAGCCCGGCCATCAGCAGGTAAATGTCGGCCGACCCGTCGGGACAGCGGAATTCCACGGTCTGTTTGTTGGTATGGTCATTCTCCACGGGTCCTTCCTGCGGATTGGCCTGGTGGATCATATCCTTCTTGCCCGACCATCCGAGCGGTACCCTCACCAGCACCGACCGGTTACGATCGCCCCAGCAGACGTTGGTGGGCGCTTCCTGGTGCGGCACCAGCCTGAAATAGGAGGTGGGGTTGATGTTGCCGAAGGCTGTGAGCGAAGGCGCCAGCGTGAGGTATCCGGCGATGGCTTTTTTTGCGGTATCGGTGAGCCCCTGATCATCGACCATCATATTCTTACCGTCCTTCATCAGGCGCGTGTGGATATGCAGTCCGCTGCCGGCCTTGCCTACCGTGATCTTGGGGGCAAAGGTTACCGTAACGCCATACTTGCTTGCAAGGGTGCGAAGGATCCATTTTGCAACCATGATCTGGTCGGCGGCATCCTCCACGTTCACCGGCAGGAACTCGATCTCGTTCTGCTCGTATTCAGTGTCGCCAACGCTGAAATTCCCTACCTCTGAATGCCCGTACTTGATCTGCCCCCCCGATTGTGCGACGGCCATCATGGCTTCGGTGCGCAGGGCTTCCCACTTCGTAAAAGGTACGGATTCGTGATAACCACGCTGGTCGACAGCCTTATACAGCGGTTCCTTTTCAAAGATCACATAATATTCAAGCTCACCCATGGTCTCAAACTCCATGCCGGTTACCTCCCTGAACGATTGATGCGCTTTCTTCAGGATATACTCCGGTGCACTTTCGAGCGGATTCCCATCCTTGTCGAAATACGAACAGAGGATATCGAGCGTGGGAATATCGGTAAAAGGATTTACGAAAGCGGTCTTGTAACGCGGTACCACGTAGAGATCACTCGAACCGGCCTCGATGAAGGAGAACAGGCTCGATCCGTCGACACGCTCACCGGTGGTAAGGATACTGTCGAGGTGCTCGCGGCTGTTAATGATGAAGTTGAGTGTCTTGAGCCTGCCGTCCCATCCGGTATACCTGAAATTGACCATGCTGATGTCATTGTCTTCGCAGTAGCGGATAAGGTCTTCCTTGGTAAACTCTGCTGCAGGCTTGTTCAGATATTGAACTAAAGGGTTAGGGTTCATAGGTGATGATAGGGTTTAAGATTTGCAAAAGGACGTCAAAGTTAGTAAAAAACCGACAATTTATATTTAAGCACCACGAAAAAGGAAGGTACTGTAGAACAAGGTACAAGGATTGAGATGTGAGATATGAGATATGAGACTTTCCTTTGTTCCGTCCCGCATTCCTGTTCAATGACCTGGTGAAGTGAGATTTCTAAATCCATCGCCAACCGCCTATCGCCTATTGCCCGGTGCCTGATACCTTTATCTATCCATGAAATTATTCCAACATTAGCAGAACATAACGGTTTCCCTTATCTTTGTCATGATCCATGGGCAAGAAAGAAGATAAGGACAACTCGGCACTGCGGGTGCACAAGGGCATTGAACAGCCACCGCAGGTAAGCAGCGATGCAGCCATGCGCTTTTCAAGCATGAAACCTGCCGGGATCGCTGCCGGTGACTATGTGGCCGGCATCACCAGTGGCAACCGTACCTTGCTCAGTAAGGCCATCACGCTGGTGGAGAGCGCCCTGCCCGGGCATCAGCAGCTGGCGCAGGAGGTCATCAGCGGATGCCTGCCACATGCAGGCAAATCCATCAGGGTGGGGATCACAGGGGTTCCGGGCGTTGGCAAGAGCACCTTCATCGAAGCACTGGGTAAATACCTGACCGGATCAGGCCACAGGGTGGCCGTGCTGGCCATCGACCCCAGCAGCAGCCGCAGCAAAGGCAGCATCCTTGGCGACAAAACACGCATGGAAGAACTGGCCAACGACCCCAATGCCTTCATCCGGCCTTCTGCCTCAGCAGGTTCACTTGGAGGGGTAGCCCGCAAAACCCGCGAAACCATTATCCTTTGCGAGGCCGCAGGCTTCGACCGCATATTCGTTGAGACCGTCGGTGTTGGCCAGTCGGAAACGGCCGTTCATTCCATGGTCGACTTTTTCCTGCTGCTCATGCTTGCCGGTGCCGGCGACGAACTCCAGGGCATAAAACGCGGGATCATGGAGATGGCCGATGCTATCGTGATCAACAAGGCCGACGGCAACAACAGGGAAAAGGCAGAACTGGCCATGCGCGAATATAAGAATGCGCTGCACCTGTTTCCTGCTCAGGCTTCGGGTTGGACAGTTCCCGTGCAGACCTGCTCGGCGATCGAAAACAACGGCATCAGGGAGGTATGGGATATCGTGGAACGCTTCCATAAAGCCATGGCCACCGACAGCGACTACTTCTACCGCAAGCGCCGTGAACAGACGGTCCAGACCATGTACGACAGCATCAACAGTCAGCTCATGGACGATTTCTACAATAAGGAAGAAATGAAAGAAGCCATCGGCATGATAGAGCAGGACGTTCTCATGGGCAAACTCACCGCATACCAGGCCGCTACCAGGTTGCTCGACATCTTCAGGCAAACAGGAGGAGGCTCAGTGCCATCACCATCATGCCGGCAATGAGTCCGTAGATGGAAAGGTGGTGCTCGCCAAATTCCTGGGCTGCCGGCAGCAGTTCATCGATGGAGATGAACACCATGATGCCGGCCACTCCGGCAAAGATCATCCCGAAGAGCAGGGGGGTGAGGAACGGCATCAGGATGAGGAAGCCGATGAGCGCGCCCACTGGTTCGGCGAGTCCCGATAAAAATGAATGCAGGAAGGCTTTCCTGCGGCTTCCTGTGGCATAAAAAATGGGTACGGATACAGCGATACCTTCGGGGATGTTATGGATGGCGATGGCCACGGCGATGGCGATACCGAGCCCTGGATCATCGAGTGCCGCGATGAAGGTGGCCAGACCCTCGGGGAAGTTGTGAATGGCGATGGCCAGGGCCGTGAACAATCCCATGCGCATGAGTTTTTGCTGTCCGGCCTTCTCTTTGTTGATATCCTCCACCATCTTGATCTCGTGCGGATTTTCCGTGCTTGGGATAAGCCTGTCGATGATGGCGATAAGGAACATCCCGGCAAAAAAAGCGGCCGTGGTCAGCCAGAATCCGCCCTGTGTGCCATAGTCTCCCTCCAGCACTCCCTGTGCCTTTGGAAAGATCTCCACGAACGACACGTAGATCATCACCCCGGCCGAAAAGCCAAGGGCAAGGGAAAGGAAGCGCGTATTGGTCCTTTTGGCGAAAAAGGCCAGTATGCTGCCGATGCCTGTCGACAGGCCTGCGAACATGGTCAACCCGAAGGCAAAAAGGATCTCGTTCCAGCCAAACTCACCCATAAAAAGGAAATTGACAGGCTAAGATAATCAGAATTTGCGGTATTTCTTGTAATGGAGGCGGGTTTTTACCTTCTGCATCTCGCGCTCAATGATGAGATCGGCTACACGAATTGCAGCCTCTTCTTTACTTTCGCTTTCCATAGCTTCGTTGAACTTTGCTTCACTCACGTCGAGACGGTACATGGCGTTCACCAGCCGGTGCATATCATGTTCCATTAAATAGGCCACCAGCAGGGAGAGTTTACGGTGGATGCTCCCGAGGTCTGGCACATCATCATGCGCCAGCAGGGCCTCGTGATCTTCCAGCCTGAGGTCCTTGCTGATAAGCTCACCCAGTATGATATATTGTTCATCCATAATTCCCAATGTTATTCCTCACCACTCTTTCTGGCCTTCGCCGGCAAAACCTGAACTTCTTGCCTACTTAATCTTTCCCAGTCCCTCAAGGGCCGATTCGTTGGCCGGGTCAATGATCAGTACTTCGTTGAACAACACTTCCGCTTCGCGGGTCTTGCCCAGCATGAAATTCGACCAGGCATACATCAGTACCGAAGCCATGTCGAACGGGTACAAATTTACCACCTTTTCGAAATGCCTGGCCGCCTGCTCATAATCACCGCTCTCATAATGCATGAGTCCAAAATAATAGTTGGCCGTGGTATTTTGAGGGTCCACCTCAAGTATCTTGATATACATATCCCTGACCTGGGCCCAGTTGCCCATGGCAGAAGCCGGATAGGTAAGGCCGAACCTCGCCTCGATGGCATAGGGTTTCAGTTCTATGGCTTTCTGATAAAAGGCCACCGACTGGGTCAGCTGCCCGGCCATATAGTTCAGCCAGCCCAAACGGGCGTTGAGATGATAGGAAGCCGGGTTGTAAACCGCGTTCAGGGTATTGATGGCTGCCAGATAGTTGCTGTCTGCTTCATGCGCATAACTTTCGCTGAAGGCCTGACGCAGGGTCTCATCATTCTGGGCTGACACGCCCAAGGTCGTCAAGGCCATGGTTATGACCAGGACATATTTCTTCATAAGGTCCATTTTATTCCTCCTGTGATACTTTGGTTTATGTATTCCAGTTCCTGCATCCTCATCCTTCCCTGATCATCATATACCACGCGAAAACTTTCATTTTCCAGGTACTGGTACCTGGCGGATAGCTGTATGGCTGGTGAAAGGACGAAAGTAAGGCACAGGCCTGTTTTAAGGTTAATATTATCGGTGATATTGTATACGATGAAGGCATTCGATTGGTTTGTTCCCTTGAGGTTGCCCAGCCAACCGTATGCTTCAAACCATAGGAAGCTGAAGACTTTGGTCCCGAGCAATTGGCCAAGGATCAAACGGTTGTCGTCTTCCTTGATGGCCTTTATCGTGGTGGTGCCGTAAAAATTGAGGTTTCCAAGGGGATAATAGGTGGCTGCTATGCCATACTGGTACTGGTACTTCCCGTTGAGGTCCGACCATGAGGCAAATGCCCCCAGGTCGAAGACCGATACCTGCTTGTTGATGGCCAGAGACAAGACCACGTTGTTGAGCTGGCAGGGTTCATGCTCAAGATTGAAGTTTACGAGCTGGTAGCCGAACATGGCCGCCGAATCAATACTACTGATATAATAAGCCGTATCGGTGGCCGCCCGGCTGTTGTTGACGACGGTGATGCTTTGTGTATTGACATTCACGTAGTGGATGGCCGGGGTAAACGACCATCCCCTGCCGGGAAGGATGATGGCGTTCAGGTATATGCTGTTCTGCCGGATGCTGTAATCGTAGCTGTTGCCGGATACTTTGGGCTGTGAGGGAAAGTACCTCGAAAATCCCCATTCCTGCATAACCGTGGAGTCGGGCTGGTTCCAGGCATACTGCAGCGAGGCCCTTTTTTCGATCCTGAGGTTGGTATACCCGGCATAGATCCTAATACGGGGGTGGACCTGCAGTTCAAGACCTGTATGCGTATAATAGCTGCTGCCGTAAAGGTCCTGTTCCCTGTACACCTGCCCCGGCGGGAGGTGTTTCAATTCATTTTCGTTGAAGTTGTTGCTGAATTCGGGGCCGGTTTCAAAGTGCAACCCGCTGAGGAACTTTTCTTTCCGCAGGCCGGCATCGGCCCGCTCCTTGCTGCTGAGACTGCCCGAGAAAAAAGCTGCTTCGGGCCTGCGGCCTGAAAAGCGGTAGGCATAATACAGGTAGTTGTTCACAGTCCCATTGTCAGGGTTAAACTCCCTGGCCTTCCCGAAATGACGAACGGCGGCCCTGTAATTATCGAGATTATAACTGGCTATGCCCATGCGCATCCTGAGGTAGAAATAATCGATCCCTTCATCAAGGGCTTCATTGCCCCTACTGATGACTTCTTCCCAGTTTCCCGACAGCGTATTGTGATACATGGCCGAATCTAGCGCCCTGAAATCGCTTTGGGCGCTGGCAGCGTAAAGTGTGAAAATCAGCCATATGATCAGGATGGATCTTCCGTACATGTCGCCTCTGAGTTAAGCTTTTTTCCTTTGGCACTGAACTTCACGATCCTGCCACCCTCAACCTGGATCCTGAAATCGTATGACCTGCGCACCTTCCTTCCGGAACTGACCCGGGCCTTCGACATGATCTCTGCCCTGCTGTCACCGATGTCGCCGTCCATACTGGTAAATTCCATCTCGTACCTCGCGTGCATAAAAGTATGGAAGGGGGCGATGAGGTCCTGGAGTATCATTCCCCTTTTACTACTGATCATGCCGAGGGTGAACATATCTTCAACCTTCAGCCCCCGGTAATATCCTGATATGGTGCGGTACAATCCCAGGAAGAAGAGATAGAGGAAAGAGTCCCTGCTTCCTTCGAAATGTGTGAACCAGGTCATCCCCGCTTCGGTGCGGAACCATGCTTTCGCGTCGATGTCTTCATCACGGATAAAAGTGTTGTTGTATACGTCGGCTTCTACCGCGAGGCGGATGGATGTCTCTTCCTCCTTGCCGGTCTTCAGCCTGAACCGGATCTTTTGGCCGGGTACGAAACTGAAGGCACGGTGGAGGCTGTCATCCGTGTCGATATTGGCAACCTGCTGGTCAGTGGCAGGCCTTGAAAAGGTTTCCAGGGCATACCTGCCATCCGACTCCACAATGTAGAAGGCCAGGGGGAAGTCGATAGTGTCGGAGCCAATATAGGGGTCGGCCTGCACCTGGAAGTGGAGATGAGGCTTCGGCGAGCGGCCTGAGTTGCCGCAGTGGGCCAGCACGTCGCCGCGCTTCACGAAGTCGCCCTTTTTCACTTTAAAGGTTCCCTCGCTGAGATGGCACAACTTCGTGTATACCTTCTCGGCATGCTTCAACACGATGGTGTTGCCCCAGTTCTGCTCCAGGTTGACCTCCCCGATATCATTGTCGGGTATACCATCGAGGATCTCTTCAACCCAGCCATCGGCAGGCGCCGTAACGGGTTTGTTGAAGCAATAATAGTCCTTTGGCTCAAGGCCCTTTCCCGCATGGAATTTCCCGTGCCTATCGGTGATCTCGAAATCCCAGGCATGCCTCCAGTTTTTCATGTGGGTATGTGCACCGTTGTGGCCCTGGGTCACCGTCCATGTTCCCCAGAAGGGGAGGCTGAGGCTTACCGTTGCTTTTTCGTCGAAACGCCTGCGGTGACTTTCACGGGAATAGAAGTTCATCTCCGGGGAGAAATGCTGCACTGCCACCAGCTCGGGCTTTCCGTTGTTCCGTTCCCTGAACCTGAGGATATACAGGAATAGCAGCACCACCAGGTTGAAAGGAAGGGAATAGATCGAAAGTTGCGATGCCGCGAACATCTGGCTGCTTCCCGTGATCAGGAATGACGTCAGGGGTGTGAGCAGGATCACCCAGAGATAGGACCATTTGGACGGGATCACGAAGAACCCGCCTACGGCGATGGAGGTGAGGATAAAGTTAAACCCGATGTAGGTGTAGCTGAGGGCGTTGATGTCGGCACCGATCATCAGGTAGAAAGCCCATGCCGACACAAAACCGGTAACCGACAGGAGGAAGGCCTGGCGCGAATAGATGAAAAGCCCGATGGCGATGAGGATGCCCGGAACCAGATGGTACTGGAAGAAAATGGCTCCCAGGGAGCGGAAATACAGCACCACGATGTCGGGCAGCGGAAGGCTGTACAACCATTCATGCAGCGATACCAGCCATTTCCCGCCCAAAGCATACATCTCGTTAAGGGTGTAGATCCCGCGCTGGCTGATCTCCAGCGAGGTGTATTCCCTGGCAGCAAGCAATACCATCCATATGCCGAAGAGGAAAGGGATGCTGAGGTATGGCAGCCCGTACTTGCCGATCACACCCTCCAGCATGATGCTCACCAGCAGGGTGAACAGGGAGGCAAAGAGAAGGACCAGCAGGAATTCGGCGTTGAACTCATAATACATCCCCAGCCCCAGGGCTACCAGCAGGCTGTTGAAACCGTAAAACCCGCTCCTGATGTTGTAGCGGTTGAATCCGATGGCGATGGCCGTCAGGTTGGTGGCCGTCACGGCGATGAGTCCCGAAATACCCGCATAGAAATCGAAGAAACTGACCAGGACGATCAGGAAGGCAAAGATCCTGTCTTTCGAAAAGAATACCTGCGAATAGCTGTTGATGACACTGTCGGCAAAAGCTGGCAGGAAATCGTTTACCTTCCTGTTCGATCGGTTTGACTGGATCATTTCCCGAATAGTATTTTACATGGCTGTAATGGCTTGCAAAAAAAAACTCAACACCCAGGACTTGCCCCTCAGAGGGCTCCCAGTGCCTTCTTCAACCTGTCGTTGACCGTGGCAGCCACTTCTTCGAGTTTCGGACTCCCTGTCACCGACATCATCTTTGCCGCATCAACGGCTGCAACCTGCACCCTCCCGTCATCCTTGCCGATCAGCACCACATTGCAGGGAAGCAGCACGCCGAGTTCTTCCTCCATCTGCACCGCCTCATAGGCAAAGCCGGGATTGCAGGCACCAAGGATCACATAGTCTTTGAAATCCACACCCAGTTTTTCCTTGAATTTCTCCTTCATGTTGATCTCGGTGATCACCCCGAAACCTACATCTTTCAGGCTTTCGATCACGCTTTCGCGAACTGAGGCAAAGCTGCCTTCAATCGTCTTTGAAAAATAATAACTCATAGTGATATAGTGTTTACAGTTCGAATTTACGCAGATGTTCGGGCACTTTTTCCATGGATACGATATTGTCGATGCTTTCGCCATCCCTGATCAGGTAAGGCTTGCCATCGGCACCTATCATCACCACCTTTGGCCTGAGCGTGATGAACTGCATCCATTGGGTCATGTTGTATGCCCCTACGGAGTGGACAACGAAGTGGTCACCTTTGTTCATCAGCGGCAGGCTCACGCTTTCCCTGATCACGTCGATATTCATGCAAAGGGGGCCGTAAAGGACGGTGTCTTCAGCATAGTGTGTGAACTCCTGGGCGGGAGTTACCTTGTGATCGTACCAGAAGGAAGTGAAAAGTATGTTCACGCCAATATCCACAATGGTATTCCTGCGTCCATCCGAAAGTCTTTTATTGGAGATCACTGTTCCGAGAAGGTACCCGGCCTCATCGATGAGGGCCCGGCCTGTTTCAAGGATGAGCAGGGGCAGGTTGCCCGGCTCAAAGTCAGCGTTGATGAGGGCCGAAGTGATGGCTTCGGCATAGTCGTCGAAAGTGGGGTTCATGTCCTTCCCGGGGAGATAGGCTCCCTTGAGGGTGTTCCTGGAGGCAAAGCCTCCGCCCATATCTATATATTTTATCTTGTGGTTGTATTTTTTGCTTATACCGATGGCCAGGTCGGCGAGTTTATAGGCAGCAGTGGCATAGGCATTGGCCGTGAGCATGAAGGTGCCGATGTGCGTGTGCAGCCCGACCAACTCAAGTTTGCCGGAACGCATGATCTTGTTCAGGGCATCCCAGGCCTGCCCGTTCTCGTAGTTGAAACCGAATCGGTCCCACATGGGGTACACGCCCGTATCCATGTTCACACGAATGGCTACCCTGGGTTTCCTCTCGGAAGTCTCAGCAAGCTCGGTAATGGTATACAATTCATCGAGGTGGTCGATATGGATCAGGGAGTCGTTGCCGATGGCCTTACGCAGGTCTCCCTCCGTTTTGTCCGGGCCATTGAAGATGATCCTGTTGCCCCTGACCCCATTGCTGATGGCCTTGTCGTACTCGAAACCGGAGACCACTTCAGCCCATGAACCCTCCTGATGATATACACTGCAAACCGCATTGAGGTAATTGGTCTTGTACGACCATGCAAACTGGACCCTGGGATACCTCGTGGTGAAAGCCTTCAGGGCTTCCTGGTAGGTTTCGCGTATGGTCTTTTCCGAAATGACGAATACAGGCGATCCGTAGCTTTCAATGAGCTCTGTAACCGGTACACCGTCGATATGCGTCTGCGGGACCATCTCGGAGCGTGAACCGAACTTGTTGGGCATGGCCGATTCCAGTTTTCTCACCACCGGCCTCTCATATCTTAACTTTTCCATAATTTCTTTTTCGTTATTCCTGTTTTGTAATTCCCAGTTCCCCATACCTCGTCCCCCATACCTGATTCTTATAACTCACCAAAAGTGCTGATCTTCTGAAATTCTTCAAGGTCGACGATCATATCCCATGAGTACCTGATGAACATCTTGCCAACGGCATAGGTTTTGAAAGGCTCCGTTTCGATGCCCATGGCCAGTTTTACCAGGGCCTCGGGTATGTTTTGTCCTGCGCCAACAGCCAGGTATACCCAGGCAGGGATGCGCGGGTTGATCTCCATGATGAAGAATTCTCCTTTTTTGTTTTTCATCAGTTCCAGTTCGAAGCCGCCCCTCCACTTCGTGGAAGAAATGAACCTGTCGGTAAGGTCGAGCATGTTCCTGTCGGAGATGCTGATACCGCCCCAGGCCTTCCCCTTGTCAGTGATATATTGCTTGCGCATGGGGACCGCCGCTATGGTGTTCCCGTGGCCGTCGCCCAGGCCAACCACGTTGAACTCAGTACCGTGGACAAATTCCTGGATGATAACGGGCAGGCCCCATTTTGCACTAATCTTGTGAAAATATGTCTGTGCCTGCTCAAGGTTGTAAGCGATGTTAGCATCGTAGAACTTGCCTTTCACCACCATGGGGTATTCAAAGCGTGATGCTGCCTTTTTCAGCCCTGCAGCATCATGGACCGCTTCGCTCCCCGGAACATGGAAGTCATACTTTTTACCAAAGGCAGGCAGGTTAAACTTTTCCCGCTCCTCGTATTGCTTGTAGGTGGGTAAAAAAGTTTTGATTCCCATACTTTCGAGTTCTGCAGAGATCTTCATGAAAGGGAGCAGCTCGGCATCGAAATTCGGAATGATGAGGTCGAGCCCCTCCCTGGCATGGATGTACCTGATCCTTTCGAGAAGGGCGGAGGTCCCTGCCGAAGGATAGGGTACCTGGTAGCTCTTATCCACCAGCTCATGCATGTAGAGGCCTGGCTCCAGTGACTCGTAGGAGAGCCCGATGATCCGGACGTCGAATGATTCTGCTTCACGCAAACCCCTGATGACCGGCACACCGGGACCCGGACTGTCGATGGCATTAAGCCCCGAAACGGCAATATTATATCTCTTCTTTTCCGTCATGGTCGATGAGGTTGTACTGGTCCAGCATCTGGAGGAAATCGTGGTAATCCTTTTCAACGGTGTCCTTGTCGGTCCTGTATCTCTCCAGGATGTGCCTGCGGATAGATTCAAAATCCAGCCCCTGCCTGATCAACTCCACGATCTCCAGTCCTAGTGGGTTGGCCGTGTAGGATTCACCGGTATCGGGGTTGAAAATAAAACCTGAATCACTGATCGCAACATTTTTCCTGATCTTCATAAAGTGGAAGGTTTACGCATTTGCTTTTATAGTATTACACCTTTAATGGAATTAACCCTACTTTTGATATGAAAATATTTAAGAATAAGTATAATTCCATAATTGCGGCTATCCTAAATCATTCGCTTTGAAAAGGTGTGCAAAGTTATGAAAAGAAAACCGCTTCCTGACCTTCTCAAGGGGCTGGCTGTTATTTTGATGGTGCAGGTGCACATCATGGAACTCTTCATGAACCCCGCCATTCTTGATAGCCCTGTCGGCCGCGTTTCCCTCTTCCTGGGCGGGATCCCTGCGGCTCCATTGTTTATGGCGGTCATGGGCTATTTTGCAGGAAGGTCTTCAAAAGGGCCTGCCGGGCATGCCATCCGCGGGTTGAGGCTGATCTTCCTTGGGCTTGTCCTCAATATCGGCCTCAACGCCCACCTGATCCTGCGGGTGTTACAGGGGCGGCTGGACGTAAACCCGCTGCATTACATTTTTGGTGCTGATATCCTCTTCCTGGCGGGAATAAGCCTCCTGCTCATTGCACTCCTGATCCGGGTAGCGGGGAAAAACCCGGCCTTATCGGTACTGCTGACTTTTGCCATACCAGCTATGGCAGGCCTGGCAAAACATTTCAATGTTGCGGGAGGGTTTTGGGAATACCTGATGGCATTTATCATCAGCAGGGCGGAATGGTCGTATTTCCCGTTTATCCCCTGGGCGGGATGGGTGATGGCAGGGTTCAGCCTGGCTCTGTTGGAAGAAAAATATGTCGGATGGTTTGAAAAGAGAAAATCATTCCTGATATACGCAATTTTGGCTGCAGGAGTGCCGGTGGTCATGTTCATACCGTGGGCATCCGGTATTACTTCCGATCTGCCTGCCTATTATCATCACGGGTTCCCGTTTTTCATATGGGGCTTGTTATTCCTGGCACTATGGGCAGCCCTGGGCAGGCTCCTGCAGTCATATTTTGGAAGGACCTGGCTGCTGGCATACATCCGGTGGCTCGGCAGGAACGTCACGCTCGCCTACATGATGCAATGGCTCATCATCGGCAACATGGCCACCGCAATTTACCAGAGCCAGGCGGCCTTCATGTTTCCGGTTCATTTCGTTTCAGTGCTGCTGGGCACAACCATCATCGTGTGGTTGGCAGTAAGATTGAGGAAAGGATAGTCGTAAAGATATTCCAGACTTATGATCTTTGGCTATTCCTGTTGTTTCGCCAGTTCTGTTTTAAGATAGTATCCTCCCCTGGTTACGATCATAGCTTCAGCGGGAATATCCTGCAACAGGCTGATGGCGGTAAATCCATCCTCGACATTCCCGGGATTCACATTTACCAGCGCAAAGGAGGTGCCATCGGGGCCCTGCCATTCGGGAAGGGTATAAAAAACCACATACTCGTTGTTTCCTGTCCTCAGAACAGCCTCTTCAGGCAAAGCATCCACATAGTCCTCCCCGGTATGGATCTCTGAAGCCACGAACATCCCGGGCAGCATGCCCGTAGTACTTTCCTTCAACGATGCAAAGACCTTCACGATCCTTGTATCTTGCCGAACCGTGCTGCCCACGGAAACCACCTCTGCCTCATAAATAATATTGCCAAGGTTCGAGAGGGTAAAGGTTACCCTTTGCCCCGGCCTTACCAGCATGATATCTTTTTCGAACACGCTGAGTTCGAGGAGCAGGCCCTCGTTGTTGACAACCTGCATCAGGCGCTCTTCGGGCATGATATACTTGCCGGGATTTACATCGATATATTCCAGTATGCCGCTGATGGGCGTCACGACCTGCAACTCGGGGTTGATATATCCTTCGTCAAGCCTGTCGATATCCACACCCGCCATTTCCAGCATGAGTGCCAGTCCCGATAATTCGGCCTCAGCCACATTATAATCGGAGCGCACCTTCTGGAAGTACTTGTCGGAGGCTATTTTTTCCAGGTTCAGGTCCTTTTGCCTTTCGTAATCCTGCTCCAGCATAACGAGCTGGTTTTTAACCATGAGATATTGCTGTTGCGCTTCTACAAATTCCGGTGAATAAATGATGGCCAGAACCTGGTCTTTCCTGACTTTTTCACCATGCCGGGCCTTCACGGTTTTGATCATGCCGGGGTAAAGACTTACAAGGTCGACAATCGCATTTACAGGGAGGATGAGTTCTCCCCGGGCGCTGACATCATTGGAAAGACGTTGCTTCTTTATGCTCCCGTATTCGAGTCCCGCGTAGCGAAGTTGCTCCCTGCTTAAAGTGACAAGGCCTGAGGTATCAGTGGAAGCCTGCTGTTCCTGTTCGGCCTCCGGCCCTGCAGTATTGCACGACACCATGAAGAAAAATGTCGTAATGACTATAAATATATGGTTGATTTTCATGTCGTTGGATTATTTTTGAAAACTACCCAGAAGATAATCGAGCCTGATGATGGTCTGGTTATAGTTATTCATTGTTTCAAGATATTCCATGCGGATGTTGAATGCCCCGGAAGCGGCGTTGGCATATTCAATATAGCCAATGTTGCCGGCCGAGAAGGCCCGGAGCGAATGTTCAAGCATCATCCCGGCCTGCTTCAATGCCTTGTCTTCGTAATAATTCAACATATGCCGGTATTTTTCCAGTTGTAGGAACTGGTTCCCTGTCTCCGCTGTGATCCTCATGTGTTCAGCTTCGAGCTGGTTGTCGGCTTTCTCACGTTCGATGCGGGCCGCCCTGACCTTGCCCGACTGGCTCCAGAACCAGAGCGGGAAGCTCATCCCGAGCTGAATGCCTTCGAATCCATTTACCTTGTCGATCGACTGGTTAAAGTAGCCAATGCTGAAGTCGGGCAGGTATTGTACCCCCTCGTTTTTCACCACTGCATCCTGCAGCATGCGATATTGCCTGATGTAGGAGATGAAAGGGCTGTTCCGCAATCCTGTGGTATCGTTCCCGGCCTGCAATTCGAACCGGATCATGCCACTGCCCGAAGGAATGATGGCCGATCCCGTGTTCATCAGCACCCTGAGCTCGTTTTCAAGGATCATCATTTCGGCCTGGATGCGCTGGAATGTATTCATTATGCCTGCAGTTTCCGATTCGGCCACCACCATCTCGAGTTCGTTGATATCGCCTGCCGCGAAACGCTGTGCTGCTGCCGACATGAAATCCTTGTAAATACTGTCGATCGTCATCACTTCCTTCAGCTGCTGATGGTACATCACCCATTGGCTGTATGCCGACATGACACTCGCCACCACTTCGCTCTGCGTCATGGCATAACGTTCCTCCTCGAGGCCGGTCATGGCCTTGTTCAGCCTGGCTTGCGAAGTATAGGTGGTAGGAAAGCTGAACGACTGGCTGACTGAAAAATACCTGTCGTGAAGGCTGGAATTGATCTGTCCGAGCTCGAGATAAAGTTCAGGCGGCGGGAGGTCAAAACTGGTCTTCTTCATCTGCCTGGCCTTTTCGATGTCGAGCCTGGCATTGCCAAGCTGGTAGTTATGCTCAAGGGCCATGGCCACGGCTTCTTCCATGCTGATGGCCTTAACCTCGCCCTGCGACTGGCCATTGACTGCCATACCGCTGAACAGCAGCGGCAGGACAACAAGCAGTATCTTATTCCCCTTTCTTCCCCTGAGCTTCAAACCTTCATCGAACATCACATAGACCAGCGGGAGGAATACCAGGGTAAGGAAAGTGGAGGTGATAATACCCCCGATCACCACCGTAGCCAGTGGCTTTTGCACTTCTGCACCCGCAGCGGTGGACAGGGCCATGGGCACAAAGCCCAGTGCAGCCACCGAAGCGGTCATGAGCACAGGCCGCAGCCTTGCCCGGGTACCTGTAATTACACGTTGAAGCAGATCCGACATGCCTTCCTTTTTAAGTTGGTTGTAATAGGAGATAAGCACGATGCCATTGAGCACGGCCACCCCGAAAAGGGCAATGAATCCCACGCCCGCCGATATGCTGAAGGGCATACCCCTGATGACCAGTGCCCAGATGCCGCCCACGGCAGCCAGGGGGATGGCCGTGAAGATCATGAGGGCATGCTTGAGCGAATAGAAAGCGAAATAGAGCAGTACCAGGATGACGGCCAGTGCTATCGGCACCGCTATCGATGAGCTTCGCCTTGCCTCCTGCAGGTTCTCGAATTGCCCGCCGTAGGTGATATAATATCCGGCCGGCAGGTCAAAACCGCTTTCAAGCCGCTCGTTTACCTCAGTGATGAATGATTCCACATCCCTGTTCCTCACGTTGATGCCGATGGTGATCCTGCGGCTGGCATTGTCCCTGCTGATCTGCATCGGACCTTCCTTGATCCCGATATCGGCCACCTGGCTCAGTACGATGAGCTCTTCGGCAGGATTGTTTACCCTCAGGTTCTGTATGCTCTGTATGCTGTTCCGGCATTCTTCGCAAAGCCTCACCACCAGGTCGAAACGTTTTTCTCCCTCGAAAACCGTACCGGCTGTTTCGCCCGCAAAAGCCGTTCTGATGATCCTGTTGATGTCGTCGATATTCAACCCGTAGCTGGCCAGCTTGTCGCGCTTGTAACTGATCACCAGCTGAGGGAGACCCACGATTTGTTCCACCCGCACATCGCCGGCGCCTGCGATATCATTGATCAGGGCGGCCGCCTCATTGGCCTTCTCGTAGAGCAACTCCAGGTCGTCGCCATAGATTTTCACGGCTACATCCGACTTTACGCCCGTCATCAGTTCATTGAAGCGAAGCTGGATGGGTTGTGTAAATTCGAAGGATACCCCGGGCAGCACCGCCAGGGCTTCTTTCATCTTTTCCGACATCTCGTCCCTGCTGTCGGCACTCACCCATTCCTTCTTGGGTTTCATCACGATCATGATGTCGGCATCTTCCACCGCCATGGGATCGGTCGGCACTTCGGCAGTTCCGATCTTTGAAACGACCTCGATCACCTCCGGGAAATTGTCGAGCAGGATCTTTTCGGCCCTCGTGCTTGAGGCGATGCTCTGGCTCAGCGATGAACCCGGCTGTAGGGTCATCTGTGCCGCCAGGTCGCCTTCTTCAAGGGTAGGGATGAACTCCCCGCCCATGCGTGTGAACTTCCAGATGCTTATCATAACCAGCAAGATGACGATGATCATGAAGGTCAGGCGGTACCTCAGGGCGAATTTGAGCACAGGCTGGTGTGACTTTTCCAGGAAACCAACGATCCTGTCGGCAAAGTTGGCCTTCAGCAACTTTTCATTCTTCAGGGTGAGGGAAGCCATTACGGGTACATAGGTGAGCGAAAGGATAAGTGCCCCCAGCAGGGCAAAGCTGACGGTCTGGGCCATGGGCCTGAACATCTTTCCTTCAATACCGGTGAAGGCCAGGATGGGAAGATAGACGATCAGGATGATGATGACCCCGAAGACAGCCGACTTGCTGACCCGCTTCCCGGCCATGCTGATATTGTTATCCAGCACTTCCTGTGTGATTCGCCCTTTTAGGCCGCTCCGGTGTACCTGGTAAATGATCCCTTCCACAACGATCACGGAGCCATCGACGATGAGCCCGAAGTCGATCGCGCCCAGGCTCATCAGGTTGGCCGAGACCCCGAAAATGTTCATCATGGAAAATGCAAAAAGCATCGACAGCGGGATGACGGATGCCACGATAAGCCCGGCCCTGTAATTGCCCAGGAGCAGGATGAGCACGAAGATCACGATGAGCCCGCCCTCAATGAGGTTTTTGCTTACGGTGTTGATGGTCTTGGCGATAAGCTCGGAGCGGTCGAGATATGCATGTATGGTTAAGCCCTGGGGAAGGCTTTTCCTGACAAGTTCCATACGTTCTTTCACTTCCCGTATCACCTGTGATGTATTGGCTCCCTTGAGCATGAGCGTGATACCGCCAACAGCTTCTCCCTTGCCGTCTTTCGTCATGGCCCCGAAACGCGGCGGAGCGCTGATGCGCACATCGGCCACATCGCCGATCAGTAAAGGAACGCCGTCGATATTCTTCACAACAATATTCCTTATATCTTCAAGGTCTTCGACCAGGCCCTCAGCCCTGATATAAAATACGTCGGCACCTTTTTCGATATAACTGCCCCCTGAATTCTGGTTGTTACGCTCCAGTGCATCGAAGATCTCCGTGATGGTGAGGTCCATTCCCACCAGTGTCCTTGGCTTGATCGACACTTCATACTGTTTCAGGAAACCACCAAAACTACTGATCTCAACGATCCCGGGAATCCCTGCCAGCTGGCGCTTGATGATCCAGTCCTGGATGGTCCTGATGCGCATGGGATCATAAATATTCTCAAATCCGGGTTCCGGCTCGATAACATACTGGTAGATCTCACCAAGACCCGTAGTAATGGGCATCATCTCAGGTTTTCCATATCCCTCTGGAATTTCTCCTTCCGCCACTTTGATCTGTTCACTCACAAGCTGACGGGCAAGGTACGGATCCATCCGGTCCTCGAAAACAATGGTCACCACTGACAACCCGAAGCGTGAAATGGATCGGATCTCTTTAACGTCCTGTATATTGGCCATGGATGTTTCGACGGGGAAGGTGATGAACTGCTCAACCTCCTGGGGGGCCAGGGATGGGGATACAGTGATGACCTGCACCTGGTTGTCGGTGATGTCGGGCACCGCATCGATGCGGAGGGTAGTGAAATTATAAATGCCCCATCCGACAAGGGCGAGGGTCAGAAGTCCTATGATGAGCTTGTTCCTCAGGGAAAACTCAATGATCTTATTGGTCATACCAGCAAATTGCTTTCAATGGAGACTTAAAAGTATGGATAATTTCTTAATGCAGCATATCTCATTGCCGGTTTGGACCTTTTCCCGACCTGATGCCGGCGCAGTACAAACAGATGCCATTGCCAGTTTCCCAGTCTGATCCTACGATCTCATCAAAATATTCCTTCGAGATGTATTTTGGCGCATAGTTCTGGCCCCTGCCCGTGAGATGGCCGTAAAAAGCGCGCATATGGTTGCGCGAGCCTTTCATGAGGTTTTCAAAAACAAGCCTGATATCGGTATTGTCAACGTCTTCGAGACATCGCTGCAGGTCATAAATATCCATGTCTTCAATGGTAATACCGGCAACGAGGGCATCCTGCAGCGACTGGCTGCCTTGTGCAGTCAGGGTCTTGTAAAGTTTTTGCATCTCTGGATCACTGAATTCTCCGGGCCGGTGTCCCTTGGCGGGGTCGCTGACGCCATATTTGTCGAGCAAAACCTTTACGGTGAGCGTATGCGTGTTCTCCGCCCTTGATATGTTATTGAATACCGGAAGCTGATAGAGACCGTAAAGATATTCATAGACTTCCTTCGCCATCAGTTCCTCTTCCCGCATCAGCAGGAGGTATTCCTTTTCCCGGTCGCTGAGATCCTGTTCAGGCAACGACATCAGGCAGGTGGTGATGCAGGGTGCGAGACTGTCGGGGGCGGGAACTCCGGTCGCTGATCGTTTGGTATTGACCTGTTTCTCCTGGAAAGCGGATAATGCCGTACCCGACAGCATCATCATAACCGCGATAATTGCTGTAATTGTCTTCATTTTCCTTTGATCCTTAATTGAATTACAAAGATAATACATCTTAAATTAAATCGCAATATTATCACTATTTGGTTGTATCAATGTGGAACAGTTATAAATAAGACTGTTGTAATTTTTATTGGATTTTAAATATTATATTTGTTAGATATGACCTTTTCGATTATCAATTATTCAGCATGAAGAGAAATATTTTACTCGTCCCGTTCATCTTCCTCACAGCATTCCTGCTGGTATGGTCATGCAAGCATGAACCCGAGGAACTGACAGGACCGCAACCGCCGGGACCGGAGCCCTGCGATACCCTGAACGTAACCTATCCGGGTGATGTTTATCCCATTTTCGACCAGTATTGTGTAGGGTGCCATGGCGGGGCCATCCCACAGGGGGGGCTCGACCTGACCAATTACGATGATGTGGTGGCCGTTGTCCAGAGCGGACAGCTGCTGGGGTCCATCAACCACCTTTCAGGATTTTCCCCTATGCCCAAAGGTGGCGATAAGCTTGACTTTTGCCTCATCAGGACCATCACCATCTGGGTGAACGATACGGTTTTCCCCACACCGGGTAACCCCTGCGATCCCGATACGGTGTATTTCGAGCGCGACCTCCTGCCTTTGTTGCAGAGTTCGTGTGCCCAACCGGGCTGCCACGATGCCATTAGCATGCAGGACGGGGTCAGGCTGACCGACTATAATTCGGTGATGCAGACTGCCGATGTGAAGCCTTTTGATCCGCAGGGCAGCGACATCTATGAGGTGGTTGTGGAAGATGATCCCGACAAACGCATGCCTCCTCCGCCCCTGGATCCCTGGCCCCAGGAAAACATCGACCTCCTCCGGACATGGATCGAACAGGGTGCACAGAACCTGTTCTGCGACGAGGAAGACTGCGACACTACGGATATCACCTATACCTCCCCTGTGAGCGGGATCATCCAGAAACACTGCCTGGGTTGCCACAACGACAACAATCCCCTGGGCGGCCTGAGCCTTGAGGGATATAACAAACTTGTTACGGTGGCCAACGACGGAAGGCTCATGGGTGTGGTCAATCATGAAGCAGGCTATCCGCCTATGCCCAAGAATTCTGCGAAACTATCGGATTGCAAGATCCTTCAACTCCAAATATGGACTGAAAATGGAACACCACAGTAAAATAAAATTAACGATTGCTGCCGCGGCCCTTTTCTTCATGTTATTCTTCATTTCGGGCTGTTATTACGACAACGAGGAATACCTTTATCCCGAAACGGCAAACTGTGTAACGGACAACATGTCGTTTGCCTCGGATGTGTGGCCGGTGATCAATGCCAGTTGCACGGGCTGTCACAGCGGCGCCTCTCCCTCAGGGAACATCGCGCTTGAGAACTATGCCGATGTGGCTGCCGCTGCAGCCATTCAGGCAGGGAATTACGGGAGCCTGTACGGGGTGATCAGCCATGCTTCGGGCAACTCACCCATGCCTAAAGGCAGTAATAAGCTTTCTGACTGTAACATTGCCAAAATCAAGGCATGGATAGACCAGGGAGTGGCGGATAATTAATATTCAATATTCACTATACAATATACAATATTCAAATTGTGAGTTATGAAAAAATGGATGAAAATATTGGGCGCCCTTGTTTTGATCGGTATTTTGGCCGCGCTTTACGTATGGTTCTTTGTGTATAACAAACCCCACCGTGACTTTGAAAAGGCTGATCCCGACCATATCCTGGCCGCTCAGGAGCTTTATTTCAATTTCAGCCAGGACAAGACCCTTTCCGACAGTCTGTACACCGGCATGGTGGTCCAGGTATACGGGCCTTTGGGCAAGGTTGAGAAAATGGATACCGTCCCCGTGGTGGTATTTGTATTCGGACAGGGCATGTTTGGCGACGAAGGCATCAGGTGCTACATGTTGCCGAACCAGGAAGAAGGGCTGAATGATTTTTCCTCCGGCGATATGATCACTGTGAAAGGCTATTGTACCGGTTACAACGACACGGATGTGATCATTGAAAAGGGCTCATTGGTAAAATAGGGAAAACTAAGTGGTGCTTTATTTGTTTATTATGGTTATAAATCATAAAAACGTATAAGCATGAAAACAAAAATGATTGTGATGATAATGGCCGTGCTGGTCTCATTTGGCCTGATGGGCCAGAACTACGTGACCAAGAACGGGCATATCAAATTTTATTCGGAAACGCCTATCGAAACGATAGAAGCGCACAACTATGCCGTGAATTCGGCACTGAACCCGAATTCGGGCGACTTTGTCTTCAAGGTGCTCATCAAATCCTTTGAATTTGAGAAGGCCCTGATGCAGGAGCACTTCAACGAAAACTACATGGAATCGGACCAGTATCCCAACGCCATGTTCAAGGGAGTAGTGGCCAACCTTGGAGATATTGACTTTTCGAAAGATGGCACCTACAATGCCGTGGTGAAAGGCGATCTTACGATCCATGGGGTGACCAAAGCCGTGGAGGAAAAGGGGACTTTCACCGTGAAAGATGGAAAGATACAGGGAAACAGCGTTTTCAATGTATTGCTTGAGGATTATGATATCAAGGTGCCCGGAGCTGTGAAGAAACAAATCTCCGAAAGCATTGAAGTAACTGTTGATGTAATGCTGGAGGAGGTTAAACCATAACCTCGCATGATCAGAAAAAACCTCATCCTGTGCCTGGCCATCTCCATGCTGGCCACGGCACGGGTTTCTTCCCAGGATGACCTGATGGACTTGTTCGGGGAGGAAGAACCTACAACTGAATTCGCCTATGCCACTTTCAAGACCACGCGCATCTGCGTGGGCCAGTCCATCGAAAATCCGCCAAACGGCAACCTGATCTTTATCGTTTCCCACCACTTTGGTGCCGTCAACCAGGGCTTCCAGGAATTCTTCGGCCTTGATCAGGCCACTACCCGTATCGGTTTCGAGTACGGGGTGAACGACTGGCTTGCGCTGGGTATCGGACGCAGTACCCTGAACAAGACCTTCGACGGGTTTGTGAAGGCAAAGCTCCTCAGGCAGAGCAGCGGGGCCAGGAACATGCCCCTTTCAGTGTCCTATTTTGGCAGCACGGCCATCAATTCCCTGAAATGGCAGGACCCCGACCGCAAGAATTATTTCACCTCGAGGATGTCATATTCGCATCAGCTGCTGATCGCCCGTAAGTTCAGCAATGCCCTGTCGCTCCAGCTCATGCCAACACTGATACACCGCAACCTGGTGGCCCGTGAGGTCGACGAAAACGATGTGTTCGCGATCGGTGCCGGAGGGAGGGCTAAGATCTCCAACCGCGTTTCCGTTAATGCAGAGTATTATTATCTCCTGCCGGGACAAACAGCCGATGATTTCTATAACACCTTCACCATTGGTTTCGACATAGAGACCGGGGGCCACGTGTTCCAGCTTTTTGCCACCAATGCCCGCGGGGCCATCGAACCTTATTATATAGCCCAAAGCGGGGGATCATGGCTGAACGGCGACATCCATATCGGGTTCAATATCACCCGGGTGTTTACCATTAAGCGCTGAGGCAGCGCAGGCTTATCCCCGCAATACCTTATTATGCCAGTAATGAGTATTGAGATTTGAGTACTGAGATATGAGTACTGATGCAGCCCCTGTTTTTCCTTGTGCGTGATTCCCGGGATATTTCAGGCTGAAACAGGATGTCAGGTAGAATAGGTATGTACGCTCGATTGCGCCGAAGGAAGGTAGTTGATCCCAAACCAGCAGATCAGCAGCACCACAAATGCAAGGGCAACGATCCACAGGGCCGTTTTATGGGCGTGTTTTTTCCTGAGCCTGTAATGGATGTACAGGAGGTAGGCCAGCCAGGTGAGAAAGGCCCAGGTCTCCTTCGGGTCCCAGGTCCAGTAATGGCCCCAGGCTTCTTTGGCCCACAACGCACCGAACAATAGTCCGAAGGTGAGGAAGGCGAAGCCGATATAAACGATATTGTCGGCCATGAGCATCACCCGGTCCACTTCCTTGCCCCTGAAATGTAGCCACAGTCCCCATACACCGATCAGTGAAGAGAAACCGAGAAAAGCATAACCGACGATGTAAACCACCACATGTGGGATGAACCAGGGGCTCTGCAGGGCAGGCATGAGGGTCTTGTCGAAAGTATCAGGGTTGAGATAGTTGAGGAAAAGGAACAACAGGGCCATCAGCAGGGTATAGGCCAGCATGAGGGGCAGTCGCCAGCGGTAGTAAAGAACGATACCGATGGTCGAGATGAAGACACCGTACCATAGCCGCGTTTCGGCCAGTGTCCTGAAGGGCGGACGTTCAAGACTGATCCACAGGCTCACCGTAAATGTGATGATGGCAGCCCAGCCAAGGAACAAAAAGATCGCCTTCAGCATGTGGAATACCGATCGCTTCGGTGTCAGTATGAATAACAGGGCCAGGATCCAGAAGACCGAGGTCAATAACAGGTATGTCGGGTATTCCAGCCAGGTCATGATTTTTTCGTTTTAGTCCTTCCTTTTCCCATCCAGAGGAGATAGAGCGTACCGATCAGGATCATGAAGATACCGGTATACACCACGGGCAACCAGGGGTCGCGCACAAGTTCGACGATGCTGGTTTGCGACCAGCGACCCCTCCGCTCATCATACCCGGTCTGGTATATCTTCCAGCCATCGATTTTTACCGGTTGGTTCACCTCTATGTATATGTCCTCATAATCATCCATGCTACGGTAAACGCGGATATCGGAACTGTATTTCTTTGGCCTCAGCTGGGTCATGGCGAGCGAAAGTTCATCGTTTAGCCTGAGGAAAGCCGGGGGCAGGGCGAAGTTCCCGTCCGACACCCAGCCGCTGGCAACTTCCCTGCCTGCATCGTCCGCTACGCTTACGTGAACGGCCCTGACGCCACCGGGTCTGCTGGTAGTATCATAAGTTTCGCCGTATTTCCCTGCATTTTCGATATACCTGTCAAAAGAAAGCCTGTATCCGTCGAGCATGGCTTCCTGCCCTTCATGCACCACGGCCAGCTTGCCGCCTTTCTCGAGTTTCAGTGTGTAATCCTTGTTCCGCATGAGCCCGAGTTCGGGAGGATAAGCTTCGATGGTGAAGTCGAGCAGCAACATGCCCATCCCCATATCGTATGCCTGCCCGCTACCGTCGTATGCCGTCATCACCGGATGGTCTTTCTTCAGTTGCATGCTGAGCCGCCACATGTCGGCCGAACCCATTGAAGCTGCCACCACCACGATCCAGAGGCCGGTATGGTTCAGCAGGAAGGCAATATTCTTGATGGAAAAGGTTTTCAGCCGCCTGATGATGGTAAACCCGAGTACTACGAGCAGGTACAGGGCGGTGAGGAGGTATGGCCAGCTGCGGGTCACGTGCGTCAGGCCCAATTTCTCAAGGATGCCCGCGTTCTCCATTACATCCCCCTGCGGGATAAACCCCAGGAACAATACCATTAGCGTGAAGATGCTGATGGAGGCAGTGGCGGCAGGAATGCTCGACAGCCATTTCACCACGGGATGCTTCACAAAATGGTGGATCAGGACGAAATAAACGACAAAAACAATGATGATGGCAACGTTCACGGGCCATGCCGGCATGCTGATGCCCCCGCCCGTCAGCATCTCTGCGAGGAAACCGCTGAGCAGGAGGATGAACCCGATCAGGAAACTTTCGCGGTAACCCCAGGGGTGCTGCCAGAGCTTTCTTGCATTCCCTGTATCTCCAGTACTGTTGTTCATGATATTTCCGAGGCGGACAAAGATAATCAACTAAATATATTTAATGCTTTAAATATTTGAAATATTGCACCTGCCAGGAATCATTTCCTTTGCTATTCATGGTAGCCTGTGACCATACTCCTGAAGCTTGAACCCGGCTTTTTCCCCATGGTACAGAAATATATATGAACAACCATGAAGATGGACAATATAAACCCGATGGCTGAATGCAATATAGCTGTTAGCTGGATTCCGCTCCATCCGAGTACATTATGTATGATTGTTTCAGGGAAAAGTAAAGCCAGGCCAGTGATAAGGACGACAGGTATCAATAAATACATTGCCGAAACATAGGCAACAAGTTGCAGAGGATTGAACTTGCGATCCGGATTCACAGGGAATGGTGGTTCTTCCTTACTGAACATACCATTTGTATAATAATGGAATTGTTTCCTGAGCCTGCCGGTAAATCCTTTAAGTCGAATACGGTAAAACCTGCCATTCGGAGTAAATAAGTTGGAAAGGACAAAGAACACATAAAGGAAAAGAAGCCCAACTCCGGCGAAATTATGCATGCTCACAGCCAGGTCGAAACGTATGATCGGGTATTCAACACTGGCATATTGCATGCTCAGTCCGCTAATGATCAAAATCAGGAAACAGATGGCATTCAGCAGATGCCATATCCTGACCCATAAGGGATATAAATAAATGCGTTTATCCATGGTTACTTTGCCTTAATCCTGAAATAGATGTGAACTATGATAACTGAAAGGGTAATCCCGAATATGATGAGGCTGATCAGGTTCAGGTAATAATTCCTGTTGGCGCCAATCACATAGGATTCATTCAGGATCACGCTGTTGAAGAAACCTCCTTTGCTACGCCCCTCAATGTTATTGAATTTATATAATGAAGCCATCAGCAGCGAATTGGTTGAATGGCATTCCACGCAGTTCTTAACAGCTTCTTCCCCGGGCCTGATATTATGGCCGACCAGCAGGCTGTCCTGGACTTCTACATGGCATTCGATACATCTGACTTTTTTCACGTGAAGGTCATAATTAGGAAGAAAATGATGTATTTCAGGTAAGGGTGGCTGTTGTTCCTTTGAAAACAACAAATAACGATCGCTGTTATCATGGCAGCGCCGGCAGGTTTCATTGGCATGATCAACAACTTTCAGGATATCCTGACTTTCCCTGGCCAATACTTTAGTATCATGGGGATCATGACATTTCCAGCAGGTAAAAGAAGAACCAAATTGCGTAAAATGTATACTTTTCCCATGTTCTTCTGCGATTTTTTCAAATCGGTACTGGGCTGTAGTCTCATCCCCTTCGTGGCAATCGAGGCAGGTATAAGCCGGTTCCATCCTCAAAAGCCCGTCATGGGGGAAAGTCTCATAATCCGGGGAATGACAGTCGGTACAACTGAAGTTGCCATGAACCGATCCGTAATAGGCATCCTTTTCGATACGGTAGAAAGGATTCATGATCCTTTGTTCCGGACCCTCGATCCATTCATTATAATATTCATAAATGGCATTTCCATGGCATTTCAGACAACTTTCTTCATTTTCTGAGGCATATTCCGGATTTTCATCTTCCTGGGCTACATTAAAGGGGCTCCAGAGGATAATAAGAAGAAATGCTGCTAAAGGGAAGATCAGGCCTATGCGCAGGGTCAACCCGTGACGGTGGTCCTTCATAACCACTTGATTTTAATTTTCTTCAAATGCAGATTACATTGTCCGGATGTAGTTGATGATAGCCCAGCGATCTTCGTCCTCGGTGATCTTCTTTTCATAATTGGGCATCTCATCTCTGCCGATAATGGATTTATAATATAATTCGCCATCGCTGCCGGCCTGGAATTCGTCGGAGGAAAAGTCGCCCGGAAAAGTATTGAGTTGTTTTGCCTTGGGCCCGTCCCCCAGACCCTCATTCCCGTGGCATGATTTGCAATGCTTGTTATAGAGCATCTTACCGATTTTAGTCAGTTCGGCATCAGATGAATAAGGATTCTTCATTTTAATATATTCTGAAGGAATATCCCATGGAGCCCCTTCATCATCTCCGGGCAAAGTAAATGCCATCAAGAGAATGGCCAGCATTGAAATACTGAAAAGTGCCAGTAGCTTGTTGGTTGTTTTAGTTTTCATCTTATTATTTATTAAAGGTTGAAAAAAGAATATGTGTTGATTTCCTCATCAGAAACTCCATAACCTTGTAATGGTGAACCCGAAGAAAAGGTCGCCATTCAGCCAGTCGTTCTGGTTTTCCATCATGGTGTACTGGGGTGAAAGATCTGTTGCCGACGTTACAAAGATCTGGAACACATGGGTGCTCGTGGCTATTTCCCATCCGAACCCGAAATTATGTTGCGGCGGGTTCGTCAGTGTGGTGTGTTCCTGTATGTTCTTTATTTTTAGCGGAATGCCATAGTTAAATACCACTGACGATTGTGCAGTGATCCTGGCCCTCCCCGAGAATGACAAACCGATCTTGTCATGTTCCATCAATGAATCTACGCGGTTAATGTGGGAGAAGTTCCCGGCCACCTGTATCGAAAGCCAGTCTGTAAATTTCCTGGCGACGATAAGTTCGGTGAAGTACGATAAGCGGTTCGTAAACTTGTAATCCTGCCCGAAATAGGACTTATTCCTGCCGTCGATACCCATATTTCCGTAAACAGTAACGGCAACGGGAAATTTATTGTCACGGGTCTGTTCCAGGATATTGTACTTGATCCTGAAGTCCTGCAGTTTCCTGAACTTGGTTGTTCCGAATCCTACCGAAAGCTTATCCGTGATGCTGTAGTTTACCCCCAGCCTGATATTCGAGGATCCATAGATCCCAAAAAGGTTTGAAATGTTTTCTATTTTGTCGAAACGGTGTTCGATAACAAATTCAAGGGTTTTGGCCGTGGGTATATATACAGTTTGATGATCAATGACTGTCGGGCAGGCAAAAGGTGCCCTGACGGGTTTGCTTTTGACCCTGGCGGATTCAGCCACATCCTCCTGGGAAAGCACCCAGAAGGGGAGCAAAAGTATGAGGATCTGGGCTATGTTCAGTTTTTTCATGCGCTGTATTTTTTGAGGTTAGTTGTCCCTGGCTCCCTGCCTGATCCATGCCAGCACGATCTCTTCATCGCCCGGATTGGTATAAAATTTCATGGAGCCACTTTTCATGGTGGTATAAAGAATGCTGGCCTCAGGCGTGACGGTATCGACGAACGCACCGTCGAACAATGCACCATAGGCATTGCCGGGGGAAAGATCGGGCGGGGTGTCGCCGGGACCATGACAACCCTGTGCATTACATCCGCCGTTGAATATGGGGATGATATCAGCAGAAAAACTCAAGGTTTCCGGAATGGGTTTCTTTTCCGGCTGGATCCATTCGTATTCGCATGAAGTGAGCATGAACCCAGCCATGACCAGAAACAGCAATGATTTTATGAATTTCATGTTGTGTTGTGTTTAAGGTCGTTCATACGAAAAAAGGCCCCAATGTTAACTGAAGCCCTTTTCCGTAAGAACTTCGGGTGATTACTGAATAGCAGCAATTGAATTTTCAAGAAGCTTCTTGGAATATTTGAAATTGTGTATTCCCTTGCTTCTGTCCTCTTCAAGGAATTTGTAGTTGTAGAAAGCCCCGGTCTGGGCATTGGTGTAAGTCCCGGGAACATTCAGATAGCCATCCTCCCTCATCAGCCCCTGGTCGGTCAGGAGTGTTGCCAGCTCTTCCATGAGGACTTCGATCTCTGCCTGCTTGTTTTCTACATATACCAGCAGGTTATCGGGATCATCATGGCATCCTGAAGTCAGACATCCGGCAAAGTTGAATTCTGTAGAACCGTGATAATCATATGACATGTTGAAAGTATGTCCGCCGGCCTGGGCACCATAGGCATCAGCCATATGGCAGGTCACACATGCGTTGTCGAGGTTTGCCGTGTGATATGAGTTCTCATAACCAGATCCGATTTCATATGCTCCGCTGACACCGGCACCTGAGAAAAGGTTTGATTGAGGACCGTGATGAGGGCCCCAACGATAGCTAACGCTCTCGTCAAAAACGGTGTTGCCTTCTCCTTTCGCCGGATATGGATCGACCGGACGGGATTGATGACATTTGGCACATAGGTTAGATGATCCCAGGTCGGTCACTTTACCTCCTTCGTAATAAGTAACGGGGTCTTTGAACCGGATCGCCCAGTCGGAGGCATCATAGTTTTCATGGATCTTGTGGCAGGTATAACAGTTTATTGGTGTGGGATCGCTGATCACTGCTGATGTTGTTTCTTCTCCGGTTTCGATGATCTCCCGGAATCCCATACTGGTGTGGCATGGAGCACAACTTTCCGAGTTCCTTTCGAAATTCCCGCCGTTAGCATGGACCGAGGCTTCCCATTGGATTACCTTTGCCAGGAAACTTTCGCCGGAATTATGGCACTGCCCGCATGTGGCAGTCCCGTCAGTCCCGTTTATCCCATTTTCACCTGCTGGACCCTGGGGCCCTTCTTTTGTACAGCTGGCAATGAATAATGCCAGTGTGAGTGCCGGAAGCGGCAGTAAAATCGCTAATTGCTTTTTCATAATCCAGTTTATCTGTTTGGTTAATTGTTCTTTTTTGGCCAATTGTTCGGATTGACGACGCAATTTTAATAATACTCCCTGTTCAGCTGAATTTTTTAGCGGTGATGTCCGTTAGCAGATCGGTTTAATACAGGTAAAGATTATTTTCGTACCGGAACATATACTAACTGATATATATCAATGCATGTATTATAACAGCCATATAATAAGCCTGTTAGGATATATATAGAAGAGTGTTCCCGGATAGCAGACCGGAATTAGTCTAAATAATAATTGAAAAAATTGTGGGGATCAACCGGTTTCACTAATACGAACAAGTTCTTTTTTATTAATAATCTCAACAAGATTACCTTCCACCCTGATCAGCTGGTGGTCCTTGAACGTTTTCATGACCCTGATCACATTTTCCTTCGACATGGCCGTAAGATCGGCAATGTCCTGCCGGGAAACGGTGAGGATAAAAGGATTCCTGCCATAAATATCATCCATGAGGAAAAGGAAGGCGTCGGCCATCCGGCCGTTCATTTGTTTCTGGGTGAGATTGATGAATTTCTTGAAATTATCGATCGATATCTGGTTGGCCCGTTTCAGCAGGTCGCACGCAAAAATCGAATTGCGCTCAATGAGTCCCTCAACGATCCTGGTATCGACAAGGCAGGCTGTGGTCTCTTCAATTGCCGCGACCGAGAAATGATGGATATAATCATTGAATATGCCAGGACCACCGACCATTTGCACAGGTTTGGCAAATGAAAGGATCAGGTTACGCTTGTTCAGGCCCTCTATGTATAACTTGGCCAGGCCTTCGGTAATGCATGCCACATGTGTAAGGGGAGAACCCTGCTTGAAAATGATCTCACCCTTGTTAAAGGTTACTTCATAGCGGTGCTGGTCGACCAATGCAAGTTCTTCATCATTCAGTAGGGCAAAGATATTGTTCCGCCTGCTACAGTTTTTGCAGTTTTTCAGTGGGTCGGTTTGTGACATTTTTGAGAAATATTATCCTGGTGCTATAAATTTATAATGCTGAAGCTTCCATGCTTCCGGGCTTACCTGACCATCAGCTTATTCCGGGTGCGGTAACCGGCATTTGCAATCTCGATCAGGTATATTCCTGGAGGAGTGCCCGGCGGGATGCTGACCATCACCTCATTCATCCCGGGATTTGATATATTGCTTTCGAACACCAGGATTGATCTCCCATCCATTGATATCAGGAAAATCTTGGTCCCGGCTTTCGAAGCAGCATAATATGATATATTGAACCTGTCATTTGCGGGATTCGGGAATATCACGGGCTCCGGGATCACCGTTTCCGGGATGTATATCGGGGTATTCTCGTTAACTTCCAAGGTGCACAGCTTGGTGACGGGTTTGTTAACTGTGAAAGCGCCGTAAAAAACTACGGTACCTGTACCGGCTGAGGGGGCTGTCCATTCGAACTGCCATTCTGCAGGATTTGCCGATGAAGCATTGTCTTGCGTCACGGCAGTGTTCCCCGCAACAAGATGGACATCGGGGCCATCCGCAAGCGTGCCGAGCAACCCGCCGGAAAGATCCTGCGGAGAGATTTCGAATCCTTTATCTCCCGTGCCGGTGACACTGACATTGATGGTGTAGGTTTCACCGGGAACGTAACCTTCAGCAGGGATGTCGGAAGTGATCCATCCGGTCGCCTGCGAGGCTGTGCCCCCATGACACTGTGTGCAGTTTTTCCCATCACCCGGTGATCCGCTGTATCCTCCCGGTGATCCCCCGGGCCATTTGGCATCTCCGCCAAAACTGTAAACCAGGGTCAGCACGACAAGGGCTAATGGAATGTAGAGGATCGATATCGCTTTCATATTGTTAAATTAAAGTATATTGCTAATTACATCTTTGCAAAGATACTTTTGAAACAAGATGGTAGCTTCAATGATCCTTATTTGGAATGATTACAAATAAAAAATGGCGGTTAAATTATAGATATACAATTTAATAGAGTTCAGAAGTGTCAACAAAGATCAGGTATTCCCTGATCAGGCCGCTCTGCATGCGGAGGATCACGGCAAAGGGAACCGAGAGCATGCTGTCGTTATGACGGGTGTAATTTACCATGCCGGTAGCAAAGCGGGTATCGCCGATCTTCCAGTCTTCGAGCTGATCGTGGCGGATGGCCTTGATGCTGCCATAGAAGTTATCGAGAAAGGCCGTGATGGCCTCCCGCCCCTTTACCGGGGGGAGGTTGGCAAAGCGGAAGGTGGCATCTTCCGTCATCATGGCTGCCAGCGCAGCGCCGTTCATGCCGTCGACCACGGCATACATGTCGCGGATATAATTGTCGGTGTTCATTGGAACAATGAATTATGTTACGTTTCTTTAACATATGAATCAGGCCAATGTTCAGCAGGAATAAAAAAAAAGCCCCGCCATGAGGGCGGGACTCACCAAATGATTTCGACTAGCGTACAGCCAGCCGGTCTGTTATGAATCGTCCGCTTTTTAATTTTGCTTCAATAAGATAAAGCCCGGGTTTCATCCCCTGCAGGGGAATACCTTTCATTTCGTGTCCGGCTGAGTGCTGGTAATGCTCCTTCAGCAAGCGGCCATCCATCGAAAAGATCCTGACCGATCTTAATTCCTGCTCCGAACGTATCCAGACCATGCCGGTGGCAGGATTGGGATAGATCATCAGATCGTTCATTTCCGGTTCTGGTATCCCCACCGGGAAATTGTGCTCTGCAAGATAAACAACGACATATTCAGGAAAATCGTCAAAGTTACTGATGCTCATCACAGGTATCTTGATCCCCTGGGCATACCAGTTATGGCTTACATCAGTGAAAATTCCCGTGAAGACCCATCCGGTGCCGAAATCCATCCACATATACGAAACGGTTGTGGTGGTTACCCTCAGCACATTATCCCAGCTTCCTTCAGGCGTTACAATGCTGCCCCAGGCATCGGCTTCCACGTGCACGCTCCCTGAATCGCGCATAAAATACCCCCCTGCAGAAACATTCCACATCAGGTATTCATAAGTGTCGCTGAACTCGTCCCCATAGGCAAAGGGAAACTCGATAGCGGTGAGTTGGTCGGTATAATTGGTAAAAGAGGTGTTACCCGATTCATAATACCCCAGTCCAAGAAGTGTCTGTCCGGTGCCGGACATCGAATAATATACATACGGACCATCGCTTCCCTCACTGTTCTTTGTACAGAGATTAGCCCCTGAAACAGCCGACGAGTCGGCAAAAAGTGTCCCGGCAGGTTCCACGCACAGGGCCGGGATCCCTTCGATGAAAGTCCCGTTGGGAATGGTGCCGAAGTCCCAGCTGACCCCTGCCCCGGCGGGACCGGGGTTTATGCCGGTAACACCGTCATAGGTGTCGTTTCGGTAGGTATCGCCGGGCTCAAGGTTATAGCTGCCGTTCAGGGTGACCTGCGTAAAGGCTGCCAGTCCGCTGATCAGCAGGATCATTATTGTTGTCAATGTTTTCATGTCAAATGGGGTTTGGTTCGCAATGATCATTCATTGACCGGATAAGCCTGCCAGTGGGGCTTGCCGAAATGCTTTTCCGTGGCATCGTGCGATGCAAGCATGATGGGTGTACCGCTGACCACAAATTGCCCGGTATCTGTAATGGTGTATTCTATAGTATAAAGATCGCCGCCACCGGGCTCGTACTTGTTGTACGCGATCTTGTTCTCAGTCGGTGAAGTCCACAGGTTGGTGGGATGCAGACCTTCAACAAGCATTTGGCTGGTGATGTCCGTCATGTCCAGGGTATTAACGTTCAGTACTTTTACCTGGATTTCATTGCCAAGGCCCATCTGGAATACCAGGAACTTGCCATCACGTGTCCAGCAGAGATCGGAAAAATTTACCGTGTTCAGGGGCTGGCTGTATAGCACCTGTTTATTATCGCCTGTGGCATCCATGATCATCACGGCATCGTGTGGATGATTGGTTACGATCTCGCGGAGTTTCCCGTTGAACACGATCTTGCTTCCGTTTGGTGACCAGGCGGGTTCGTAAGCAGCGATCATTTTGGTGGCCACTTTGCACGGGCATTCAACGCCTTCATCCTTGAAGGTAAGTTGCTGGTAGCCGCTGCCGTTTTCATTGATCCTGTGGATCTGGTCGTCCGACAGGTTATTTACATCCTGTGCGGCGAACACGATGTGCGGGCCTACGTTGCTTACATCCATCTGCATTACATCAAAATCATTTTCACTGGTCACCTGGAAGAGGTTATTCCCTGTTGCGCGGTCGCAGGTGTAGATCACCTTTACAAAAGTGCCTCCAGGTTCCTTGCTGGTGATCACTGCCTTCTGGCTCTGGTAGCCCAGCGCCCAGTCCTCCAGACTGATCACGGCTGGCTGCACTTCGGACTTGATCTCCCCGCTGGAGGGAGATACGATAACATAGGCGCTGGTGTTGTTCTGAGCGATAATCAGTGAGTTGTCCTGATGTACCACCGGAACCACAGGGTCTTCTTCCTCATCTTTCTGACAGGCAATGAGAATGCTGACCGTAATGAGCATGACGAATAATTTAAAATTGATCTTTTTCATAGTGATTTGTTTTTATGGGTTATTGATCTTTCCGGATATTCCTGATCAGTTTCAGCAAGGCCTCTTTTTCCTGCCTGATCTTCTTCTTGATGTCGGCCACGGATTCATTTTCCTTTATTGAATCCTTGTTTTTCCCGCTTTCCTGTTTTCTCTTTTTCATACTGAAAATGCCCGTACTGTTTCGTGAAGCGAATGTATGACCGGTATGCCGGGAGGAAAAATTTTTCGGGTAGGCTAAAAGTTATAACCGTGGTTTCAAAAAGTCACAATTTTCGTAAAGGAATGAAAATCAGCAATAAATGGGGTGGTCAGATTTGCATCAGGAAAGGGATAAGCTTGTCGTCGGAAGACAAATTCAGCTTTTTACGCAGCCGGTAACGGGTGGTTTTTATGCCCCCTTCCGATTTGAAGGTGATGGCTGCGATCTCCTTGGTGGTGAGGTTAAGCTTGAGCAGGGCTGCAGTCTTGATCTCGGTCGGGGTGAGATCGGGGCATCGGTCGAGCAGGCGCTGGTAAAAACCAGAATGGATATTTTTGAAGATCCTGTCGAATTCATTCCAGATATTCTGCTTGGTCTGGTTTTCAAGTTCATGAATGATTGCCCTGATCTGTGACGACAGCTCCGCATTGGTCTCTTCCTTGTTGTTCAGTCCTTCCAGCTTTTCGATTATGCTGCCGATGGTGTCATTGAAACGGATCATTTCAAGGGCCTTGGAGGCAAGCTCACGGTTCTTGCCTTCAAGTTGCTCCTGCAACATGCGGTTCTCATTGTCCCTTATCCTGCTCTCCTGCGCATGGATCACGTTTTCCTGCTCCATAAGCAGGGCACTCCTTTTCAGGGCCTGGGATTTATAGCGGAATAGGATGACCAGCAAAACCAGTATGGCCAGTAATGTAAAGCTGGAGATACTAAGTATCAATATGTTCTGGCGCTGTATCTTGCCTTCATCCCTGAGCCTGGCGATCTTATGGTCCTTTTGCTCCGACTGGAACTTCTGTTCAAATTCCAGCAGGAAGCGCTCCTTATCGGCGCTGAAAAGGCTGTCTTCTATTTTCTTGTGTTGTTCAAGGGAATGATAGGCCTGCTCAAACATTCCCTTGCGGAAGTATATATCAGCGAGTATACTGTAACCGCGGCTTACCAGGTCGGGGTTATGGAGCCGGGCAGCGAGTTGCTGCGTATTCATGGCCAGGGCTAAACCCCGGGGGCTCCCCTGTGCGTCGAGTGCCTTGGCCAGAAGATAGTTGCTGATACATACACCGGTTTTTTCCTCCAGTTCCTCGTAACGCTTCCTGGCATCTTCCAGGTATTTAATGGCTTCGTCGTAATCCTCGAGGAGGATGAGCAAACCGCCCATATCGTATTTTGAGCTGGCTATAACGCGGCTTGCCTTCATCTCCTCCCTGATCTCCAGCGCTTCATGATAGTAATACAGGGAGGAGTCGTAAACGGCAAGATCCTCATAAGCCTTCCCGATCTGTGACATCACACTTGCTATGCCGTAACGGTCATCAATTTCTTTTTTCTGGCGAAGGGCCTCCCTGAAGTACCCGAGGGCTTTTTCCGGATCATTCCTTAGCAGCATGATGGTGCCAATTGAGCTGTAGGATGTGGAAGAGATCACCTTATTGGGGACCAAACGTGTGAGTTCAAGTACATCAGTATAATGGTTGATGGCGTTGATGTAATCGCCGCGTAATTTGCATAATTCTCCCCTGAAAAAAGATAAAAGCACCATGGATTCCCGGTCACCGGATCCATTAAGGGCCGATTCGGCCAGGCTGAAGTATTTATCGGCAAGTTTGTAATCGTCCTTGTAATAATATACCCGCCCCTGCCATAACAGGCTTCGCCCGATCCCTTTCGTATAATTCTCAGTCGTGGCTATCGTAAAGGCTTCCTGCAGGTAACTGAGCGCCTTGTCGTTTTCGATGCTGCAGTATTTTTCCCCCAGGCCAAGAAGCCGGTTTACCTTGGCCGTATCGTCCGGCATCGAAAGTATTTCATTTTCAGTTTTCTGGCCGGCCGCCGTGAGCAAGGATGCAATCATCATGATAATGGCCATCAGCCCCGCTTTAGGATTAAAGCCAAACAATAATGTGACCGGCAAAAAGGGAAGCACCACAGCTTTACTCATCAGGTTCGTAAAGTTACGGGTTAGATAAAACAAAAATATGGATTTTCAGCCAGAAATGAAAGACTGTGCCGTCAAAGGCGAAAAATGCAGCCGATTATTCCGAAAGTTCCGGGTTGGAGAGGATGTCGTCGGGGTCGATATTTTTTCGTTTGGCCAGCTTCGAACGTTCATCGAGCAGGCGGTCGATCTCGGCATCGGTGAGCCCCGGTTTTTTCAGCAAGTCGTCGATCCGGGCGATGTCGTCGGGCACTTCCAGTTCTTCCTGCTCCTGGCTTTCAAGGTCAAGATCGGCAATGTCGTCGCCAAGCTCCATCTTCAGCTGTTCGACGAGGCCAGCGATCATGGCCTTTACAGGCTCGCCGAACTTGTCGAGCAGCTCTTCCGACAGCTGCTCCCGCATGTTCTCATAATTGCTCAGCAGGTATTCAAAATTCTGGTAGAATGTCTTGTCAATCCCGTGAAGTTCATCAAGGGATGTTTTCTCCTTCAGCCGTTTGAAAAGCTTGATGAGCAAATCCAGGTTCTCGTTGAATGATCTCTCCTCACTACCCATGGCGCTTTTTTTTACAAAGTTACAGTATATTTACAAAACGCAACTGTCAACAAATCATTGCCTATCTTTGTGCGTTGTTGTATTATAATCTACTAAACAATGAGAACACTGTTTTGGTTTACCCTCCTGCTCTCTTTTGCTTCGCTGAACCTCAGCGCGCAGGAGATGAACAGGAAGATCAACGATCCTAAATACGGCACCGAGGTGCTGATCGGCTATTGCGACCGTGCCGGCCTGCAGCAGGGCGAATTTGGTGAGCATTTTGCCGGCGAATATGCTGCCTATAACCCTGAACAGGAATATATCGATAACATCAGGGGCCTTTACGGCAACTTCGACATCGTAATAGTGCTCGGTACCTGGTGCAGCGACAGTCGTGAACAGGTGCCCAGGTTTTTAAAGGTCCTCGATGAGGCGGGGATACAGTCCGACCCCGTAACCCTCATCTGTGTCGACGGCAACAAGACGGCCGGGCAGCTCGATATTGCGCATCTTGGCATCGAGCTTGTCCCCACATTCATCTTCTACCGTTCAGGAGAGGAGATCGGGCGTATCGTTGAAACTCCCGCCACTACGCTTGAGCAGGATATGTGGGAGGTGATAGGCGATGGGCGATAGGCAATAGGCGACAGGTCCCGATTCCCGGTTCCCGGGATCGCGGATCCCTGAAAAACAATGAAATCGAAGATTTTTGGCTATTCGGGACTTTAGGTTGCCGGCGGGTGTAAATGCAAGCTTGACATGAACATTTATTCAACAAAAGATGAGATTGGTAAGGCCGTGAAGGATGCACGGGATAAGGGTCTGAAGGTAGGCTTTGTACCCACCATGGGCGCCCTGCACCGGGGGCACCTCTCGCTGCTGGATCGTGCACGCGCGGAGAATAATATCAGCGTGTGCAGCATCTTCGTCAATCCCATTCAGTTCAACAACCCCGACGACCTTAAGAAATATCCCCGCAACCCTGATGCCGACCATCGCATGCTTGAAACCGCGGGATGCGACCTGGTGTTCTCGCCTTCGGTGGAGGAGATGTACCCCGAAGGGGAAGTAAGGGAACAGTATGATTTCGGGCACCTCAACGAAGTGATGGAAGGTGCGCACAGGCCGGGGCATTTCAACGGCGTTGCCGTAGTGGTCAAAAGGCTTTTCGACATCTGCATGCCCCACCGGGCCTATTTTGGCGAAAAGGATTTTCAGCAACTGATGATCATCAGGGCCCTGGTTGCGATGAATGATCTGCCGGTAGAGATCGTCGGCTGTCCCATCATCAGGGAGGAGGACGGGCTGGCCATGAGCTCGCGTAACGTACGGCTGTCGCCTGAAGAAAGGGCCATCGCCCCGCGCATCTACGAAACCCTCCTGATGATCAGGGAGGATGCGGGCAAAAAACCCCTTGAACATGTCATGCACCTGGCCGAACGCCGCCTGAACGCCTTGCCGGGGATGAGGGTCGATTACCTGCAACTGGTCAATGAAGCCACCCTGCTGCCGGCCGGGAGCTGGGTCTCGGCCAGGGACCTGAGGGTCTTTGCCGCTGTGTACCTCGGAGAAGTGCGCCTGATCGACAACCTCAAGATATGATTGGTAATCGGTTTTGTTTTTTTGTAATTTTGTGGCGAAATGCAAATAGAAGTACTTAAATCGAAGATCCACAGGTGTACCATCACCGAAGCCGACCTGCACTATGTGGGGAGCATCGCCATTGACCAGGACCTGATGGATGCCGCCGGGCTGCTTGAGAACGAGAAAGTCCATGTATATAATATTTCCAACGGGGAAAGGCTTGAAACCTACGTTATCACAGGTGAAAGGGGCAGCGGGACCATCTCGCTCAACGGCGCTGCCGCCCGCAAGGCTGCCGTCGGCGACCTCATCATCATTGTTTCCTATGCCAGCATGACCCTTGAGGAGGCGGCCACCCACAAACCGCGGATCATATTCCCTGACGCAAATAATAAATTATAAGGCATTGGTAAAGAGGATCCTGTCTGCTTTTAATTATTTGCTGTTCCTTTTGCTGGGAATAGTATTTCTCTGGCTGGTATTCAGGAACCTCAACGGCAGGGAGATCATGGAACAGATTCTCCATGCCGATTATTTCTGGATCGTGCTCTGCATGTTGGCCGGCATGTTGTCGCATGTGGCCCGGGCTGCTCGCTGGAACCTGCTGATCGGGTCGATGGGGCATGAAACGCGCCTTTCCACGACCTTCTATGCCGTGATGACAGGCTACCTGGCCAATACGGCCGTGCCCCGGCTCGGCGAGGTGACCCGCTGCGGCGTACTCAGCAGGAAACAACAAATTCCCTTCACCGAACTGTTCGGTACGGTGATCGCCGAGCGCATCTTCGACATGGTAGTGATGCTGCTCATCATCATCCTGGTGATCCTGTTCCAGATTGAACTTGTAGGTGCATTTGTCGATAAATATGTGTTCACCCCGTTCTTTTCCGGTGTGGGCAACAACCTCTTCGCCATCCTGATCCTGGCAGGTATCGGGCTGGCCGCCCTGGTCATCGTGATCGCGCTATGGCATTATTACCGCGAAAGGCTGAGGGGCTTTGCTTTTTACCGCAAGCTGTCGAAGTTCGGCAAGGGCCTGGTCCTGGGCATAAAGACTATAAAACGCGTGCGCAACAAGGGTTTGTTCCTGCTGTATACCCTGATCATCTGGGGTTTGTATGCCACGATGATCTACCTGCCGTTCTTCTCCCTGCAGGAGACCGCACACCTCGGCTTCGGCGATGCCATGACGGTGATGAGCATCGGCAGCCTGGGCATCGTGGCCCCGGTACCAGGAGGGATCGGGACCTACCATTTCATTGTAAAGGCTATACTTTATGAACTTTATCATATCAACCCGGAACCGGCAGCTGCATTTGCCACGATCACCCATGCAGCACAAACCCTTATGATCATTGTGGTTGGCGGGTTATCTTTTCTCATGTTATTTTTGCAAAAAAACAAAAGCATAAATGGACCATCTGAAATTCATTGAATCTAAAATATTCAGTATTGGCAGGCAGTTCGAGCAGCAGCTTGCCGTATGGCGTTTCCACGAACACAGGATCGTGTTCACCAACGGCTGTTTCGACATCCTGCACCTGGGCCATGTCGATTACCTGGCCCGCGCAGCGGCCGAAGGCACCCTGATGATCGTGGGGCTGAACACCGATGCCTCGGTGAAGCGCATCAAGGGCGACTCAAGGCCCATCACCGACGAACGTTCCCGGGCCATGGCCCTGGCTTCCTTTAGCTTTGTGGGGGCCGTGGTCTTGTTCGGGGATGATACCCCCTATGAGCTCATCAAAATGGTGCAGCCCGATATCCTGGTAAAGGGAAAAGACTATGAACCCGGCGATATCGTCGGGGCCGACATCGTGGGGCAGAAGGGCGGAAAGGTGATCACCCTCGACCTCGTGGAAGGCTATTCCACCACGGCCATCATCGATCGGATCCGGAAAGGCTGCTAAAGGCTTTCCACGTTTCAGCGCAGCATACGGATATTTTCGCGGGTAAGGGCCCTGCCCCTTCCCCGAATGATTATTTGTTTTAATTTTATGGCATGGCAAAAGCAAGCAGCGTTTTTTTCTGTCAGAACTGCGGTGCGCAGTCGGCCAAGTGGATCGGCCGCTGCCCTTCCTGTGGCGAATGGAATACCTATGTGGAGGAAGTGGTGAGAAAGGAGGCCCCCCGGGAGCGTTCGATGGGGGAGATCAGCGGTGCCCGAAAGGCGGTCCCGCTGCCCATCGGCGAGATCAGCAAGCATAAGCAGGAGCGTATCGATACAGGTACCGGTGAGTTGAACCGTGTGCTCGGCGGAGGGCTGGTGCCGGGGTCGCTGGTGCTCATCGGCGGTGAGCCGGGCATCGGGAAATCGACCCTGATGCTGCAGGTGGCCCTGCGCTTCGACGATAAAAAGGTATTGTATGTGACCGGAGAGGAGAGCGACCAGCAGATCAGGATGCGTGCCGACCGCCTGGGCGGCGGCAACCCCGACTGCCTGGTCCTGACCGAGACCAACACGCAGAACATCTTCAGGTTCCTGGATGAGATCAGGCCCGGCGTGCTGGTGATCGATTCCATCCAGACGCTGTATACCGACCGCATCGATTCTTCGCCGGGCAGCATTTCGCAGGTGCGCGAGTGCGCCGCCGAATTGCAGCGTTACGCCAAGCTCACGGCCACCCCGGTGATCCTCATCGGGCATATCACCAAGGACGGCATGCTGGCGGGGCCCAAGGTGCTGGAACATATGGTCGACACCGTGCTGCAGTTCGAGGGCGACCGGAACTACGAATACCGCATCCTTCGGTCGGTGAAGAACCGTTACGGCTCAACCTCCGAGCTGGGCATCTTCGAGATGACCGGCAAGGGCCTGCGCGAGATCACCAACCCTTCGGAGATCCTCATCTCGCAGCGCGACGAGCAGCTCAGCGGCCTGGCCGTGGCGGCCACCATCGAGGGGCAGCGCCCCATGCTGGTGGAAACGCAGGCGCTCGTGGGCTCGGCAGCCTATGGCACCCCACAGCGCTCGGCCACGGGTTTTGATGCCAGGAGGCTCAACATGCTGCTGGCCGTGCTCGAGAAAAGGGCCGGCTTCAGGCTGGGGGTGAAAGACGTGTTCCTCAACATTGCCGGGGGCATCAGGGTCGACGATCCAGCCATCGACCTGGCCATCATCAGCTCCGTGCTATCCTCGAATGCCGACATCCCCATCCCGCAACATTTTTGCTTCTCCGGTGAGGTGGGCCTCTCGGGCGAGATCCGCTCGGTGAACAGGATCGAGCAAAGGGTGGCCGAAGCCGACAAGATGGGATTCGAAAAGATCTTCATTTCCTCTTACGCCCGAAAAGCCATCGACCCGAAAAAATACCAGGCCGGGATCGTCTTCGTCAGGAAGATCGAAGACCTGGTGCGGGAGGTTTTTGGCTGAGCCGGGAGTCCTGACGCCTGTCGCCCCTTTCTCTGACTTTGGGACGCTGAAACCATGTGATTGGGTGACAGCAGATAGGGTGATCGGGTGATATCAGATGGGATGTGAAGATTTGGGGATAGAAGGATTTGACATTTTTTTACAATATAACAATATAGCAATATATCAATATAACATATAACCGTCCAACCGTCTGACCGATTAACCATTTATATTTTCACAAACTTCCCCCTGGCCACGACACCCTTTTCATCTTTCAGCACAGCCACATACATTCCTGCCGGATAGCCTGAAACATCCATGCGTATTTGTTCCTGCCCTCCGGGGATGATGATTTCATCCTGTTTGCGGCCAAACAAATCGTAAATAAAAATCCGGGTATCCTGCCTGCCGGCAGGCAGGCCGGTATCCGGCATCCGGTACCCGGTATCTGGCATCCGGCATCTGA
>JAXGTH010000010.1:0-40668 GCA_040775045.1 Bacteroidales bacterium
AAGGAGTTTAAGGTACCAGATATTCTCGGGCTCGGTTTTCGCGGCTTTTTCGGCCCAACCGAGTGCAGTGGAATTATCACCGGAAACACGTTCTATCCTGGCAAGTTCATACATGGAAGCTGCATCGGCCGGATCGGCGGCGATACATTGCAGAAACAGTTTCTTCGCCTCTTCAAAATTTCCCAGCAACTTTTGTGTGTTGGCTTCAAGGAAAAGGGCCGAATTGTCTTTCCCGCCTTCCTGTTGACGATCTCCACTGCTGAGTTCTCCTCCGGCGGATGAAGTGGTTTTGCATGATGTAAGCCCAGAGAGCAAGGTGGCCAACATGAGCAGGGCAGCTATATATTTTATTTTTTTTGGCATCTTACAGTCTCAATTCCTTTACCGGGCAGGCAGGCCCTGGTTATGAAAAGCTATTTATGTTTCACACGGGCCGGGGCATAGGGTGTGTCCCGCTCTATGCCCGGATGGTAAAATTTAAACCGCTCAAAATTAATAATAATATCCGGAATGCCGGTTTTATGCGCAGGTCCGGGGTAAACAAAAAGGCGGGACAACTCCTGTTGCCCCGCCTCTCATAAACGCGATCCCCAGCGTTAATATTGTCTTTCCATGGTGAGTTCGGATTTTTCATTCCACATTTTCCAGTGTCCTGTTTTGTTGCCGTTCTTATAGTACATTTCATAGCGCTTCGTACCATTGTCATCCCAGATGGTCCATGGCCCGTGTTTTTTCCCGTTCTTGTAAGAAGCTTCTGCAGTTTTGATGCCCTGTTCATTCCAGCTTTCCCAGGTTCCGTGATTTTTACCCTTTTTGTAGGACTGATGTTCTTTTTTTGCACCATCGGGGTAATAATGAAAGGCATCACCATGTTCAAGGCCTTTCTGGATATACTTTTCGAGCCTGATACTATTATTGTCGTAATATTCTATATACTTGCCGGTGTAAAGCTTATCCCCCTGATAGTATTTGCCGTTCCTTTTCTCGATTTCCTGCCCCGTCAGCCACAAGGCCGGGAGAAGCAGCATGCATACAAGTACAGTCCTTCTCATGATCCAATATTATTTGGTTGTGTTACAAAGATATTAATAACGTGAAACACCGTTAAAAAATGAATGCTCCTGATAAAAAAAAGACAAACCTGCAGGTTTGTCTTGGGAAGGCTTCATAAAAAGTCCTTAAATCCTAGTTCACATTTTTCAACATTACCCTGATCTCTTCCTTGACCGGCTTTTTCAGGTCTACCCTGATCTCATTCTTCTCGTAGGAAATGAGCGAGCAGGTAATGCTGTATTCTGCCGGTTTCAGGTCACTGAAACTGAAATTACCGTCAAAATCAGAGAACGCGTATTTATCTGTACCGTCCAGCTGAACCATCACACCGGCAAGGGTTTCACCACTGACCTTATCGATCACTTTCCCGCTGATGCTTGTGGTCGTTGCCGGATTTTCGGAGTTTCCTTCATTGTCTGCATAACTGAATGACAGTCCGATGCAGAGGGCCACGATCAAAACAATTACTTTTTTCATGGGTTTGTTTTTAATTATGCCACAAAATTATAGCGGCAGATCCGATATTGGATCATTTAACCCATTAATAAAAGGTTATGTTTGTGTTAAGGTAATGTTAAGGATTTTATAATTGCCTGATAATAAGCGGTGTGCTGATCACATTGCTGGTATTCAGGGCACGGTCGACGATAAAGGCCTCGAACATGATCGTGTCGTATGTTGAATTAAAATTATAGATGAACAGCGTATCCAATATCTCTCCGCTGATGGCCTTATTAACCCCTTCCGGGGTAAGATTGGGGATGCGCGCACTGAGCGAAAGTGTGTCGTATTGCTCCGTCTGCGGATTGTACCAGAGGATGGGGACTTCAACAAGTTCACCGTCCTGCAGTTCAAAGTAGGTGATGACAAGATTGTAGTGATACTGGGATCCGGGATTGAACGGGGGCAGGGTGTCGCCGCTGTTCAGCCCGATATCCCCGTCGCCGTCCTCGAACGAAAACCTGAGCACCCCCCGGTCATATATGTCCAGGTCAGGATTGTATAATGTGGTGAAATCCAGGAACTCGATCCTGGGAACATCCGGGAATTTCTCTATTTTTTTACAGGAACTCAAACCGGCTGCCAGCACGATTACCAGAATTAGCTGTATTTTTGATCTCAGGCCCATGGGTGGATTTGCTATGGTAAAACTACGAAAAATTAACTTTGGCTGCTAACCATCATATCAAAGCCCTGGAAGAAAAAGTTTTCTCAGCGCTGACGTCCCGGTCATTTAACGGCCTGGCGCTTGAAATATTTCATTATCAATTGCGCCATAATCCTGTATACCGCAAATACGTGTCGTACCTTGGCGTTGATACGGACCGGATAAGTTCGTTCAGGGATATCCCTTTTCTGCCCATCACTTTTTACAAATCACAAAGGGTGGTGTGTGGCGATTTTGTCAACGGGATCGTATTTTCCAGCAGCGGCACCGGCGAAGGGCCCGTGAGCCGGCATTATGTCAGGGATCCTGCGCTTTACATAAAAAGTTTCACCCAGTCCTTCAGTGCCTTTTATGGTGATCCCGCTGAATACTGCATCCTGGCCTTGCTGCCTTCCTATCTTGAGCGTGAAGGCTCATCGCTCATCTATATGGTGAGCCGGCTCATGGAAGCCGGCCGGCATCCCCTTTCGGGATTTTTCCTGTATGAGCATGAAAAATTGGCGGTCCGGCTCGGGGAACTGATACACTCAGACCGGAAAACCCTCCTGCTGGGAGTATCTTATGCGCTGCTTGATTTCGCAGACGGCCAGAAATTTTCCGGGGGAGAAAACCTTATTGTGATGGAGACCGGTGGCATGAAAGGCCGGCGGGAAGAGATCACGCGTGAGGAACTTCACCGTACTCTGGGAAAGGCATTTCACAAGGAAGATATCCATTCGGAATACGGTATGACTGAATTGCTTTCACAGGCCTATTCCAGGGGGGGTGGCAGGTTCATCACTCCCCCGTGGATGAAAGTGCTGATCAGGGATATCCAGGATCCTTTCAGCATCCTGCCGCCGGGGGCAACGGGCGCCATCAACATCGTCGACCTGGCCAACATCCACTCCTGTGCTTTTATCGAGACACAGGACATCGGGAAGATACACCCCGATGGCTCTTTTGAGGTGCTGGGCCGTACCGACAGCAGCGATGTCAGGGGATGCAGCCTCCTTATCAGTCCATAGAAAAAGCCGGCAGGGATCCCACCGGCTTTATCTTATTATCATCCCCATGGATTATTTATCGAGCAATAATTTGGTTACTTCCATGCTCCGGTCGTTCCTCACCTTGACGAAGTACATACCGGCGGGCTGATCGCCGAGGTCAATATTACCGTTGTACCTATGCCCGCTGACCATGGCCGTTTCCCGGTGAACGAGGGTCCCGTTCACATCGTATATGCTGATGTACACCAGGCCATTGTCCTGTGCATGGAGTGTGAGGTTGAATACTCCCTTGCCGGGATTGGGGAAAATCCCCACTTCAAGCTCTGATCCATATTCCGGGAGGGAAACCACATTATCAACCGTCACTTCGAGTCCGTCTGAATATTCGCTTTCACCACAATTATTGACAGCTTTCACAAGAATGACGGCTGTACCCAGGAATTCAGGGTTCCAGGTGATGGTGCCCGTCGTGCCCAGCCCGCTGATGTCGCCGGCAGCGGCCGGGTCAACACTCCATGTATAATGGTTGGCATAGGGAACCGGGGTGGTCTCATATTCTGAGACGCTGGTAACATTCAGGTTCACATACTGGGGACCTGCCGGCATATCCGGTCCTGGCGGGCTGTCCATGATCGAAAGTTCCATTTCATCGTCGACGTTAGACCCTTCATCATCGGTTGCTGCCAGCATCAGGGTTGCGCCTCCGTTGGCGATGTCGTTGCTCCCGGGGGTATAAACAGGTTCAAGGATGGAAGGATCGTCGAATGTTCCGTCGCCGCTGGTCGACCATTCAACCGAAATCCAGTCGGTGGCCTGCCCGTGACACTGGAAATCATTGCCGGTGCAGGTATAATCATCAGGTCCTGCGTAGCAGGTCAGGGTCATCAGTGGCGGGAACTCGATCATGTCGAGCCAGGCACAATCGTCGCCCGACCATCCCGTAACATCTTTTTCATACACCCACTTCAGGGTATGCACACCCGTGGGGATGTAAACCGACACTTCGTTCCAGCCGCCGCCTACACCCGACCATTCTCCCTGCATGCTGTTGCCGATGTAAAACTTGAGTTTGTCCTTGTTAAGTTGTGAGGAAACCTTGTAAACAAAGGAGATGGTGTCGGCAATCATCACATCGACGGTGATCTTCAGCTCGCTCTTCTGCCCGTCGGCAATGTCGCCCGAACGTGCAGAGAAACTGCCTTCGTAAGGATACATGTTGGTGATCTGCCATGGCAGGTCGCCGCCCATCACCCAGTCGAACTTGCTGAAATCGCCCGTTTCGAAATCTTCGAGGATGATCCCGATCTTCTTGTTGAATTGCTTTGTGGCTGAATATTCACCGGAGCCGAGGGTATAATCGAACTGGGCTATGGCTGCCCCGTCGGGGGCATCCGGATCGACGCTCACCTCGAACTGTGCGTATTTATATCCGAGGAGGCCCAGGGTACCCACTTCATATGAAGTGTTTGACAGGGTGATGTACTGGCACATGGTGCTGATTGTAGCCAGGGCATCATGGGTCTCGGCATGACCGGTGTTCCTGTTCACGATCTTGATCATGGCTGTTTCGCCCGGGTCGAGCCTTCCATTGTTATTTCCCGACTGGCTGTCGTCGATGACCATCGATCCGATGGTCAGCACGGGGGCATTGATCACCAGGTCGTAGGTATAGTTCCAGACTTCCTTGTTTTGTGATTCGAAGCTGATCTCGAAATTCACCGTTTGCTGGTCAGGTACATCCGCTGCGATCTCCATCTCGAAGGTGCCGTTTTCCGTAATGTTTGCCAGTCCCGGAATGTCGGGCCACTGGTGCATGTCCTTGGTCACTGTGATGTAAGGGTCGCTACCCGTCAGGGTGCTGATGGTGCCCAGGGCATCACCGTTACCGGCATTTTCAACGCTCACATCCAATGATATGCTTTCGCCAAAATCGGCAAAGCCGTTGTTGTTGCCGCCGGCATCGCCAATGGCGACATCATCGAGGATGAGGTACGGACCGCTGGGAGAGGCGATCAATACTGTTCCGAAGAAAGGCTGACCATTCTGCCGGGTCACCACCACATCGCCTTCTCCGGGTTCCGTAAGGGGAGGGAACTCCAGTAATGCCTCGCCGTTCTCGTTGGCCAGGGCAGCGCCGATGAACTCGTTATCAAGCGAAAGGGCAACATAGGCATAAGGTTCGGTCGTTACTTCGAAGGAGGTCGACTGCAGTGGCAGGAGGGGCATATAGTCGGCAGTTGTGGCGGGCGGGTTGGAGAAATACACCATGAGTGAGGGATCACCCATATAATTATAGATATCCCAGTAATACTGTGCCGAGCCGGGGGCACCTTCCGTTACCGCCAGGTTGCCGGCAAAGATCATCTCATCGCCGCTCACATACCATTCGCCGAATTCCTCACCGTGGTCGTGGAAAGCCCTGTCGTAATATCCAAGCGAGGTTTGGGAATATGGGGGAGGATTCTGGGAGATGGCCCCGACCCCAACCCCGAAATAATAATCTTCGTCCCAGTAAGTGCTGTTCGAAGCCCCTATGTACCCTACTGCACCCTTGTTGGCTGTCCTGACAATGGCTTCGCCGAAACATTCGTTGAGCTGGTATTCGCTCGAAGAGCAGCAGTTCCCGACAAGCACGCAATACATTTCCTCGTTCTGCAGGTTCGGGATATCAGAAAGCGTGAAGGAAGGATCGGCCCAGCCACTGGGGCTGCAATGCGCGGTATAGTTACCGAAGGTAACCCCGTTGCTGATGTCCTGCCTGATCTGCGCAGCATTGGAACCCGATTGGGGATAGAGGTAGGTGTGTGAGATGATCCCGTGATCGAGGTTGAAGTAATTGATGGTGCCGTAATTGATCTGGCCGTTGGCCCAGTCATATCCATGGCCTGCATCCATACCGGCCACCATCACAACCTCGTCGAGGTAGGTGGGATCGGGCATCGTATATTTTTCATACTGCAGGGTTTTGTCGATGTAGGGCTGGAGCTGTCCGGGATTCTGCGCCGAGAACCTTCCGTAATATATTTCCGGGAAAAGGTCGCCGGTATATTCGAAGTAGTTGCGGTCGGTGGCCCCGTTTCCATTGTTATATGCAGGGATCTGCTGGATGTCGCCTACGAAAAGCACATAGGACGGGGCAGGATCGTCGACGGTGCCGGCATTGTAAAGGCCCTGCAGATAGGTCTTGATGGAAGAGAGCGAATTGCCCACTCCCGGCTCGTCGGTATAGGCTTCCACCACCATGAATCCCTTTTGGATCTTCCATTCGATGAATTCCTGCAACTGGCTTTCAAACATACGGTCCGAAACGATCACGTATTTGACCGGGTACCGCTTGAAATTTTCGCGATTGCTCTCGGGCCTGGCATTGGCCAGGAAGCGGTTTACCGAACGGAAGGCCGGTGAAGCATAATTTTCTTCCAGGGCAAGGGTGGCGGGGATATCGGCATTTTCAAATGAAACGCTGAAGTCGATGCGGTGGAATACCCTGACCACATGCCTGATCGGGTCGTACTGGAACGGCACGAAGTTGATCCTTGCGATGCGCTTATCGCGCAAAATGCCCAACATGTCGACGGTCACCAGTTCGTGTTTTTCGAATCCGTTCAGGGCATAGGCTGCCGGGTCCAGGATAAACTCATGTTCGTCCTGGCTTTTGATCCTCGGTGGCTGGGCAGGATATACGGGTTCAGGGTAGCCTGCCTTTCTGAGGTCGATATCTTCATATTCGATGCTGTTCAGGGTAACCACAGCCTCTGCTCCCAGCGGTACACTGATCAGCTTTCTGCTGGCAGGCATCTCCGGGTGCCCGTAAAGGTTGGTATGAACGCTTCCGGGCAGCGACAAACGCGTAAAAAGGCCGGCTTCGGTATTTACCTCCACGGCAGTGAAAGTAGAAACCGAGAAGGTACCTGAAAATTCAAAATAGCTGTTTTCCAAGATATCCAGGCCGTTCATGCCATTCCCTTCCACATTGATGGTTCCCTGTGCCTGTGTCCCAGCCATTGTCATCATGGCAATGACGATTACAATAAATCTAAACTTCTTCATCATGATTTGTTTTGATATGTTGAAAAAAGAGGCAGTCTCATAAGTCTTTGTGAAACTTGGCGTTGCCCTTTGTGATTATTTTTAACTTAATGAACCACAAAGGATCGCGAAGTAATTCAGACGGTATAATTTCCATCTATTAACTTTTGAGACAGCCTCAGGTGTTCGTTATTTCCTGATGATCATTTTCCGGATCATCTTCTGGCCCTGCCCTTCAATTACAGTGAAGTAAAGGCCTTCGGGAAGATTTCCGAAACTGATGGTGAATGTGCTTTCACCATCAAGGCGTATATCCTCCCGAACATCCATTTCCTTGCCGAGGAGATTGAAAATCTTAACAGAATAATTGCCCGGCCGTGTAACATTTGCCCGGATGCTGAAACTGCCGTTATTGGGATTAGGCCAGAGCAGGAATGCATCCTGTGACAGGGGTTCAGCGATTCCGACGAAATTGTCGACGGTCACTTCATATCCTCCCGAGAATTCACCTGTACCGCAATTGTTCACCGCCCTGACGCTGATGGTGGCGGTTCCGAGGAAAGACATGTTCCAGTTTACCGTACCGGTGGTACTTATGCCGTCGATATTTCCTGCTTCGGCAGGGGTTATCATCCATTCGTAATTGTCGGCATAAGCTACAGGTTCAGTGGTGTATTCAGAGGAGGTCACATTGTTAAGGTTCACGTAGTCAGGCCCTTCGGGTATGGCTGGTGCTTCGGGAATGGTGATCAGCAGCAGGGTCATTTCATCGTCAACCGAAGAACCTTCGGCATCTTCTGCCGTAAGGGTCAGCACAACATTGCCGCTGGCAATGTCGCCTGAACCCGGGCTGTAAACAGGTTCAAGGATATTGGGATCATCGAAGGTCCCGTCGCCATTACTTGACCAGCTTACATTCACCCAGTCGGTGGCCTGTCCGTGGCACTGGTATTCGCTCCCGTCACATGAATATCCATCAGGCCCCGCATAGCAGGTTAAAGTCATGAGTGGCGGGAAAGTGATAAAGTCGATCCAGGCGCAGTCGTTTCCTGCCATACCACTGCCGTCTTTCACATAGATCCACTTGAGGGTATGATTGCCCGGTTCGATGGGGATGGCTACCCTTGTCCATCCTCCTCCAACGCCCGACCATTCACCTTTGAGGGAGTTGTTGATGTAAAATTTGAACTTGTCCTTGTCGAGCTGCGAAGATACCTTGAAGGAGAAGGTTACGGAGTCGGCAAGCATTACTTCAGCACCTACAGAAAGGATACTCTGCTGCCCATCGCCGATACTGCCCGACTTGGCTGAATAAATGCCTTCGAAAGGATAGATATTGCTGAGTTCAAACGGTTCATCACCACCGTTCTGCCAGTCGAACTTGCTGAAATCGCCAGTTTCCCAGTCTTCGAAGATCAGGCCGATCTTTTTGCGGAAGAAGGCCGTTTCGGTGAAACTTCCGGAGGTAAGGGTATAGTCGAAATCGGCGAAAGCAGCCCCGTCCGGTGCATCTTCATCGACCTCAACATCGAAAGCTGCCCACTGGAAACCGAGAAGGCCAAGCGTACCCAGTGAAACCTGGTTGTTGGCGAAACTGAGGTACTGGCAATCGGAAATGATGCTGGCCATGGTATTCTCGGCGGGGCAATGCCCGGTATTGCGGTTCTTCACCTTGATGGTAGCCGATTCACCCGGGTCGAGCCTTCCGTTGCCGTTCCCGCTGGCATTGTCGTCGATCACCATCTCCCCGATAAAGAGAACGGGGGCATAGGCACCGGCCTGGTATTCCATGATCCAGGTGGTGTCGGCATTGGTTGCGGTTACCGTAAAATCGATCATATGCTCGTCGGGTACGTTGTCGGCAACAGTCATGGCAAAACCTTCAGGTACACCGTAAACCTGCCCGGCGGGGATCAGATCATAGATCTCGGTATCATCTGTAAGCGTGATATAAGGATCATCGGTGCTGAGGGTTACCTCCACATCGGTAGCATCCATGCCCCCGAGGTTGAACAGGTCGATGGTATAGGTTACCGATTCACCGAAGTCAAGGAATCCATTGTTGTTCCCCCCCGGGTCAACCACATGGTCGTCGTCGAAGACGAGGAAAGGCGTATTACCCGGGATCACATTGATACTGCCGATATGTGGCAGGAAGTTGAAACCGGTGATCGTAAGCGTGAGCGTAGTGGGTTCGCTGAGCTCAGGGAATGTCAGGTTTGCTGTTCCTCCCTCGATGAAAGCCGTTGCCAGGATCGTGCCATTTTCGGTGAGGCAGACAGTACCCCCTTCGGCATCGGCATCTACTTCAAGTGAACTCATACCGATGAAAAGGGTTTGCATGTAGGATACGGTCATGGTCTGGGGGAAGGCGGTCCTCACGTGAAGAGAAGGATCTCCGAATATAACCCAGGTGTCGGTCATCTCGTTCCCGGCCGAACCGTATTCGTCGTTCATCTGCATGCAGCCATGCATGGAAGCGGCCCCGAATGTCCTGTTGATGTTGTCGGGATAGGTTTCCACCAGCACATCGTTCATCTCGTCCTGTCCGCACATGGGCGGGTTCCAGCTCTGGTTGATGGTCGACATGAGCGTGGCCACGGCCCCGCTGGGTTCACCGTTGTTGGTGGCACGCAGCCAGGCTTCGGCAAAACAGGTATTGCCGACAAAGTCGCCGTTTACACAGGCCACCGACCAGATGAATGGCCATTTGCCATTGTTGGTCAGGCTGTTCACGTTACTGCTGGAGAAACCCGATGAACCCCACGAGCTTGCACTGCCGTGACCGGTGTAGTTGATGATGGTTGCTCCCGTATTCACTTCGGTGGCTACCATCGACGGGTTGGGATTTCCGGGTGCATCATTGCCACCCTGGCTACCGTCGAAAAGCTCTGCCAGATAGGTGTAGGTGAAATTTTGCAGGTCGGTGCCGATATTGCGGATATGCTGGTAATCATATTCCCCGTCATCGCCGGGACCCTGGTCTGAAGCAATGCCGATGCCCCTGGTGAACCAGTCGGAGCCAAGGTCGGGGTTCATTTCGTATTCAAGGGTACGTTCAACCTGTGTTTCCACGTGGCCGATATTTTCGGCAGAAAAACGCCCGATGAAAAGGTCAGGGTAGTGGTCGTTGCCCACAACATAGGCATAGTTGTTATCCGAATCGCCGCTGGCATAGGACGAAGGTACCTGCTGGGCATCACCCACAAGCAGGACAAAAGTAAGTCCGTTAGCATTATAGTAATTGGCAATGTAACTTTTGATCTGCGCCGATCCGCCGATGGTAGCCACATCCACGATCTCTACCGGTGTACCGGTCTGGATCCTCCAGTCGATGAGCGGTTGCATGGCAGTCATGAAAGCACCGTAGGAAATGATCAGCATATTGCCGTGTTCACTTACCGGGGTGTAATCCGAAAGGTTTTGCGGCTGGTTCAGGAAGTGCCGCTGGTAAACGGCTGAATATTCGCGGGAAATCTTTTCGGGCATCTTCTCCCTCACCAAAGGATTGATTCCGTCGTTGTTCACCTTGTAGATCTCGATATCCATGCTGTGGTACACGCGAAGGGTGCGGGTGACCGGATTGTACTGGAAAGGATAAACAACAACCGTCTGGCCGCGATAGTCCCTGATGATGTAAGGGTCGCGAAGCTCGGCGAGTTTCCCCGGGAAAAATTCATCCTGCTCATATGCCGGGCCGAAAGTATAGGGAACGGTGGCAGGATCGATGTCGCGGGTGAGGTTACCCTTGGAAGGGGCCAGGAGGATATTTTCGTAATCGGTATATCGAGATCCTGTTACGCGAACGTCCATGCCGGCCATATCGGGTATGATCACCGAGGCAGTCAGCTTGAGTATATCCGGAGCTCCGGCCTCAAGCAGGGGAGTAGCATCTTCAAGCACGAGCAGCGAAGCAACCCCCTGGCCCGTATTCACTTCTGTAAGTTCGAACCCGGGGATATCGAAAGATATTTTACTGGAATGGTTGTCGGAGGCAAGCAGCCGGATCTCTGCCGGTGCCGCTTCCTGGCTGTTGATATTGATCCATTCTCCTCCAAAGGAGAAAATACTTGCGAGGATCGCAAAAAGGGTGATGATAGCTTTTCTTTTCATATTTCTGCAGACTTGGTAGTTTCGTACATTTTAAAATACAGGTGCAAAGGTACGATGATTTTAGTTAGTTATCAAGTAATTACTGTTATTCAGTAAGTTCACTTACAGGGATCCTGAAAATGCTGAAGCCGGCAATATGCCGGCTTCAGTGATCTTGTTGGAATTACTTATTTGCTGATCAGCAGCTTTTGCACGATGGTTCCTCTGGCATGCAAGACCTTCACGAGGTACATCCCCTGCGCCTGTCCGCTCAGGTTGATGCGGCTGCTGAAACCCTTATGGGCATCGATGCCTTCTTGCGTGTAAACCACTGTGCCATGCAGGTCATAAATACTGATGGCTGCCTGGCCGAGATTTTCTCCCCTGAGTTCGATGGTGATCTCGTCACTGGCAGGGTTCGGGAATATGGCCATATGTCCTTCTTCCGCGTATTCGTCAATGGATGTGAAATTATCGACCATCACAGCGAAGAGTTCCGAATATTCACCTTCACCGCAGGTATTCATGGCCCTGACCTTGATGTTGGCAGTGCCAAGAAAATCAGGATTCCATGTGATCGTGCCCGTGGTGCCCATGCCGTCAAAATTACCCGCATTTCCGGGTTCGACAACCCATTCATAATAATCGGCAAATTCTACGGCTTCAGTAGTATATTCGGAGGTGGTCACATAGTACAGGTTGACGAAATCAGGCCCTTCAGGTTGTGCTGCCATACCGGGTTCCGTGCGGAAACTCAGGATCATGTGATCGACAGCTGTCTGCATTTCATCATCCGTGGCTTCCAGCGTAAGGGTTACCCAGCCGTTGTTCAGGTCTTCGGTGCTGGGGGTGTACACCGGGTTGAGGATGGTGGCATCGTCGAAAGTCCCGGTGCCTGATGTCGACCAAAGCAGGGATACGTAAGCCGTGGCCTGACCTTCGCACTGGTATTCTTCCCCTGCACAGATCAGGTCATCATATCCCGCAAAGGCTGTAAGGGTTTCCAGTGGAGGGAACTCGATGAAATCGATCCATGCACAATCGTCACCTGCCGAAATGGTTCCATTCTTTTCGTAGATCCACTTGAAGGTGTGCACTCCCTCAGGGACATAGAATTTGGCCAGGATCCAGCCGGCCCCGATACCCGAGAACTCCTGTTTCAGGGTGTTGTTGATATAAAACTTCAGCTTGTCGGAGATCTCAGTCGATGTTTTCACATAGAAGTAAATCGTGTCGGCAAACATGACCGTGGTGGTGAGCTTCAGTTCTGAAGTCTGGTTGTCGCCTATATCGCCCGACTTAGCGTGATAAACGCCTTCGTAGGGATAGAACGGGCTGATGGTCCAGTTGTGGTTGCCCCCGTGCTGCCATTCAAATGTAGCGAAACTGTTCGATTCCCAGTCTTCCACGATGATACCGATCTTCCTTGTGAAGTCGAGGGTTTCCGTGAAGGGATCCGATACAAGTTCATAGCTGAAATCCGCATAGAAGATGCCGTTTGGTGCCGTTGCTTCCACCTCCACCTCGAATTCGGCCCATTTGTAGCCGAGCAGGCCAAGCGAGCCGATGGAGTCGACCTCGTTGCCGAAGATCAGGTACGGGCTTGTGGACTGCAGATATGCAATGGTATTTTCTGCCGGGCAATGGCCAAGGTTGTTGTTCTTCACCTTGATGGTGGCGGTTTCGCCCGGATCGAGCCGACCATTTCCGTTACCTCCGGCATTATCATCGATCACCACTTCCATGATATTAATGATGGGAGCGCTGAGTACCAGTTCGAATGTGGTGTTCCATTGGCCTTTTGAATCATCGTTGATCACCATTTCAATCTCGGCCACATGTTCGTCAGGCACCCAATCGGCCACCTGGATGGAGAATGCACTGTCAGCCGTTCCCAGTGAATTTCCCGGGATGTTGCCCCATTCACCTGCATTGTCGACAATGGTGATGTAAGGGTCGGTGGAACTGATGGTGGCGGTCACGTTCTGGGCTTCATCGGTCCCGATGTTCTCGAGGGTAACATCAAGGCTGACGAATTCCATAAAGTCGGCCCATCCGTTGTTGTTGCCGCTCTGGTCGTCAACATCAACGTCATCCAGGATCAGGTAAGACCCTTCCTGCGGGATGATGGGGATCTCGGTGATGTAAGGGATATAGTTGTGGGCCGAAACCACGATAGTGGCGGTGCCCGGGTTCTGTACCGGACCGCCCAGGTCAACGACGACTTCCCCGCTGGCATTGGTAAATCCGACGGCATAGAGCGACAGGTCTTCGTTGGTGATGCAAACCCTGGCTCCTGCTACCGGGTTGCCGTCGCTTTCGACCGTCACGGTAAATTCATCAAATCCCAGGAAAAGGGTAGGCATATGGCTCACCTCCAGGTCGGCAGGCTGCAGCGTCCAGGGCTCCAGCGAAGCATCGCCGAGCCAGAGGTAGGTACGCACGTTCGAACGGCCGATGGTGCCATGCACGTTGAGTACGGTAACATTGGCAAAATTCGTGATGTAGCCGATATTATAGATGCCTTCATGAAATACGGCCTTGTACATCTCCTTGTCGTAGTCGTGGTTGGGGATGGTATAGGAAGGGATAATGGCCCCGTTGATGGCAACTGCTGCAACAGGGGATTTCATAAAGGATTCGCAAAGACAGTTGCCTGAATAGGCTACAATATCCATGTTATCGCAGCAAACATCGAAGAGCACGAAAAGCCTGTCTTCGTTGGTAAGCTGTTGGATATGCGCATTGGTGAAAGAACCGGTGGCTCCCCACTGCCAGAATTCCGTGGCGCTGCCGTGTCCGCGGTAATTGAAGATGCCGCAGGAAGTGTTGTTCACGAAGTCGATAATATCCTGGTTGCCCGCTCCGGCGCCACCGTAACATTCCGTAAAGATGGGGGTTTGAAGTGCGTAGTTGTAAGCCTCGATTTCATTCTTGCACTGTGTGTATTTGCCGGGATATTCTTCCTTGTGGGCCACCAATAATGTGTTTTCAGCCCAGTTGGTCGATGCATCCGGTGCCTGGTAATGCGCAAGGGTCTTCTCGATCTGCAGTGCCAGTTCGCCCAGGTTATCATAAGTGAAACGCCCTATGGCAAGGTCGGCATAATGGTCGTCGGGCCCGTCGAGGCAGGTGTACCATGAATCGGAGTAGGACGGGTCTTCGCCCGAAGGTGCCCACCAGTACATGGGGACATCATCCGGCCCGCCGTTGTTACCCCCGTTGGGATAGGCGTCGCCAACCATCAATACGTATTCGAGCCCGTCGCTGTCATACAGCTGCTCGATGTAGTCCTTGAAATGCTGCGGGGTGTTAAAGCCTGTTCCCATGGTTTTCACCTCTACCGGGAAACCCTGCCTGTTCTTCCAGTCCACGAGCGGCTGAATCGTGGCCAGCGGGTTGGTGTTGGTGATGATAAGGTATTTGATGTCGTTCACATCCCTCGACTTTTCGATGTTATAACCCATCGAACCGAAGTTGAGGATCTTCGCATCGTACATGTTGTAGAAATAAGGGGGGATCGACTTGCTCCTGTTCAGCACCACTTCAGTGTCGGTGCCATAGAAATCGACCCTGAGGCGCACTTTTGTCATCACTTCAAGCTGCCGGCTGGCTGCCCTGTACTGGAAAGGGCATACCACGAGCCCGGAGATTTTCACATCCCTCCAGATGCCGGGTTTGTTCATATTGGCGATCATATCGGGAAAGGGAATGTCCTGCGCATAGAAGTCCCCGTTGATGTCGAAACCGGTGTATTCCCCGTTCAGGATGTCCTTCGAAGGGGTCTGCGAAGGATAGACCAGCATATTATCGAGGGTGACCGATTCGGTTTCAAGCACTTTCACCTTTACCAGCTTGTCGCCGGGAAGAGCGATGATCTCGCCGATGACAGGCAGCTCGGGCAGGCCCGTTTCATGCAGGGTTTGCCATGCTTCGAAACGGAGCTGCTGGTAAGTGATCCCGTCGTGGACAACATCCGTAGAATACATCCCCGGGATGCTGATGCTGATCACCAGCCCGGTCATGTCCTGCGCTTCGACCTGTACCACGGGAAAGCCGGGTTCGGCACCGTCGAAAGCGATCCAGTTATTTTGTGAATGTGCACCCTGGAAAAGCAGGAATGCAAGGAGAAATAGCAAGGTGTTCAGTTTTTTCATGATGGTGGTTTATTTGTTTAGCTGTGCTGTTGATTTTCGGGCCATGAAGATATATATAATATAGAGATGTATGGTCCGTGAAAAGACGTAAATATATCTAGGAACCTTTATTTATAATCATTACAGATAACAAAGCAGGTTATCGTTGGAAATCAGATCATATCTTACAAAGATAATACAAAAACAGGCCGTTTCAAATTGCATTTGAAACAGCCTGCTTATAAGGTTCAACCCTTCCGGATTAAAGGGTTGGCAGATCCGTATGGTCTAAAACTTGAAGGTAGCCCCGAGGGTCAGGATGGAAATATTCCAGCCAACCTCTGCAAAGGCTGCAAATGCAGGCGTAAAGAACCAGCGGGCACCGGCATAGGCACCACCGTGGAATCCACCGGTATTACCATTATAGGTTGGCAGGTTTGAGGGATAGCCGGGTCCATACGTAACTTTATGGTTACCAAAATAATAACCCAGAATAATACCGGCATAGGGATCAAATTTGTCCATAAAAATGAAATGATAGTTACCTCTTACTGCAATCAGGAAATAATTCGTTTTTACATCATAGCCGTAAATACCATAGGAATAATCATATTTTGAGCCGCCGAAACCGACAATTCCACCCACTCCAACAATGCCTTTCAGGCTGCTGCCCATAGGTACCTCCACGATTCCTAGCTCATAAGAGGCTGAGATGGTGGGGAATCCCATTTTATAGTATGCCCCTGTGTAAATCGTGTTTCCAAATCCTACCCCTACATTGATGGCTGATGAACCCTTGCTGAAAGGTTCTCCCTGACCTGGTGCCTGGCTCCATGCCGTTGCAACTGCCATCGTGCATGCAACTAAAACTACAATCGCTTTTTTCATGTCTACAGTTTTTTAGTTGGTAAATCAAATGCTAAAGTGCAAAGATAGCTAATATGTATCCCTTGGTACCCTCATTTAAAAAAAAAGAACTCACATTGACTGCTAAAAAAAGAGCCCCCTGTGCAGGAAGGCTCTCTTTTTAAGATAAGGTGGCGGGATTCTATTTTTGCAGAACGATCCTGCCGGTATAAACACCAAGGTCGCTTTCAACCACCAGTAGGTATATGCCCTCGGCTTCTGCGGAGATATCGATGAGGGTGCTGAAATTGCTGTTAACGGCCATGTCCTGCTTTTCCATGATCACCCTTCCTGTAGCATTGAGGATGCGGAGGTTTGCCTTGTCGATCGCATCGGTTGCGAGTTCAAGGGTAAAACTGCCCTTGCTGGGATTCGGGTAAACGGCCAGGCCCAGTGTCCTGGCGAGTTCATCGATACCGAACGAATTCTCAAGCGTAACGGTTGTCTCGTCCGAGAACTCCCCTTCACCGCAGTCGTTGGTCCCTTTAACCCTGATCACGGCCGGCCCGGTATAAGGATAGGCCCAGGTTACGGTGCACGACATGCCGTCGGCAGTCATCGTGGTGTAGGCATCGGCGGGTGTTACCTCCCAGCTGTAGTAGTCGGCATCAGTAGCTCCTGTAGTGGTGTATACCGATGAAGGTGTAATATCGGTATTCACCGTGGCAGGCCCGTCGGGTGTGGCTGCTTTCCCGGGGACCGGCATGATATCGACCTGCGCGGATCCCGCTCCTGCGTTAAGGCAACCTGCAGCATCTTCCACGGAAGTGATCGTATAGGTGGTGCTCACCAGGGGTGCAACGCTGAATATCCATGGTGAAGTGCTTGCCGTATAACTTTCATTGTCGATCACCAGCGACCAGGGGCCCAGGCCGGTGAGTTCCACACTGAGGTTGGCGCCTTCACCCTGGCAAACGGTTTCGTATCCCGAAATGGTGGCTGTTGGTGCTTCAAGCACCGTCACCATCAGCGAATCGGAAACCGGGCCTACGCCGGTGTTGTTCATGCCGCAAACCCTCACATAGGCAGGACCATAATACCCTGTCGACCAGACAATGGTCACAACCGTGTCGGAACCATTCACCACCCCTGCATGATCAGGTTCGATGGTCCAGTAGTAGAAGTCGGCACCCTGCACGGCATTGGTGTGGTATGGGATTTCACCACTGTTGGGACATACCTCTTCAGCACCGACTGGAGTGTTGGGGGCTGTGGTCACTTTCCTCAACCCGAAGAAGCTGAGGTATTCCTCCATCAGCTTAACCCTGGTGGATATTCCGCTCCCGTTCGCCAGCCCGCCAAACTCGAACGAACAGCCTATGGTCTTGTAATCGTCTGCATCATGGGCCACACCGGAATAATATACCGGGAAATTGTTCTCGAAGATGTTGAATGCCGGCGTAATGGCAGCGATGCGGTCCATATAGTTGTTGTCGCCCCCGTAGTTGAAGCTCATCCCTTCGGTAAAGGTTCCGGTCTGTCCCTCCAGCACGTCGGTATCGCCATCGCCGTCGCCGATCTTGTTGATGTTGAACATGCTGTGCACGGGTGTGGGATTGTCATAGTACCAGGTATCGCCCCCTTCCATGTAAAGATTACCGCCGCTATTAAGATAATCGGCCAGGTCCTGTCCCTGCGATTGCGACAGCACCGTGTTATAGCTGTAGATCCCCAGACAGACAAACAGGTTGGAATACATGCCAAGGTCGTCAGGCCAGGTATTGGTGTATTCAACCCCGATACCCAGATCTTCAATGGCGGCCTTGATGTATGGTCCTGAATTCCTGGGGATCCCGTCGAGGTCGATCACCAGTATGGGGATCTGGCCAACGGTAAGGCTGAACAGGCCCTGTGCGGTGATGCCCAGCGAGGCTGCAATATCGAAGGTAAAGTCGAGCCCGTAGCCGGCCGGGGTTACAATATCAGTAGTAATGGAATAACTCTGTACCCCCTCGGTTCCTGAGGCGATCTCGCCATAATCCATGGAAGCGGTGTTGATGGTCAGGTAGGGGTCATTGCAGAGCAGTTCGCCGATCACCTCGTAAGCGTCGGCGGTGCCCGTATTCCCTATCCTGATGCTGAGGTTGGCAGTTTCGCCCGGATCGAGCCGGCCGTTGGCATTGCCGGCTGCATCGTCGATCACCACTTCAACGAATCCAAGGCTGGGAGCGTGGCCTTTGAGGAAGAACGTGCTCTGCCAGGTGTCGGTACCGTCGGTGGCTTCAACATCGAAGATCACCGTGTGCAGGTCAGGGATGTCGCCGGCCACGTCGAAGGCAAAGCCATCGTCGATCAGCTTGGTCCCGCCGGCAGGAACGGTGCCGTAACTGGCCTGGGAGCTTGTCATGGTAATGTAGCTGTCGGCAGTGCTTACCGTTACTTCAATGTTTTCGCCGTCGTCAGAACCAACGTTCTTCACTTCGAGGCTCAGCAGGATCGACTCCCCGTAATCCATCTGCCCGTTATTGTTCCCTGACGCATCGTTGATGCTTACATCGTTCTGGACGATATAGGGCCCGTCGGGCGGGATCACATCCACCTGTGCATGATAACGGTAATAGTTCGTTTTGGTAACAACCACATCCACCACCGTGGGAGGTACCTGCGGGATGATCGGTATGGATATCTGGCTGCCGGTGGCCATGCCTGTACCAATGATCTCACCGTCGACGCTGAGTGCAACGAAGGCACCGTCGTTGGCCGTGATATTGAACTGGCCGAGGCCGGCAAGGATCACGTTATCGTGGCTCACCGTCAGGTCCTGCGGCACTTCCGAATAAAGGGTGCTGAAGGCACAGCCATGATGGTGGAACAGGTGATAGGTCACTTCCTTGTTGGAAGTATTGTATGGCCAGTTCGATTCCTTGAGAAAATATTTTCCTGCAGCATTGCCGAATGCCGGGAGCAGGCCGCGCGGGGCTGGCTCTGTCTGGTAATCGGGCATGAAATCAGGCCACATGTTGTCGAAAAGTCCCCATACATAAGTATCGTTCACGAAGGAGTAGGAAACTTCCGAAGCGGCGATCAGGCCGAGTGCCCCTGAATTCTCCCCGTTGTAGGTATATCTGTGGAATTTTTCAGTGAAACATTCGCTGCTCCAGTTGTATTTCCCGGTAAGGCAATTGATGGAGAAAATGAAGCAGAGGTCGGTATTCGTCAGACCGTTGATGTCGCTGTTGCCGTAGTCGGGCTCTCCCCAGCCGGTCTCACCGCCATGGTCGCGGTGCTGAAGCATGAAAGCCCCGCTATTGATGGCATCATTGACCATGCTGGCATTGCCCCCCGACCATCCGCCCAGTTCTGCCGGGGTGGCAGGGATATACCCGAGCCCGTCGGGCCCGAAATAGTCAACCACCGTTTCAGTGTTGGTGGCCGTTGACCATACCGATCCCGGAGTTCCGGAATAGATGGCGTTGATGCGCACCGGATCCTTGCCGTGTTCATGCATGAAATACCCTCCTACCACTTCGGAGCAGATCTGGAACCAACGTTCGGTCTGCCAGCCCAGTGCCGTGATCGGGTGGTTATAGAAATCAGGGTTTGTAGGGGGATCTGTTTCATAATTGATCACCTTGGTGATCATGGTTTCCAGGTGTGTTTCATTCTGCGCGGTCATGCGCGCGAAGATCACATCCGGCATATCGTTGTTGGTAACGTCGGCATAGATGTTGTCGGATACGCAGTAGCCGTCCCAGATGGGAGATACCACGGTATTGCCGCTCACGCCATAGTCGCCGAGGAGCAGTACTGCCACCGGGGGCACGGCCCAGGTAGCATATGCGTCGTCGATAAAATTCTCTATGGCCGTTGCAGTATTTCCTCCCACATCGGCAGTGGTGAGCACCCCTGTACGGATACCCTGCATATTCCTGAACAGCGAAAGCTCTTCGCCCCAGGAGATAAAGGTGGGATCATCCGGACAAATGATCAAATATTCAAAATCGAGGGTGCCCGATTCAGGGGAGTGTTTCGGATATTCCACTTTTGGCAGGCTGCCGAAATTGATCATCATGTCGCTGAGGATGGGATCGAACCAACGGCTGCGCAGCCGGTCCTCTCCGAAGGTGCCGTTCCCTCCTTCGAAAGAAACCTCCACTTTAAGGTCACGGTAAACGATGAGTTCCTTTTTAATCGGATTGTACTGGAAAGGAGTGATGCCAAGGATCACGGCATCCATACCCCTGATACTGGTGATCTCCGATAACTGCACGGGATTGGAGGGATAATAGGCATCCCGCGAATAGATCTTCATGTTTTTTTCGTAATGCAGCGGCCCTTCGTCGGTAACCTTGGGGATCCGCGGTGCGGGGGCAATATTGACATCCCTGTATGTTTCCGTGCGCTGGGCGGTGATCTTGTAGCTTACCTGAGCACCCACTGGTACCGCAATGAAACGTCCGTTTCCGGGAAGGTCGGGAGCGCCCTCGTCGTTGGGAAGGAAATTCCCCTCTATCTGTATCTCTTTCATGGCTTCACCTTTCAGGTTGAAATCGGTGAGCGCAAATTCTTCGATAGAATAAGCTATCGATACCCCCTCAGTGCCTGATTGCTCAAGCCGGAATCCCTGGCCCGACCAGGCGTCGTCAAAGGTGTATTTCTGGGCAGAAAGGTCTGCCGAAGAAAGTAACAGCATGATAAAAAATACTGTACTGAACTTCTGGAGAAAAGTTGTTTTCATTTTATCCGGGTTTGATTGATATGAATTTCAAATCATTGAAAGCATTGTGGATAACAAAAATATAATAATTAACATGTAAAATGACATGTGTGGTCCTTTTTCCGGGAAAAATGTGGCCCCGTTTAAGGACATGAAGCAGCATTAAACGCTTTCACACCATAATGGCTTCAGGCCAACTAACGCACGATAAGCTTGCTACTCAGGGTGCCGGTGTGGGTAATGAGCCTGCACAGGTATATACCCGGCTCCAGGTCTGATACATTTACCATGACCCGGTGATCCCCGGCCGGCCTCTCTGTTCCGCCAACCAGTGTTTTAACCTGACGCCCTGTCATATCATACAGGGCCATGCATACTTTTGTTTTTCCGGTCAGATGGTAATCAACATACAGGGAATGATGTGCCGGGTTTGGCATCAGCATGAGCCCTGTTTCATCCGCATCGGGTAATTGCGACAAACCGGTGGAAATATCCACGGGCGGGAAAACGATATAATCCACCCAGGCACAATCTTCCCCGTTCGAGAGGTAGGTATCCTTCTCGTAAACCCAGCGGAAGGTATGCAGCCCCTGGGTTACCGGGAAACTCACCATTTCCCAGTCGAGTTCGCCCGACCATTCGCCTGCCATGGTGTAGTCGATGTAGAACCTGAGAAAATCCCACTCTGCTTCCGACGACAGCTTGCGGTAGAAGGAAAGGTCGCCGGCGGCCAGCACTTCCAGCGTAATATACAATTCGGATTGCTGGTTGTCGTCAATGTCCCCCGACCGCACACAATATATACCTTCATAGGGTTCTATTGTACAGGTTTCCCATGGGGCGTTGGCGGCAAACTGCCAGTTGAAGGCATTGAACCCACCACTTTCCCAATCCTCCACAAGGATGCCTACTGCCGTGCCGTACGATGATGAGTCGGAATAATAACCCGATACAACGCTGTAGCCAAAGATCACGCTGGTGCCCAGCGGGGTGTCTTCATCAACACTGACCTCGAAAGAGGCAGATGCGTTCACGCCCTGTTCCAGGATCCCCAGCTCATAAGTGGCGGTGTTGAGGGTGATCCATTCACTTTCGGTGTCCAGGTAGGCCATGGCCCCCGGGGCATCTGCATGCCCGGTGTTGAGCACACCGAAGGTGATGGTGGCGCTTTCGCCGGGATCGAGGAAGCCGTTGCCATTGCCTCCGGACAGGTCATCAATGGTCATATTCCCGTTTTCGATCACGGGGGCATTGATCGTGATGCTGAAAGCATCGGTCCAGGTTCCTTTACCATCGCCGTTGATGTCGAGCAGAAGGTCGGCCATATGCTGGTCGGGAACGTTGCCGGCAATGTCAAGTGCAAAGTCGTTGATGGTACCTGCAGCCGATCCTGCCGGGATCGTCCCGTATTCGCCCAGGCCATCGCTAATGGTGATATAATTGTCGTCGGTACTGAGTATGGCGCTCACGTCGGTAGCATCAGCCGTGCCGGCATTTTCTATGTTGATGGTCATCAGGATCGATTCCCCGAAATCCGGGAGATTGTTGCCATTGCCGCCGGCAGCATCATCGACCACGTGGTCCTGGTAAACCAGGAATGCCCCTCCTGCCGGGGCTACAACCACATTATAGGTTTTGGTGAGGCAGTTGTATCCGCTGATGCTAAGTGTGGCTGTCCCCGTGGAAGCGATGAGGGGATCGAAAAAGATGGTGGCATCCCCGTTGTCGTCGGTCACGGACGTACCATGAAGGATGCCGTCCTTGATGAGGCTACAGCTCAGGCCTTCCACCGGCACTCCACCACTGGTCACATGAACGTCCATGGAGGGGTCACCCACAAGGATGGGTGCCGTAAAGGTGGCATCCACCTCAAAAGGTTCATCGGTCCATAACTGCAATACGGGGTCGCCAAGGATATTGATATCATAGAAATTCCATCGCAGGGCGCCTTCTTCCCATTGCCCCGGTGCGTTGACCCATGGTGCGGTCTGTATCTTACTTTCGACGAAAGCTGCACCCAGGCGGCCAATCTCTTCTTCGTACAGGGCATCGACCATCTCGCGATGCAGGTGGGCTGCGGGGCCTTCCGTCTGCCCTTCATTGAACCAACCGTAACGCGAATTCCCGATCACGGCGGCAGCGAAGTTATCGATGGCCACCATGCGCTCCATGATACAATCCGAATCGTCGAAGGCGCCGCAGATACATCCATGGCTGTGCACAAAAGTGTAATTGTGGATAGTCCCGTTCACCTGGGAGAAATTCGAATTGGTGATATCGCTGGTGGAAAGGTGCATCACGGTACCGGAGTTGGCATGACCGCAATGATGGACAAAGGATTTTCCTTCGTTGATCCCGGCAATGATATCGCTGCCACCCCAGTTCTGATAACGTTCGTAAAGGCTGTCGATCTGTTGTTCGGGAGGTATCCCGATGGTGACATAACCATTATCGTCGCGATAGCCTACCAGCAGCCTGAGATAGTCCGATCCCCAGGTTTCAGGGTTGCTGTAAAGGAATTCTGCTGCCAGTAAGGGATTGGTCATTTCTCCCAAAACGGGTGTGTCCTGGTACGAGATGGATTTATTGATCATGGCGGCCAATTCGTTGCTGTTGCTGAATGACATGCGCCCCACGGCGATGTCGGGCAGCAGGTCGTCTTCACCGATCTCCCCCCAGAGGTTGTCGCCATCGGTGTTCCAGTTGCCATCGAGCCCTGAGTAATACAGGTCGGCAGGGATGTTGTCATCCGAATAGCCTGATCCCGACTGCACGTAACAATAAAAGCCGCGGTAAGGCACGTGTTCCACATCCCCGCCCAGGATGACATGCTCCACACTGAATCCCTGGTATTCCTGTATGATATAGTTCCTCACCTTTTCCGGCAGGTCCTGTCCGGGCATGCTGCTGCCGATGTCTTCGATGGTGGCAACCTCCGATTTCAGTCCCCTGGAGAGGTACATTTCACGCAAACCCTCGAACTCGTCTTCGAAAGCTGCAGGGGTGATGATCAGTATCTGGTAACCGTCCGAACGTGAATCCTTTGAAGGATAATGATCCATGGCAGCGGGATTTTGAACGAAATCAGCCACCATGCTGCGGATCCTTGATGAAGCGCTGAGGTTATTGAGTGCCGTTTCGGCTTCCCTTTCCTTTTCGGTAATAATGGTTACGCTGATCTCGCCGAAATAGCTGAGTTTGCCCTCGGCCGGGATATAGGTCAACGGACAGATGTTGAGCATGGCGATCGCATGGCCGTTGAGATATTCAGTGGTGATCACACCATAAGGATTTTCGGGATATACCGAGGATGAACGATAGATGTCCTCGTCAAGATGGAATATGCCTTCAGTACCATGAGACAGCGGCCTCGAAGGTTGTTGCGGATAAATCCTGTATGTTCCGGGTATGGAGGTCTCGTTTTTCGTTTCTATGCTGAAGGAAACGGCTTTTTCGCCCGGGGGGAGCAATAGTTTTACGGCGAACCAGGGCATGGAGGGAGCCCCGGCATAACCTGTGTTCAGGCAATGATCGAATTCGATGAGCTGGTATTCCCCGGCATCCCTGGTGTTGAACCCGGAAAACCGGTAGGTCTGCGTTACCTCACCACCCATGGTGGCAGAACAGATACAGGCAACGGCAATAGCAAGGAAAAGACGCCTCATAAGTTTTGAATGTTAGGTTCGGTTTGTTTGAAAAAACTGCTGCAAGTTATCATTTTCAGTCGATTATAAAGACAAATACCTGCCTGAAATGGTTGCCAGGCAGGTATTTGGAATCGTTATAAATAATAGCCGTCCTAATCCGAAATGATGATGGGTTTACTGATTCGTCCGAACCGGTTCTCAAAAGTAAGGGTATAGATACCCGCAGCAAGGTTTCCGGGTTCAATCAGTTTTTTGTATGTCCCGTTCACATGGATCCCGACTTCTTTATAGACCACTGTTCCGGATGGTGCTGAAAGGGAAATGTCGACTACGATATCGCTCTCACTGCTGAGGTCGATGGTGAAGCTTCCCTTGTTCGGGTTGGGATAGATCACGATCCCCATATCCTTTTGCAGGTCACCGATGCCGGTGGTGTTGACCACGGTGATCTCCAGGCTGTCGGACCAGGGGCCCTGTCCGCAACCATTGTCGGCGACCACATTCAGGTAGGCGATTCCCATATAGGTTAAGTCCCATGTGATGGTTACCTCATTTTCATCCTGCTGCATCGTTCCGGCGGTTTCAGGTTCGAGCTGCCATTCGTACCCGACTTCGCCCGGGAGTGCAGTGGTGAGGTAAACCGAAATGTTGCTGTAAAAAAGGTCGACCAGGGAAGGTCCGGCAGGCATGGCCGGTTTCGCCGGGACGGTCATAACGGTGAGGTTGGCGGAGTCAATGTCGGTACAGCCGTATTCATTGGCCACCATCACCCAGTAAGTACCTTCTTCAAATGCACTGTATGTTTGTCCGGTGGATCCGTCCTGCCATTCATAGGAGGCAAAGCCAGGCCCGGCATCAAACACCACGGTATCGCCGGCACATACGGTCGAATCCGGCCCGATCGATACCACGGGGAGATCATAAACGATCACCTCGACCTGTGAATTTCCCGTGTTCACCCCGTCGCTGGCTTCAACCATATAGGTGGTGTTTTCCTGGGGTGTAACCACCGGGTTTTGCAGTGTTGAATTGAAGCCCGGAGGCTCCGAAGTCCACGTATAGGCATAGCTGCCGAGGCCGCCAACCACCTCCACATCGAGCTGGACCTGTTCACCCAGGCAAACTGCCGTGGGGTCGGCAATGGCCGTCACCATGAACTCTGTAACGTGCATCGTAACAGGGACGATTACTTCAGGAGCATCGGGGTCGTCGCTGCTGATCGCAAATTCTGCAAAATAATCGCCAAGTTCCATATCGGTGGCATCGAAGGTTACCTCGGCTACGACAGTGTCGCCGGGAGCAATGGTACCCTCGTGCGTATCGATCGAAAGCCAGCTGACCACATTGACGCTGTAATCTTCAACCTCGCCATAGCTGGTAACCCCGCAGGGCTCGGGCGTGCCGTAATACTGGATACGGATCCTCATCCTGGTCGTACCCCCGATGGCATCCTCGGGAGCCGTGATATTGGCGGTAAAAATATCGGGTCCACCCGAAACACTGACCGGTGCATCGTCGCTGAAATCTTCATTCTGGTTCCAGTCGATCCATATGCCGCAAACATCTCCGATCCATGTGTTCCCGTTGGTTACGGTGATCGGGATGGTCTGTCCGGCCTCGATCTCAGTTGCAAGATCGGTGAAATCCTGGTAACCACCGCATGAGGAGGTATTGTTGATATCACCGAACTGCACCTGTCCGATATACTCGTCGCAACCGCCGCTGGCTGAGCAGTAATCCTTCGAACCACCCTTGTCGCTCAGGATAAAGGTCGAAAGGTCGAAGTGCAGGTCAAGTTCCCCGGTATTGATGATCGTCAGGGATTGAACGGCCGTATCGCCGGGCTGCAGGGATTGTACCAGTTCATCCGGTGTGACGAAAATGTGGGGATTTCCCCACTGCAGGCCGGCACTTGCCGGCGGGGATTCCCCGTCGGGGTCATAGAATGCAGTTACCTTGTACTGGTAAATGCCATAATCGGGGAGCTGGTCTGAATAAGTTGTTGCCGTGGTCTGCCCGATCTCTGCGCCGTCGCGGTAGACGATGAAATAAGAGAATCCGGAAGCGACATCATATTGCCATTCCAGGTCAACGGCGCCGGTGGTTTCCTCCAGCGTGGCCACGAGGTCATAAGGCCGCGAAAGGGTGTTGATGGTATAGGGGGAAACATAGGTCATTGTGGTCCCGGTACGGTTGTCGGTCCAGCAGGGGTAAACATAAGAGTCGCGGGCGGTAATTCCTAGGTAATCGCCCATATAGCCCGAGGCAAGTCCGGGGATGGGCGTCGGAGTGAAGGCCACGTCGCTCACCTTGAAATCCTCCCATGTATTGCCTGCATCGACTGAATTGGCGCAATACACTTCACACTGGATCCCGCCAACGTTGCGGTCGTCATAGAAGATCACGCTGAGGTCGCCCGTCACCGGGTCGCATGTGATCCAGGGGAAATAGTGCTCGTGGCCGAGACCTGCATCATCCTGGTTCACCCTGATCGGATCACTCCAGGTGTCGCCCTGGTCTTCCGACCGGATCATATACACATCAATGTCGTTTCCGGTATTCACCCCCGGTACGCCGATATTGCACCACACCATATAGAGGTTGCCACTGTAAGGGCCATTGCTGTTATCAACTGCCAGCACGGGAAAAGAGTTGACACGCATGTTCTTGGAAGTTTCCGACGAACGGATACCCCTTGTGTTCTCAATGATGCGGGTGGCAGGAAGCCAGGTGGCCCCTCCATCGAGCGATTTGGCCAGGCCATAGGCGTTCTCATCGGCCTTGGCATCGTAAATGGCAAATACGACATACACTTCACCGTTTGGACCGGTGTTGATGTTCACGCCCTGGCAATGGCTGCCGGCGTTCACGGCACCACTGACATTGACGGCGGTCGACCAGCTTATTCCCTCGTCGGAAGAATAGGAGAGGGCAATATCATTGTTGTGCACACCACCGAAATCGGTCCAGGCGCAATACAGGTTGCCCTCATAAGGGCTGCTGAGGTTGTTGTCGATCCAGAAATGGTTCTTGTCGAGCACATAGGCCGAAGCCCCGTTATCGATCACCACCACCGTCCATGTGGCTCCTTCGTCAGTTGAATAGGCTACCTGTTGCCCGTAACTCCCGTTCATGATATGGTTAACATAATACCAGCCGTTGTTGCCTATCACCACGGCAGGGTCGCCCGAATTGCTGATCCCCGCCCCCTGGATCTCGCCCGTCCAGGTCAGGCCGCCGTCGAATGAATATAGATCGTTGGCGCCATACAATGGCGGATAGGGGTTGGCAGTGGAGTTGTTGGAGTTCAGCACGTTGAAGGGATCGGCAGGATTGATGAATACCGAGTTCTCGCTCTGCGTGCTGTTTTCCGAAGTAACGGGAACATCAGGCGAGTCCTCGGTTATGGTGGTCAGGGCATCGATCCCTGAGCCGGTATATCTGGCCTTAGGTACTTCAACCATGGGATTCAGGGTGGTAAGCCCTTTCTTTGCCATTTCTTTCCAGTAACCGTTATTGTCGACGCGCCAGTTGGCCTTTTCAATGCTGCGGTCCTTGTCTTTCTGGGCATGGGCCAGGGGAATGACCAGGAAAAATACCACCACAAGGGTAACAAGTGTACGGTAGGGGTTCATAAATATGGTTTTTGGTTTGAATAAATAAAAATGCCTTCCAAAGATAATAATTAGGTCGTTTGTATGCCGGGCTTAAGGATTTGTTAACAAAAAAAAGAAACTGCTGCAGAAGTTCCCGGAAACGGTTCCCTTCAGCAGCAGCCTCATTTTTTCGAAACAGCTCATTTATTTCCTGATGACCAGTTTCTGTAAATGCTGTCCGTTGCTTCCTTCAAGCACCATGAAATAGATGCCGTTGGGAAGATTACCCAGGTCGAATTGTTTGTTGAATGCGCCATCCACTAGGATGCCATTTTCTTCGTATACCAGGGTCTGCACGGAGTTGTAAACTTTGAGACTGAGCTTGTCGGGGCCCTGTGCGTTAAGCTCCAGCGTGAAAGTACCCTGGCTGGGGGTCGGGTAAACCTTCAGCGACCGGAAAGCATATTGTTCTTCTATACCGACCCAGATCACATCATACCCTTCTGAATAGACCGAGGTGCAGTTCCCGTTGGTCACCGTGAGGGTGTAGGTCCCGTTCTCGAGGGGGGTGTATGACTGTGCTGTTGCTCCGATGATGGTGTCGCCGTTGAGGTACCACTGGTTACCTTCTTCCGAGCTGGACATGAGTGTGTAATCCGTCACGGAGATCGTGGGCTGTTCAGGAATGAACGAAACTTCCATATAGCCTTCCTTGGTCACCTCATTGCTGCCCATGATGTTCCTAGTAACCAGGGTAACATCGTACACGCCTTCATTTTCATAAACGACCACTGGGTTTTCTTCGGTCGAGGTTTCAGGTGTTCCCCCCGGGAAGGTCCATAGCCATTCCGTGGGATAATTTTCTGAAAGGTCGGTGAAATGTACTTCATAACCCTCGCAACTGGAGGTGGCATCGGCTTCGAAATCACTTACGGGCACTTCCGGTGGGGCCGGAAGGAATACGCCGCTCCGCTTGGTGGCCTGCAATACTTCCTTGCTGGTATTGTTCTGCAGAAACCCTACAAACTCAACATGTGAAAGGACCCATCCGCCCATGGTGAAACTCATGTTGAGGATCACCGTATCGCTCTCGCTGAAACTCACTGTGGTGCCGTACTGGTCGGGAACCATCTGGCGGCATACAAAATTGAGTTCCGACTGGCCCTGCCATACGTATGGGATATGCGATTCGGTAACGGCCAGGTGAAAGACGGGGTTGGGACCGGTATAAGGCGCCACTTTCTGGATGATGGCCACCATATCATAATTGTTTCCCGATTTGTTCCCGTAAACATCAACAATGAATGATGACGGGACATCGGCCCTCAAATTCACGTAGGGCAGGTAAGAGTTGTACATCGACTGGTTATGGCTTCCCCCTACAACGCTATAGATGCCGTCGAACTTGGCAGTCGGGAAACTGGTGATGCCATAGTAGGAGTTACGTGCATTTGAATAGGTGTTGGCAAAATTGTCGCCGTTGTGATATTCGATCACGGCCACGGGATGACCGTTGGCGATAAGGTCGTCGGCACCCATAGCGGCGCCGGGACAATAGGTGCACCAGGTTCCGGTGCCGATCTCAAGGAGTACCTTGTCACGTTCAACCTGTTGCCCGAATACGATGATGGTCGCGATTATCAGTGATAATGCCAGTAGCGTTCTTTTCATATGCTTGGTGTTTTGGTTAGTATTAATGTTGGATCACGATCTTTTTGGTATAAACTTGCCGGTTCGTTTCAAGGATGAGGAAATATATCCCGTCAGCTTCGCTGCCCAGGTCGATCACACGCTGATAATCCCCACCTGTTTTCAGGCTTTCATCAACAAACACGTTTTCTCCCAGCATATTCCTGATCCTGAGTGTAATTTCCGTGTTTTCCACTGAGGTTAACTGAAGGGTAAATGATCCGGAATTGGGATTGGGGAAGATGGAAATGTTGATATCGCCATCATTTTCCGGCAGCCCGGTCACATAATCAACGGTCACGATCTTGTCTTCCGAAACAGGGCCATCGCCGCAGTCATTCACCCCATAAACATTGATGGTAACCTGCCCCGTAAAGTCAGGCGACCACTGTACGACAAGGTGATTGCTGTCGACGATCAGTTCGTCCCAGGCTTCTTCCGGTGTTACGGTCCAGATGTAATCTTCGGTATTGGGATCGTTGTTGGCGATAAAAGTACTTTCCTGTGTCTGGTAAAGGTTCACGTAGGAAGGCCCCATGGGCATATTCTGTATCCCGGGGTACGGCCTGACAGTCATGGCCAGAGGGGCAGAAATTGCAGGATTATCGATCGCGCAGCCATAAGATGATGTCAATTCACAGGTCACCTCGTCGCCATCCTCCAATGCCGTGATAATAAATGTAGGACTGTTTTCACCCACGTTCTCACCATTCAGTTTCCACTGGTAAACAGGGTTATCACCTTCATTTTCAGGGATTGCAGTGAACGTGACCTCATCACCTTCACAGCTATTGGTATCGCTGGCTTCGATCGTAACCGCCACAGCAAGTTCTTCGAGCACGGTCATGATGATCTCGTTCGACATGGCCGGGTTCCCGGCGACGCAGTATGCATTTGATGTGAGCACGCAGCATACCGTATCCCCGTCGGCAAGTTCGGTCGTCACGAACTGGTAATGGGGGGTGCCGGCATCTTCCCCGTTCACCTTCCACTGGTAGCCTGGAGCGTCGCCGCCATTCTGGGGGATAGCCGTGAAGATCACCTGTTTACCTTCACATATCGTTGTGGTGTCGGTTTCTATGTTGACAGCAACCAATGACAGCGGGGTTACGGACATGACGATGGCATTCGACATGGCCGGGTTAGGACTTGCACATGTATAGGCCGAGGTGACCTCGCATTCGATAATATCACCGTCGGCAAGGCCCGAAACGATATAACTGTCGTAACCCTCACCTACATTGTTCCCGTTGCGCTTCCACTGGTAGGCGGGCGAAATGCCTCCATTGGTGACCTGTGCGCTAAAGGTCACCGTATCGCTTTCACAAACATCTTCTGCGCTGGCTGTAATGGATACCGCCATCGCAATATTGCCGGTTACTTCAATGTAGTCAGTCCTTGTATAGGTGTCAGTGCTCGTGGAACCGGTTATTTCGAGGGTAACATCATATGTTCCCGGGTTGTTGTAAACGATTCCCTGTGGATGCTGGTCCGTCGATGTGGAGGGTGTGCCGCCCTCAAAGGTCCAGAGCCAGGAAGTCGGGAACCCGAGGCTCTGGTCTGTGAAGTTCACCGATCCCTGGGTACATACCAGGGTGAGGTCCGCTTCAAAATCGGCAGTCAGCGGGTCGACCACCGGCAGCTGTTCTTCATGGCGATAGTAGTTTTGTTTCGTCACCGTAAGCGAAACCATGGCCCCCAGGGGCAGCGCAGGTATCGGGATCGATTGCAGGCTTCCCGTACCTGTGGCCGTGGCCTGGATTTCCCCGTCATAATACAGGCAGATGAGGGAGCCGTCGTCGGCTGTGATCTCAAATACAGGGGAATCATAGATGATGTGACCCATATGGTTTACCGTAAGGTTCATGGGCACTTCATCGTAAAGCGTCAGGAAAGCATCCCCGTGGTGGTGGAACAAATGGTAGGTCACCTGCTTGTTGCTGGTATTGTATGGCCAGTTCGACTGTTGCAGGAAGATCTTTCCTGAGGCATTCCCGAAGGCAGGCATGATAAAATCGCGCGGGAACGGAGTCCCGTAATCCGGCATGAAATCGGGCCACATATTATCGATGGACCCCCACACATAGGTGTCGTTCACGAACGAATAGGAGACCTCTGAGGCTGCCGTGAGTCCCAATGCCCCTGAATTGGCCCCGTTATAGGTATAGCGGTGGAATTTTTCGGTGAAACATTCGCTCGACCAGTTGTACTTCCCTGTGAGGCAGTTGATCGACATCACGAAAATAAGATCCGTATTTTGAAGCCCGTTGATGCTGGAATTGCCGTATGATGGTTCTCCCCAGCCCGTTTCGCTGCCATGGTCGCGGTGAAGCATGATGAACGACCCGTTGTTGATGGTGTTGTTGATCATCGTGGCCGACCCCCCGGTCCATCCACCCAGCGTGGAGGGAGAGGAAGGGATATACCCCAGGCCGTCGGGGCCGAAATAGTCGACAACGGTGCTCGTATTGGTTGCCGTTGACCAGACGCTTCCGGGTGTACCTGAATAGACGTCGTTGATACGGACCGGATTTTTCCCGAGTTCATTCTTCCAGTATCCGCCTACCGTCTCACCACAGATCTGGAACCATCTTGTAGTCTGCCAGCCCACTGCGGTAATGGGATTATCGTAAAAATCGGGATTGGTCGGCGGGTTGGTCTCATGGTTGAGGAACTTGGTGACCATGGTTTCCAGCTGTGTTGCGTCATTGGCAGTGATCCTGGCCAAAGCCATTTCCGGAAGATGGTCGCCGTCGACATCGGCATAAATATTATCCGATGCGCAGTAATTATTATAGATAGGGGCGATGACATTATTGCTCATGCTTGATCCGAAATCACCCAGGAGCAGCACTGCCGAAGGCGGAATGGTCCAGTTATTATAAGCATTATCAATAAATCCCTCGATATCGGCAACGGTATTGCCGCCAACCTCCGTCAGGGTTACCACCTGGGTGAGGATCCCCTGCTTGTTGCGGAACGTGGCGATCGAATCAGCCCACATCACGAAGTCACTGTCATCGGGTGTGATGATAAGGTATTCGCAACCGTCGCCTGCGTCATGATTGCCCATGTGGATTAGGTTATGGTCGACCGGCGGGAGCGAGCTGAAATTCATGAGGGCATCGGCCAGAATGGGATCCCACCAGCGGCTGCGGTACCTGTTCTCGCCGAACTGCCCGTTGCCGCCTTCAAAAACCACTTCCACTTCGATATCACGGATCACAATCAGTTCTCCGCTAACAGGATTGTACTGGAAGGGGGTAATGCCAAGCATCACCACATCCACTCCCCTGAGCCTGGCGGGTTGCGAGAGCTTCACCGGTTCCGAAGGGTAAAAGGCATCCTCACCGTATATGGCCATATTCTTCTCATAATGAAGGGGACTGTCGTCATCTTCGAAGGGTATACGCGGGGCCGGTGCAAGCATGATATCGGAATAGGTTTCCGTTTGCATGCGGACTACATTGAGCCTGGCAGTTGCCCCTGCCGGGATGGCAATGTAACGGCCATGGCCAGGCAGGTCGGGTGCTCCCTCGTCATTCGGGAGGAGAACACCGGGCATGGTCACCACTGTCATGGGCTCACCGTTGACAGTGGCCTGGCGGAATTCGAAACTGTTTACAGAATGGATCACTTTGATCCCCGAATGCTCAGCCTGTGAAAGGGTAAAACCTTGTTCCGACCAGCTGTCGGTGTATCTTACTTCCTGTCCGTACACGACCGATGCAAGGAAAAGGAATGTAAAAACGAGTTTAATGATTTGCCTTGAGTGCATGATGAATGGTTTTAATCTGGTTTTGCTGTTTGTTTCTGTTTGTTCCTGTCATGCAAAGATACTACACCCTGATGCCCCGGCTAATAAAGAACCACTTTTTTGGTGGCAATTACTGAGTTGGTCCTCAAAGTGCATAAGTATATTCCACTATTAAGTTTTTCTCCATGCAGTCCGGTTCCGTCCCAGTTGACCTTATGGGTGCCTGCAGCGATTTCCCGGTCGATCAGCGAGGCCACCTTCTTCCCGTCGAGGCTGAAAATTTCGAGGAGTACCCCCGTTTTTTCATCCAGGTCGAAAGTGATTGTGGTCTGGCCGGAGAAGGGGTTGGGGTATACCTGGCTGATGAGGCCATTTTCCGTTCCGGTATCCTCGTTGACTCCCGTTGCGATGTCTCCAAAGAATTCAAGGTACTCGAGCATCAGCTGTTTCCTGGTTGACGGGTTTGTACCATCCACAAGGTCACCGAATTCCCAGTTGCACCCGATGGTCTTGTATGAACCTTCGTCATAAGCCACGGCACATCCGTAAGAGGGTTCGGGGCTGCTGAAGATCGTAAATGCGCTGCCCTCTGGAACAAGATAGTGGTCGTTGTAAGGGCTGGATCCGCCAAATTCAAATACCATCCCTTCGGTGAAGGTGCCGGTTTTCCCGGTAATGGTATCGTATTCGAACCAGGTGTCGACAACCACCTCGATATTGAATTTCGTATGGATGGGCTGCGGCTGGTCGTCGTACCATGTCCGGCGCCCTTCAAGATACAGCTTACCCCCGCTGTTCAGGTATTGTACCAGCTTTGCGCTTTCGATCGTGGTCAGTTCATGGCCGGTAAAAATGATCCCCAGCGACACGAACACGGATTTGTAGATGCTCAGGTCTTCGGGGAATGCAGTGGCATAGCTGGCGATGAGGTCAAGGTCTTCAAAAGCTTCCATCATGGCCGGTCCTGAATGGTTCAGCGGGTCCAGGTCAAGGATCAGTGCCGAAAACTGTCCGACGATAAAGTCGAAGGCCCCTGTGCCGGAAATGCCCAGGTCGGCATTGATGTTTACGGAGAACAGGGCATTGAACCCCCCCGGTGTGCTCTCGGACGCAGTAACGCTGAAAACGGCATCCGCGCTGTTCTGGGCAGGCATGTCGCCTATAACAGCCGGGCTGTTGTTGACCGTAACAAAGTTCTTGCCGCTGCAACTTAAAGCAACTTCGACATTATATGCCTCCGAGGAACCCGTATTTTCAATACTTACGATGAGGTTGGCCGTTTCGCCCGGATCCAGCCTTCCATTGCCGTTGCCGGCAGCATCATCGATCGCAAATGACACGTATTCCATGACCGGAGCGTGTGCCTGGATGCTGAAGAAACTGGGCCATGTTGAGTCGCCGTCGGTGGCCTCTATGTTGAAAATGACCAGTTCACCGTCGGCAATGTCCGGCGAAACTTCAAAAGCATATTCATCAGTCACCGTAACGGTTTGCAGGGAAAGGATATCCCCGAAAAAGGCTGCATCGTCGCTGATGGTGATGTTGCCGTTTCCGGAGGCGATGGTGGCATCGACCCCTGAAGCATCGACCAGTCCGACATTCTCGAGCGTAAGCGAAAGCAATACAGATTCACCGTAATCGAGCACACCGTCGCCATTGCCCGAGGCATCGTTGATGGCATAGTCGTTATATACCACATAGGCCATATCGGCAGGAATGACGTCGACCATGGCATGGTACCTGAAATAGTTCGGCTTGGTCACCACCACATCCAGCAGGTCGCCGGTAATGAGCGGAGTGATGGCGATGTTCTGAGGCGTTCCGTCAGATTCGGCCGTACCCAGAATTTCCCCGTTGTGCGACAGGGCGATGAAAGCCCCTGAATCGGCTGTGACGGTGAAGGATCCTGCCCCAGTGAGCAATACGTTGTCATGCAATACCATCAGGGTGGAGGGTACCTCAGAATACAGGGTCTGGAAGGCGCATCCGTGATGATGGAAAAGGTTATATGTCACTTCCTTATTGCTTGTATTGTATGGCCAGCTGGATTCCAGCAGGAAGTACTTGGCGGCCACATTGGCAAATGCCGGCAGCATGCCGCGCTGTTCATCTATGGTAGGACCGTGCTCGGGCAGGAAATCAGGCCACATATAGTCGTAGAGCCCCCAGACGTAGGTGTCGTTCACAAAGGAATACGACACTTCGGAAGCGGCAATGAGCCCCAGTGCGCCCTGTTCCATGCGGTGGAACTTTTCGGTAAAACATTCGGAAGACCAATTGTATTTACCGGTGAGGCAGTTGATGGAAAATACGAACACGGGGTCTTCGTTCGACAGGCCGTTAAGGCTGTTGTTGTTGTAGGATGGTTCGCCCCAGCCCTGTTCATAGCCATGGTCCCTGTGCTGCAGGATAAAGGCCCCCGCATTGATCGCGTTGTTGATGTCGGAAGCGGTTCCGCCCGACCAGTTGCCCAGTTCCGAAGGGGAAGCCGGGATATAACCGAGCCCGCCAGGGCCGAAAACCTGCAGGATGGTGTAAGTGTTGGTGGCCGTCGACCAGGGGTCAGTAGAAGGGTTACCACCGTAAATCTCGTTTATCCTGACAGGATCCCTGCCTTTTACATTCTTGAAATATCCGCCTACCGTCTCGGAACAAATCTGGAACCAGCGTTCGGTCTGCCATCCCAGTGCCGTGATAGGATTGTAATAACTTTCGTATGTCGGAGGATTGGTCTCGTACTCGATGATCTTGCCGATCATGTTCTGCAGGTGGGTTTCATTTTGAGCGGTCATCCTGGCCATGATCACATCGGCCATACCATTATCGTTTACATCACCGAATATATGATCGGAAACGCAGTAATAATTCCAGATAGGAGACAGGATCCCGTCGCCCGAAGCCCCGTAGTCGGCCATGATGAGGAAGGCCAGGGGCGGGACGGTCCAGGTATTGTAGGCATTATTGATGAAATCCTCGATGGTGCTGATGTTATTGCCACCCACTTCACTGATGGTGTAAATGCCCGTGCTGATCCCCTGCATGTTCCTGAACCTTCTCAACGTGTCGGCCCAGGCGGTGAAAACAGGATTATCGGGGGTGATGATGACATATTCGAACCCATCATCCTTGCTTCCACCAAGGGTGGAATAATCCATCTCAGGCAGGGAAGAATAATTGAGCAAACGGTCCTGCAAAATGGGGTCGAACCAGCGACTGCGGTAACGATTGTCGCCGAACTGGCCGTTTCCGCCTTCAAAGCTGACCTCCAGCCGGATATCGCGGTACACGATAAGCTCTTTCGATACCGGATTGTACTGGAACGGAGTGATGCCAAGCATAACTGCATCCACTCCCCTGATGGTTGTCGGTTCAGAAAGGATGAACGGCTCGGCCGGGTAAAAAGCATCAACACCATAGATGCTTTCATCCTTGCTATAAAAGAGTGGCCCGTCGTCGGTATCCAGCGGGATGCGCGGAGCAGGGGCAACATCGATATTTTCGTATGTTTCGGTCCTGTATGAAATGACTTTCAGGGTCGGATGCGAACCCTGAGGAATGGCAATATAACGTCCGCTTCCCGCCAGGTCGGGGGCACCTTCATCGTTCGGGATCAGGCTGCCAGGCAAATGGACCGCCTTCATCGGGCTTCCTTTCACTGAAACTTCCTCCATAAAAAATTCCCCGATCGAATAAGTCACTTCAACCGAAGAAACAGATTCGGCCGTGAGATTAAATCCGGGGTTTTCCCACCCGTCGGAAAAGCTTATGGTCTGCGCATAAGCGGTGGCAGTTAGCACGAGTGTCAGAAGGGTAAGATAGCTTTTGATACTGGTTTTTATCATGACTGGTTTGATTTATGAGTGTTAATGAGTTTAGTGTTTTCAGATTTGGCTGCACAAGATACGAAATATATTATAATATTCCGGTCATCATATATAGATAATTTGATAAAACTGTCCGGTACCCTGTCCGCTAATGCGACCAATCCTTTCATGCAGGACCTAAATGGAAACATCAGTGCCTCCGTATGATTTTCCCGGCAAAGGTTTCTTCTTCTGTCCTGACCACATAGATATACATGCCGGCAGGGGCCGGACTGCCATCCGGGAGAGCACCGTTCCACTCGAAAACATGATGACCGGCAGCGAAAACCCCGCCGCCCGTGACGGACACCTTCCGTCCGCTCAGATCGAATATTTCAATGTAGATGGCTGAGCTTTTTTCTGTTTCAATACCCAGCGTGATATGATCGCTGAATGGGTTCGGCCATGTGGTTATCCGCAGTTCGCCATTATCCGATATGTTTTCGTTTACATCAGTGAGTATCCCTCCGAAGAACTCCAGGATCAGGATCATGAGTTCCTCCCTTGTGTTCTGGTTTTCGGATAATCCGCCAAATTCAAAGGATGAACCTACGGTCTTGTATGTCCCTTCATCAAGGGCCACGGCATTGCAGTAAGAGGGGACCTGGTTCCGGAAGAGCTGGAAGGCATTGTCGAGCGGTGCAATACGGTCGATATAGGCATTGTCGCCGCTGTAGGGATAAACCATGCCTTCTGCAAAGGATCCGTTCTGGCCGAAGATCAGCCCCAGGTCACCGTTACCGTCATCCACACCTTCTATTTTGAACATTTCATGCACGGCAGTTGGACTGTCATAAGCCCAGGTATCGCCCCCTTCCATGTAAAGGCGGCCTCCGTGCTCAAGGTAGTCGGCGAGGGCCTGGCCTTCCGTGCCTGTCAGCACATGGTTCTGGTCATATACTCCCAGGCAGACAAAAACACACTGGTACATGTCGAGATTGTCGGGGAAGCTTGTGACATATGTGGCCGGCAGGTCTATACCGTTGATGATCTCCTGCATCAGTGTCCCTGAATTATGGTTGCCGTCAAGGTCGACGATAAGGATGGGGTATTTGCCGATAAGGAACGACAGGTCGAAGGAGGTGCCGTAGATGCCGTTGTTGGCAGCTACGTCGATGGTAAAGGTTACGGTATCTCCCGTCTGTGCATCCTCACCGACCTCAAAGGAAAAGGTGCCGCTGCCCGACTGGTTCTGCACCAGCGTGCCAAAAGAAGCATTTGCCTGTGTGATGCTCACATAAGGGTAATCGGTCGACATCTCGCCGTTCACATTGTTGGCCGTGACATTTCCGTTGTTGTTCAGCGTGATGATGAGGTCGGCCGACTCTCCCTGGTCGAGATGGCCGTTGCCGTTTTCATCTTCCAGCAGGTATTCCGTCATGATGATATAAACACCCCAGACATGTTCCATATCGCTCACCGCGTCGAGGTCGAACCCGGCATCGGGTGCATTCTGGCTACCGTCGCCGTCGTCGAGGATCCTGAAATACCTTGCCTCTGTCAAACCTGTCACGGCAAGTTCAAATTCGGATGTTCCATCTCCCTGTCCCATCAGGAGCCATGGACCGTCCATGGTCTCGCCGGCATAAAAGCTGAAACCTTCGGGGGTCAGGTCCCCTTCATATACCTTGATATCGTTCCCCGGCTTGTCGATGATGGGCTTCTGCATATCCACGACCACCCATCCGCTTTTACCGATAGAGTAATTTACCATGTCGGGGGGGCCGATCAGGGCCCTGGTGTTGCCCTCATCCGCCGTATTGTTTTCGGGGATCCTGCTGCTGATCATACGCCAGGCATACCACCTTGCGGTATCGACGGGCACCATCTGAAAATCGGCTACGCTGCTGCTGAACTCCGTAACTTCTATACTGTCGGGGCTGACCTGTGTCTCATAACCATTGGCAACAACCTTTATCGAATATTTGCCAGGGAGCACATATTTATGATAATCCCCGGCTTCGGGATCGGAAAAACATTGCATCTGGTCGTTCACGAAGATCGTTGCCTGCACAGCCTCACCGGTGATGGCATCCGTGACGGTGCCTTCGAGGCCGTAACCCGAATATTCGATCAGGGCCAGCATGGAAGGATAGTTGTAATTATAGAACTGCATCAGTTGGGAGGCGGGTGGCTGCTTGTCGTATGAGATCTCGATCGACCAGCTCACCGATCCCATCACTCCGTAGTTTCCGTCTTTGGTGCTGCCATTGATGGCATACATGCCGGTATTGCCCTGCCCGAATTCCAGGAAGGCATATCCCGACTCATCGCTGTATACCTCTGCGAGGTTGAGGATGTGTGCAGCATCGGGAGGTGCGTCGGAGCGGTAGCTCCACGGGCAGGAAATATATTCTGTTCCACTGTGGTAGGTGGTATGCACCACGAACTGGTTTTCGTATGAACAAGTGCGCAATGCACGGGTTTCGACCTGGGAAAAGGCTCCCGGGCTGCCTCCCCAGGCATCCCACATATATCCATAGTCGCGGTTGAGGTCGACCCCATTGGCATTGTATCGGCTCATGTTCTCGCGCCCGTCGGGGTTCACCATATAGTAGATCCATATTTCACGGTTGTCGACAAGAAAAGTCACGTCGGGATCGCTGCCATACTTGCGGCAGAGGTCGCGGGCAAACCGGATGCAGTTTTCGGCACAACCGATCTCATCGCCATGGATGCCCCCGTCGAACAGCACTTCAGCTTCGTTCTCATCCTCACCCACATTATCGCTGATCTTGAGTGCGCCAAGCTCACGCCCCTGCAGGGAGGTCCCGTAAAGCACCTTCATACAGATGTCGGGGAAGGCATCTGCCAGGCTGTCGGCAAGGTTAACGATCTCCTGGTAAGAATGATAGGCCACCTTGCTTTCCCAGAAATCCCGGTAATGCCCGTTGAGGTCCTTCACCTGTATGTTATAAGCGATCCCTGCGTTTTCAAGTGCCTCAGCCTCCCTGGGGGTAACATACAATATGGCATGGCCCGGGTAATATTCGCCCTGCAATTTCAGGGCCGACAAGTGTTGTGCGGTTGAAGGGTCCGTAACTTCAACCCTTACCTGCATTTCATCATTCCTCCATCCCTGTGCA
>JAXGTH010000011.1:0-35852 GCA_040775045.1 Bacteroidales bacterium
ATATGCGACCCCTCCGGGGTCGATTTGTTCTTTTGATGCTAATCTTCTGCCAATAATATGCGACCCCCGGGGGTCGCATATACGCTGGTTGATTTTTCAAATAATGATACGGAAGATACCGCGCCAGGGCATTGCCGGATAAAAAGATCATCCACGCCACAGCAAGATTATACGTAAATGATGCCACAGGCATCACATATTATTGGCAACACAGAGACAAGAAAAAATCATGACTCCGGAGGAGTCACATATTTGCCTGGATCAGCGAGCCACAAATATGCGACCCCGCAGAGGTCACATATTGATCACGGGGATCCAAACCCTCATCTCTCCCGGGCCACGATTATTCCACAGATGATAGGGTATCATTTTTATATCGGCAGGCATCTGCAGAATAAAGCCTTCTTCAGAATATGAGCGTTCAGCTTTGCCCTTCAGGCTGATCGTCTGAGTACCTCCCAGTAATCCGGGTTCGAAGTCCGTCACAGCTGCAGCATGCCAGTCATCCAGAAACACATTCAGCACCCTTCCATCTTCATTGTCGGCCCATTCCGCGGCAAACACCAGCGGCCCGCGCTGTATAGCCACCATGCCGCTGTCGGACTTAACCCTTTCATCGGCGACGAGCATCCTCACCGGCATGGGAAGATCGAGGATAACGCTGTCGCCCGGTTCCCATGTCCTTTCGATGCAGGCATAGCCGTTCTCCATCCGGAATTCCGCACCAGAAGCATTAACCTGGAGTTTCCATGATGGTGCCAGCACGTCGGTAAAACGATACAGATCACCATCGACAGCCGTGTTTTGCGCCCATCCGGGGATGCGCAAACGCAAAACGAAACTCTTCTCCCTCTCAGGGAAAACCTTAATACTGATTCTACCATCCCATGGATAATCCCCCGTCTGTACAAGCTTTACCGTATCCCGCCCAAGCGGGACCGATCCCTCATTCGACATATACAGGTTCACAAAGATCCCCTGATCATCAGAAGCATAAACATATCCGGGCACGGAAGGGATAAACCGGCAGATGTTGGAAGGGCAACAGGCACATCCAAACCATTCGCTTCGCTGATGTCTCCCGTCAGATTCAAGCACATTGGGATAGAAAAAGCGGTCGCCGGAAAGGGAAACGCCAGAAAGCATGGCATTATACAGGATGCGTTCAAGCACATCATAGTATTTTGCCTGCCCGTACATGAGGAAAAGCCTGTAATTAAAAAAGATATACCCGATAGAGGCACATGTTTCGCAATAGGCCGTTGCATTGGGCAGATGGTAAGGTTCACCGAAGCCTTCGTTGCCTCCGCTGGCCCCGATGCCACCAGTGACGTACATTTTCGTGTAGGCGATGTCCTCCCAGATATCCGTGATCGCCCTGACATAGGCTGTATCCTTGAGGATGGCGGCCACATCGGCCATTCCCGAATACATATAGGTGGCCCGCACGGCATGTCCGACCGCCTCTCTCTGTTCAGTGACGGGCAGGTGAGCCTGGCAGTATTCAGGCCCGTCCCTGCGGGCATCAAGAAAGAATTTTGCCAGGTCGAGGTATCTTTTTTCACCCGTAACATTGTACATTTTGACAAGGCCTATCTCTATTTCCTGGTGGCCGGGGTAAGTCACCCTGGCATCCCATCCAAAATCCTCATCGATGCGGTCGGCGGCCCTGATGGCGACATCCAGCAGGTTTCGCTTCCCGGTGGCAGTATAGTGGGCTGCGGCGGCCTCGAAAAGGTGCCCCATGTTGTAAAGTTCATGGCTGTACAGGTGCGTATTCTGCCAACGTTCGGTACCGATCCATTCGTGTCCGCTGTCGCCCAGTATGGTTCGATTGGTATAGAGGTAGCCGTCATCTTCCTGCGCCATGGAAAACTTAAAAATCAAGGAGTCGAGGTAGGCGTCGAGGACCGGATCGGGAAAGGTTTGCAGTGAATAACTCGCTCCTTCCACAATCTTGAAAACATCGGAATCATCGAAAGGGTATGTCGTGCTGAAAGTACCCTCCTTCATGCCTCCCGCAACTTCGAAATTCTTTATCCGCCCCGTTGTTTCACAATGCCTGAATGCTATGGGTATGGTAACCTCATGATTGATACGTACCCGGGGAAGCCAGAAACTATCGGTAAGGGTTACCTGGCTGAATGGGACAGGTTGTATGGGATAATGGGTATCCGGCTGGGCGAAGGCCAACAGTGGAAGCAGCAAAATGAGCGGGCATATGGATCGCATGGCATGATTTCTTTTAATTACAAACCAGTATTAGTATTTCTGACCAGTATCCCGGAGGGATATTCACGTCTGATCATCATATCTTCCCTATGAGCACTTCGAAGGCCTCGCCGGGTTTCGCCACGACCGAGGGCTCATGCCCCTTCCCTATGCCGGGATGGTAGATTGCACAGAGGGTATTCCTTACAGCAAATAGTTTTCCATGTTGTGCTTCAGGCACGCCATCGAGGATAGCAGCCATAGTCTCAAACCTGATATTCCCGGGTTGCCAGGCGTAGTCGTGCCAGACCACGATACTCCTTTCATGCAAAAGATGTTTAAAAACATGCTGTGTATCCGTCCTGATGGAAGCATAATGATGGTCGCCATCAATGAAGATGATGTCAAACTTTTTATTCAGCCCCGCGAAATCGAAATACAGGGAGTCCCCTTCAAGGTGGGTGACATTGGAAAGTCCTTTCGAGAACATGGCGTGCTGACCAATGTATTCTTCACTTAATCCGGCTTCCCTCATCTGCCCCGGAGACAGGTTCAGGGTTATACATTCCATGGCCACTTCAGCCACGTTGGCAACGCTCTCGCCGCGCCATGTGCCTATCTCGAAATAGCGACAGTTGTCGATGCCGGATGCCAGTATGCGCAGCAGGGCCAGGTCGGTGGGCAGAGAGCCCCCTTCCAGGAATGAAAATGGTCGTACAAGCACCTTTTCCCCTCCTGAAATCTCGTGAAAACCCACCTCAGCAAGGCCATCTTTCAACCCATGATCCATGATCACACGCTTGCGCCATACCTCCTGGTCATCAAGCACCTTGTTTATCAGGTAGGGTTTACGCAGGATCATGCCTGCTGCGCGGAATAGTTTTGCGATCTTACTCATGACACTATATCAGCTGATACTTCGAACGCCTTTAATAATCCACCAGACATTACATCACTACTTTGTAAAGCACGAACTTATCGTTACTCCAAAGATATTCACATATGTAATCCTGGGCCCGGATAAACTCATTTATTGCCTCGTCGGAGATTTCAGTATGCGTCAGCACATAGTTTACCTTAAATTCGAAAATCAGTTCGGCAATCTCCTTAGGTCCCGATTCCTTATTGTTCGCCAGGCTGTGTCGTCCCGTATAAAGAGCCAGCACCCTCGGTTTGGCAAAGATAATGACATCATCGGCAGCGGTGTTGTTCCTGATATATTCGAATGCCTCCACCGAAGCCTTTTCCTGCGGACCAGGGAGGGTGTTCCCGTCATTGATCAGGATATACCAGAACATGTTGAGATATGACACCAGCACCAGGCTTCCGAGGAACACGGCCTTGATACTATGACTGATGGCAGGAAAAAGCTGCACGGTCTGCAAGCCCCTTACCAGGTAGAACCCCAGCAGGGGCAGGACCGGAAAAAGGAAGCGGATCCCCGCATGCCGATAAGGGTAAACGAGCAGGACCCCGAGATAGAGGATCACGATCATATCGATAAGCTCCAGTCTTTTGAAGAATGACCGGATCATACCGAGCAGGGTGAAGGTGAAGATGGCCGCCTTCAGGATCAGCGGAAGAAAATTCCAGGACCCTCCCCAGGGGGAGAAGAAATACTTGAACTGTTCGGTGTAATAGGCCAGGTTATACAATACTGTTGCATACAGCGGTTCTTCTCCCCAGATGCCGGCATAAGAACCTCCACTGGCCTGCGGAACCGGAAAAATAACGCTGTTCAGCAACAGGTAGATGAGGATCGACCCTATGCCGACAAGGAATCCGCAAACGCATTTGCTCATTGGGGTTTTATCCTTTTCGATGAACCTTTTCCTGATTGCCCATATCAGCACGGCCAGTGGGAATACCACGCCTATGATACGCACCGACATGAGCAGCCCTCCCAGCACCGCTATGACAATGCCCATCCAGAAAGGCCCCCGGGCATACTTCTCAAATAAATACAGGCAGAGCAACAGGAGAAATGCGAAAGGGAATTCCGACATGATCTCCAGTTTCATGTTGAGCGTCCAGGGATTGTATACCAGGATCAACACAAGGAAAAATGTGATCACTTCCGAAAAATACCTCCTGAGGTAGAGGGTCATGAGCATGCCCATCCCGAAAAGGAATGCAGTCACCCATAGTGCGAATGCCATGATGCTGTTGCCGAAAAGGGCATAAACCGGACTTAGAAGGAGCGGGAAGCCTATCGGGTAGGCAGGCGGTCCCAGCACAGGATTACCAGGATTATAAACGTAGGGCGTTTCGGATTGCGGAACGCCGTGCACGATGTTCCCGGCCTGCATGATGTACATGGCAAAGTCGCCACCCCAGTCGTGCGAATCCCGCACATTGATGAAGAATAGCGGCAGCAGCAGCAATGCCATCATCCAGTTCAGGCGGTTCTTGCGGTTAAAGAAAGTCTTCATTTCCAGTCCAGCATTGTGTTTCCAAAAATAAAAAAAATTGCTGATGGTATACCGTAATGCTGAATGTGCAAACTCATTCTTGCACGATATTTTGTTTTATACTAACTTTAATGTATTCGGAGAAAATGCCTGATGGATAGATATAAAGATCCAGATGAACCGACAATGACACTGAGATCCATATACTGGACCTGTGCAGTGGCATTTCTGGTGTCCCTCCTGATGATATCAGGCACACGGGTTGTCCGCGGACAGGAACAAATGGTGATCAGGGGGAAAGTATACGCAAAAGAAAGCGGAATACCCCTTTCAGGAGCCCATATCCTCGTCGCGGGAACTTCGCTGGGCACCATTTCCGGGCCTGATGGCGATTTCAGGCTGAATGTTAACAATCTGCCGGTCACCTTAAAGGTCACCCATATTGGATTCGGGGAACGCCTGTTCACTGTTGATAAGAATGCCATAGGCAAAGACCTGATGCTCGGGCTGGAATTCTCTGCGGAGATGCTTGATGCGGTCACGATCACAGAACGCAAGGCCGAAATTATCTTCAGGGATGAAAGTTACGCTGTGCTGGATTTCGAATTCCACGAAAACGGTCTGATGCTCTTGATCTTCAGAAATGTACTGAAGAGGGCCGAACTCATCCTCCTTTCATCAATGAACGACACCCTTGCGATACTCACTGAACTCCCGGGCAGGGCTCAATCCCTGCATCGCGACTGCATGGGTAATATACATTATGTCAACAAGGATACGGCCTACCAGCTTATGTTCACGGGTCAGTCGCTGAAGCTCCTCTACCCGACGGCCATCAATACATTCAAACTTGTTGCAGATGCGTTTGTAGCATTCCATGAGCACTATTATTATTTCGGGATCAGGCGCATGAATAACCTGGTCATCGAATACATCCGTTATGATTCCATTTCAGATGAATATATTGTATTCCGTCAGGTAAGTGACCAAAAGAAACTACAGATACTCAAAGACAATCCTATGCATTACGCAATGCTGAGGAACGGGGTTGGGGTCGCTGAAAGTACCGAATCGCTCATTGCAGGGATGTATGCCGGTATGGAAGAACAATCTGACCTGCTCCATCTTGAAAGGGATGCCTCTATAGAAGGTCATTACCTGCGAACGATGGTATATACACCGGTATATGCGCCCTTGTTCAGGTCGGGCAACCGGCTGCTGCTTTTTAACCATCCTGATTCCAGGATCGAATACCTGTCGCTCGAGGGAAACCTCATTCAATCCGTCGCCATTGATTATCACAAAGCGAAGGATTGGGAAGAGATAATCCTGCATGATGATATTCTCGACGAATATTACATCATGATATTAAAAGCCAACAAGGCAACACTGCATCGCCTTGATGTCAATACCGGCAAACCATTGGCACCCACAACCCTTTTCCACGCATTCGCAAGGAAAATACTGGTCCACAACGGATATGTCTATTACACTTACCTTAAACCCGGTTCGGATGACAGAACCATGCTTTACAGGCAAAAACTGATTCGATAATCGTCAACGATTAACTGTTTGCAATCATATCAGGGCAAAGCCCCAAGGTGATAAATAATGCAGGTTCTGGAATGTTCTGGCTCGATATCCGCCTGAGCAATAATCCCGATGAATAATATTTTATTGAATAAAAATGTTCATTTATCAGAATTATCTATACTTTTGCAGAAATTAATAACACAATACAATGAATAAAGGAACAGTAAAATTTTTTAATAACTCAAAAGGATTTGGGTTTATTAAAGACGAAGAATCAGACAAAGAATACTTCGTCCACGTAACAGGTCTCATCGATGAGATAAAAGAAAATGATGAAGTAACCTTTGATCTTACCGAAGGTAGGAAAGGTCTTAATGCGGTTAATGTTAAACTCGCTTAGTTTAATATAATTATCACATTGCAAGATTTATCCCCCCGCCTGAGCGGGGGGATTTTTTTTACTCCAGCTTAACCGAATCTGCCTCAAGCACCTGTACCGTCAAACCTTTGATGTATTCCTCCTCCACCGGGTAACCCAGTTGCCTGGCCATGATGGCATCCTGCAAGCCTCCCTTCAGGTTATTCCGTGTAACCCTGGCCATGGAACGGCGGAACCACATTTCGGCATCGCCGGGATTGAGTTCTATGGCCTTCGAATAATCCAACTCCGCCAGCCTGTGTTGTTGCATCCATATGTATACCTTCCCCCGCTCCTTATAGAAAAGGGCCACGGATGGTGCCAGTTTGATGGCCGTAGTTAATTCTTCCACAGCACGATTCAGTTCCGTTTTCCGTTCAAAGATCAGCCCCCTGTTGTAATATACCAGTGGTTCGGCAGGATTGAGCGCGGCCGCCATGTCCATATCCTCCAGGGCCTTTTCATTCATACCGATCCGCATATAGGCGATCCCCCGATTCAGGTAGGGTTTATAGAAATCGGGGCTGATGCCGATGGCGCGCTCAAATTCGGATATGGCATAACGTAATTCACCTTCTTCCATATAGATCAGTCCGATGTTGTTGATCGCTTTGTAGGCGCTTGCATTCAACCTGATGGCCTGGCTGTAATCAAATTTTGCCTTCTCAAAATCTCCCGTCATCGCCCAATGATCGCCCCGCAGGAAATAGGCATGATGGTCGTGCGGGTATTTAATGATGGCGTCAGTCCATAGCTTACCGCTGTCCTCCCAGAGGGCAACGCGCTCCGTGGCCAGGTATGTCAGCAAGGCTGCATATAATGCCAGGATAACGGATACCGGGATCAGCAGGGCCTTTCTTTGCAGGAAGTACTTCCTGAACAGGTAAACCACAAGCATGGACAGGATAGCCGAAAGGCCGGCAATGGCAGGATATAAGCTGTTTTCATGAAGGTAAGCGGGATCATCGATGAACAGAACCGCCGCAGCGGTGACGGCGATGATGACGAACATCAAGGCGGCAAAAACCTTCATGGATTTTTTCCGGGTTATGATCAACAACGCGATCAGGATGGCCAGCCCAGGAATGACAAGCAAATACTGGTATCCCATCACCATCGGGTAAGGATGGTGGGGCGACTGGAAGAATGGTGCAACGAAAGCCGCGGTCGCGACCCATGGCGAGCTTATCGCAAACATGACCCGCCCAGCCATAGCGGGCATGATGTCCTGGGGATCATTCCCCGCGCCGCTCATCCCCGCAATTGCGATGAAGAGGAATACGGCAGAAAGGATGAACCCGGGGATCTTCCGGCGGGTGCTCTTCTGTTCGGATGGCCCTGTAAGCAGGTCGAGCAGGATGAGGAACAAAGGAAAGATGATGGATATGGGATGGGCGAGCAGGGCAAGGATAAAGCACAGATATGACAGTTGCATGAAGTATCCCCGTGCGCGACACGGCCTGGTATAATAAACATACGACAACAATCCCGCCAGCATAAAAAAAGTACTGAGCAGGATACCATGCGACGATATCCATGCCACGGCTTCAGTATTCAGTGGATGAATGCAGAAGATCAGCGCAGCGATCCCTGCCATGAAATTGCTCCTTCCAAGCAGCTGCACAAGCCGGAATAGCATCACCACGCATAACAGATGCAGAACGAGGTTCGCCCAGTGAAAGATTACCGAGGGGTTAGCGGGCATCCATGAGGCCTGCAGGCCCAGCGAAAGCACTGTTAGCGGCCTGTACATCCCATCGGACATGGACAGGAAGATATCGAATATGTTGTTCACCGAAAACCGGTTGATCAGCCTGTTCCCCAATATGCTGTCGAGGTCTGGACCGGTGATCCAGCCGTAAGCCGTAACAGGGTAATAAAGCAGGAATCCCAGCAGGATGATCCCTGCAAGGATAACCAATGATATCATGTTAAACTTCGATATCTTCATTTATGGAATTTAAGTCAACAAAGCATCTTATTCATGCTGTACTGCAAATGTAATGATTCACCGGCTGATGATGTAAGGAAAAGTCAGTAAAGCAGGCCTCAAGGCTTAAAAATCTGATTATTAATCAATTTTAATATATTTACATGTGTGTATCGCATCCAACCAATCCCATATTGTCATGAAGTTCATTTCCCGGAATAATTTTTAACAGGCCGGCTTGCTGGTCCTTGCCATCGTATTTTCCATCGCGCTGATGTTTTCTTTTACGGAATTGCCACGCCTGCTGGATTCCTCGTTGCAGGATGGCGTAGGGTTTCCCGGGCTGGATCACGGAAGGGACAGTCTTAATGCATATAAGGCGGAACTATATATTGACAGTCTGCACCTCCGGTGGATCGGATACGGCAGTCTCCTGCTGATCGCCGTTTTAATCATCGTGGGTTTCACCACCAAGCGAAGCGGATGGGCCTGGGCAGGTGCCTTTGCCATTTTCCTGCCTGTATTCGGTCAATTCGCGCTCAGCATGTTCTTCCTGGCTGGTCTGGGTATGCTGAGGGTCGGCTGGCTCCCTTTCTGGGACATCGATTTCAGGGTGCTTGACCTGGGCAACGTGATCTATGTGCCTTACTGGATCCTGATGTGGGTTTTCAGGCAGTTTAACTACTGGGCCCAACCCTTGCTGGGATGGCTGTTCATGGGTTCCGGCGCATTCCTGTTCACCTGGGGTGTTCTGGAATGGTTGCGGTCGAGGTTCGGGAAAAACCCGGTGGCCACTTCATGGATTTACCGTATCTCGAGGCATCCCCAATACCTCGGGTGGATCATCTGGTCGTACGGGCTCGTCATCTACACCCCATTGGTCAACCAGATGAAAAAGAGCTGGGGCATGTCATCAGGACTGCCATGGCTGCTCATGACCATGATCATCATTGGAATATGCATGACTGAGGAGATCAGCATGAGGAAGAGATATGGCCGGGCTTACGGGGATTACCAGGACAGGACACCATTCCTGTTTCCTTTGCCAGGCTGGCTCAAAAGGATCGTTAAGTTCCCAATGAGGCTGATCACCGGCAGGAAGAGGCCTGAAAAGCGCTGGCAGGTGGCTGCAATCCTTGGACTGTATACCCTGATCTTTATGGGACTGTCCATCTTCTGGGTCGATCTGGGTGTAAAAAAGGTATTCCCCCTGGGCAATAGTGGAAAAGAAAGGGCGATGGGCGAGATCGTCAGATCACTTAACGGCCCCATGCACTGGCGGGAGCGATCGGAAAAGTTCGAGGAACTCAGGGCTTTTGGAACCATGGCCATAGGGCCCATGACCACATTTCTCTACAGCGATAATGTTGAGAACCAGGAAAATGCAGCCATGCTCCTTGGCGAAATGGGCGACACTTCAGCCATCAGGCATTTATTTGCAGCCATCGACAGCCCCTCGGAGGATGTCAGGATAAATGTTTACAGGTCGATGGCAAGGCTCGGTGGCGCGCAAGCCCTGCCTGTATTGGTTGAACGGCTTTCACTGGAAGAAGCTACTTACCCCCGTTCGGTCATTTATGAGATAATGGGAGAGATGGGTGCCGAAGGGACATGGCATATCCTTGCTGAGGGAGCGGTGAATGAGGCGGAATATACAAGGCTTTCTGCAGTAAAGGCCATGGCCAGAATAGCACCGGAAAAAACCGCGCCTTACCTTATTCCACTGCTGCAGTCGGAAGCCCCCTGGGTCAGGAGCGATGCGGCAGCAATTGCCAGCCAGGTTTGTGCGCCGGAAACCCTTCCTTATCTGCAAGAACTGCTCCAGGATGAAGAATTTGAGATCAGGTTCCTTGCCGGGCAGGCCATCCGAAAGATCGAAACCAGGCGATAAAACAAATTGATCCCTCCGGTAAAAGGGAAGCTTACATGAAGTAATTTTGCGCCCGCAAATTAATAACGCCAGATAACATGCAAGCATCAATTGACCCCTGGGTAATGACATGGATACTGATCCCGTTCCTGATCTTCGTGGCGAGGATCCTCGATGTATCGATCGGCACGCTGCGATTGATATACATCTCTAAAGGCTACAGGCTGATCGCCCCGCTGCTGGGATTCTTCGAGGTGATCATCTGGCTGATCGCCATCAGGCAGATCATGGAGCATCTCGACAACTATGCCTGCTATGTCGCCTACGGGCTGGGCTTTGCGGCCGGTAATTACATCGGAATGCTCATCGACAACTGGCTCTCCATCGGCCATGTGATCATCAGGGTGTTCGTCCGCCAGGAGAGTGAAGGGGTGATCCGGTCGCTCCGCGAATCATCCTTTGCCGTTACCGCCCTGAACGCAGAAGGAATGAACGGGCCGATCCGCGTCTTCCTCTGCATCATGAAACGCAAAAACATGAAGACCGCACTGAAACTGATCAACGAACAGGATCCCCATGCTTTCTATACGGTTGAGGACCTGGGAACGGTAAAGGAAGGGTATTTCAATCCCCCGGTCAAAAAACCTTACTTCACCATGATCAATGCGGTATCTTTCGGCAGAAAAGGAAAATAACAGGCAGTTGATCTGTTTTGGCAAATGGCCTGAATGCAGAATGAACTATTCCGCATAGTTTTTGTTCCTGATGCGGATAGAGAAAGTTCCCGTTAACATTAACCTAAACTTTACCTTGTATATCCGATGGAAATCGTACCTTTGCATCCATTTTCGGAGGGAGGCAGGGAAGAGCGCATAACAACTTGTATATCATTAGATTAAGAAAAGACGCCATGACATTATCAAAACTCAGGAATATCGGCATCGCCGCACATATCGATGCGGGCAAGACCACGGTAACGGAAAGGATCCTGTACTTCACCGGGACTTCACGCAAGATGGGCGAGGTACACGACGGTCAGGCTACCATGGATTTCATGAAACAGGAGCAGGAAAGGGGCATCACCATTGCTTCTGCGGCCATTACAGCCAGGTGGAACGACCACCGGATCAACATTATCGACACGCCAGGGCATGTCGACTTCACCATTGAGGTAGAGCGCTCGCTGCGCGTGATCGATGGCATGGTGGCAGTTTTCTGTGCCGTTGGTGGGGTTGAGCCCCAGAGCGAAACGGTATGGAACCAGGCCGACCGTTACCGTGTGCCCCGTATCGGCTTCATCAACAAGATGGACCGCACGGGGGCCGATTTCAGCGAAGTGATCAGCCAGATGAACAAATACCTGGATGCCAGGGCGGTGCCTCTGCAGGTACCCATGGGAGCAGAAGACAATTTCCTTGGCACCATCGACATCATTGAACAGAAAGCATATACATTTACCGATTTCGGAAGGGGCGAGATCGCGATCCCCGATGAATACAGGGGGCAGGTCGACACTGCCAGGAACGAGTTGATCGAGAAACTGTCCGATTTCAGCGACGAGATCGCCGAGCTTTTCCTCGATGAACAGGAAGTGCCGGTCGAACTGCTCAAGCGTGCCACCCGTGAGGCGACCCTCAAGCTTCTGATCACACCGGTATTCTGTGGCGCCGCATACAAGAACAAGGGGATCCAGTTGTTGCTGGATGCCGTGGTCGATTATTTGCCTTCTCCGGTGGATGTAGGCGCCGTAGTGGGGATGGATCCCTACGACGAGGAGAAGTCGCACACCCGTAACCCTTCCGTTAACGAACCCTTCTCAGCCCTTGCCTTCAAACTCATCAACGATCCGTATGTGGGGCAACAGACTTTTATCCGCATCTTTTCCGGGGAGCTGAAAAGCGGCATGCAGATCTACAATTCCTCCAAAGGCAAGCCCGAGCGTATCGGAAGGATCTTCAGGATCCATGCCAAGGACAGGGAGGAGATCAGGGAGGCAGGTGCCGGCGACATCGTTGCACTGATCGGCATGAAGTTTACCAAGACCGGCGACACCCTCTGCGATCCGAAACATGAACTCCTGCTGGAGTCGATCCACGTTCCCCCTTCGGTGATCGAGATGAAGATCAACCCCGACAGCAGGAAAGACCAGAGCAAGCTTGGTGAGGCCCTGGCCAAGCTTGCCAACGAGGACCCCTCCTTCAATGTGCGTTTCGACCATGAAACCGAGGAAACCATCGTGTCGGGCATGGGAGAGCTGCACCTCGAGATCATCATCGACCGCCTGCTACATGAGTTCGGTGTAAAGGTCGAGGTCGGGCAGCCGGCTGTCGCCTACAGGGAAACCCTCACCAACGAAGTGGAGTCGAACTACAAACACGCCAAGCAGACCGGTGGCAAGGGACAGTTCGCACATACCGTGATGCGCATCGAGCCCAATCCCGGCAAGGGTTATGAGTTCGTCGACCAGATCAAGGGCGGGGTGATCCCGGCCGAGTTCATCTCCTCGGTCGACAAGGGGATACGCAGGACGCTTGAAGATGGCATCATCTCAGGCTTCCCCGTGATCGATGTCAAGGTCGTGCTCATCGACGGAGGGCACCATCCCGTCGACTCTTCCGACATGGCCTTCCAGACCTGTGCCAGCATCTGCTTCAAACAGGGCTTCCTGAAGGCGGTACCCATCCTCCTCGAGCCCATGATGAAACTGGAAGTGAACACACCCGACGAATATATCGGCGAGATCGTGGGCAACCTGAACCGCAAGCGGGGCAAGATAGAATCGATGCGCCGCCACCGTAAAGGTTCCCAGAAGATCAACGGCTTCGTCCCCCTGTCGGAGATGTTCGGCTATGCCACACAGCTCAGGAACCTTTCGAGCGGGAGGGCCAACTACTCCATGGAGTTCCACCGTTATGAGGCCACGCCCAGGGGCGTGCAGGAGGAGGTATTGAAAAAACTGAAGGAAGAGAAGGAAAAGAAATAGCTCCCCGCCTGTTAACTTTCATCGGCTTTCCGGGAGAAAAGCTTACTTTTACCGCACGGGACCATCACACCCGTTAACACCCGTTTCATGAATTTCAACGATTTCGGACTGAACAACGAGCTAACGGAAGCCATATCCTATATGGGCTTCGAAAAGGCAACCCCCATACAGGAAAAGGCCATCCCGCTGATCATGGAAGGTCGCGACCTGATCGGCTGTGCCCAGACGGGAACAGGAAAGACGGCCGCTTTCATCCTGCCCATCCTCGACCGCCTGGTGAAGAGCGATACTCAACATACGCGGGCACTCATCATCGTCCCGACAAGGGAACTGGCCCTGCAGATCGATCAGCAGGTTCACGGATTCGCTTATTTCAGCAATATTTCCTCACTGCCCGTGTACGGTGGCGGCGACGGGAAGGAGTGGGAGCAGGAAAGAAGGTCGCTCAGCGGCGGGGCCGATATCATCGTGGCCACCCCCGGCAAGCTCATCGCGCATCTAATGATGGGTTACGTAAAGTTCGACGGGCTTGAATACCTGGTGCTCGACGAAGCCGACCGCATGCTCGATATCGGCTTCTACGACGACATCATGAAGATCATCACCTACCTGCCAAAAAAACGTCAGACGCTGATGTTCAGCGCTACCATGGCCCCTGAGATCAGGAAGCTGGCAGCCAATATCCTGAATGCGCCCGAAGAGATCACCATGGAGATCGCCAAACCCCCTGAAGGTGTTTTGCAGGCGGTATACCTTGCGCACGACGAGCAGAAGACCCCCTTGATCAACAGCCTGATCGCCGGAAAAGATGAATGCAGGAGCATCCTGATCTTCTGCTCCACGAAAAAAAAGGTGGCCGAACTGGTCAGGAGCCTTAAGAATAACCAGTATATCGTATCCGGCATTTCGTCAGACCTGAAGCAGAGCGAAAGGGAAGCCGTACTCGAAAAGTTCAGGGCCAGGCAGATCAGGGTGCTGGTGGCCACCGATGTGATGAGCCGCGGCATCGACATCAAGGACATCAACCTGGTGATCAACTATGATGCACCGGGCGATGCCGAGGATTATGTGCACCGGGTGGGCCGGACGGCCAGGGCTGAAACCACAGGCATTGCGCTGACGCTGATCAACCGCGACGATATGCACAAGCTTAAACGCATCGAAAGCCTTATCGGCAAAGAGATCATGAAGATCCCCCTTCCCGCCGCACTGGGCCACGGCCCGGCATGGGACCCGAAACCTGCCGGATACAAACGTACCCACGGGGGCTTTCACCGGAAAAGAAAGAAGAAATAAGCGGGAAGATACAGGTACGGGGTACGGGATACGGGGTACAGGGTGCAGGGTACAGGGTAGGAAGGCAAAGCCTTTATCATTCATTATCATAAGATATGAACCAACGCGCGAACAAAACGATGACCCTCATCAAAAAGTTCATCAATTTGAAGATGGGCCTGGCAGGCGCTTTGGTGATGGGGGTGATCGTGTGGTTCATCAACATGGACCACGGATGGTTCCCTGCCGGCACTGCTGCCCTGAAGCAGGCCGCCTATACCTTCCTTTTCGGCGGCATGCTGATCAAGATGCTGGAAACCATTTCACTACGTATCGGGAACAGGTACATGGCTGTGATCACGGCCACATTCGTGACCTCGATCGTTACGATCGTGCTGGTATATATTGTCCACGACCTCAGGGGAACACCTGAAACGCTGGCATCCACCCTGCCTACGGCCATCATGGCACCGCCGGGATTCCTGGCACTGGCCATACGAAAAAGAATGAAAAAAGAGTGAATGGATTACATCCCGTTGCCCATGGCCTGGGCATAGATGAACCTCTTGATCTTCTGTGTTGCCGTTTTCTCAAAGGGTTCGGCATGGACCACCACCGCCTTGAGCTGCGAGAATTTATTTACCCGCGCATTGACATACGCATGCAACTCCTGCCGCAGTTCTTCAAGCCTTGTTTCAATATGGTCCGTGAGTTCTTCCTTAAGATTCTTGTAGCGGGCCTCTATCTCCTCCTTGTTGAAATGGACAAGGGCAACCAGCCGGCCTTTCTGCTCCACCACCAATGATTCGAGGACAAAACGAAAATTGTTGATCAGCGACTCTATTTCTTCCGGATAGATATTCTCACCGCTGGCGCCAACGATCATGTTCTTCATCCGGCCCCTGATGTAGAGGTAGCCGTCGGGATCGAACGACCCAAGATCGCCGGTACGGAGCCATCCGTCGGGGGTTATCACTTCGGCAGTCAGCTCAGGTTCATTGTAATAGCCTTTCATGATGTTGGCCCCCCTGGCCCAGATCTCACCCTGTCCGGTGACCGGGTCCGGCTCATGGATCTTGATCTCGACCCCCTCGACGGCCGGGCCTGTCGACTGGAGCCTGGTATTGCTGGCGTTGACGCCGGCCAGCAAGGGGGATGTTTCGGTCAAGCCATAACCAATGGCATAAGGAAAGCGGGCGTCGATAAGGAACTTCTCCACCGTACGGTCGAGCTTGGCCCCGCCAATCCCGAAAAATACCAGCTCACCACCAAAGCTTTTCATCAGTTTCTTCCCTGCGGCACGGTGCAGCAGCTTCCTGATGAAGGAGACCTTATACAGGGTCCTCATCACCGGTGTAGCGGTCAGCTTCGAATACACCTTCATGCGGAAGATCTTTTCGAGGATGAGCGGGACGCTGAGCATGACAGTGGGCTTCACCAACTGCATGGCCGGGAGGAGTACTGCCGGCGACGGTGCCTGCCTGAGGTAATGCACACTGGCACCCCCCAGCATGGGGAGGATAAGACCCAGCGTATTTTCATAGGTGTGCGAGAGGGGCAATATCGAAAGCATCTTGTCAGCAGGGGTTACCGGCTGAACCTTTTTGCCTGCAAAGGCATTGGAACTGATGTTCCTGTGGGTAAGCATCACCCCTTTCGACTTTCCTGTGGTGCCTGAAGTATAAATGATGGCGGCAAGGTCATCCTCATCCACGATATCGGGTCCGGGAACAACCGCTTCCGGCACAAGTTTCGCGGCATTGATCACCCCGAAATCCTCAATGCGGATACACAGGCCGATGTCGTCGCAATCCAGGTTTTTGATCCTGTCGCGTAGCCTGTCTGAAACAAGAATCCCGCTGGCACCCGAATGCCTGAGGATGTTCTCGATCTCGTTCTCATGAAAATCAGGAAGCAGCGGGACCACCACGGCACCCAGGAAGGTAATGGAAAAATAGGCGATGCCCCAGTTGGGCATATTGGCACTGAGAATGGCAATACGATCTCCCTTCACAACCCCGTGCTTTGACAGCAATGCCATCAGGCGCTTGATCTCTTCATTCACTTCATGATAGGTGAGCGGCTTTTCGCCAACAAAGGATAGGAAGTCGGCATTACCGTATTTCTTTACCGATTCTCCAAAGAGAGCGGGAAAGGTGAGTTTAGGTTCAGTATGCATAGTACGTACTTGAAGCCACAAAAGTAATATTAAAAAAGTTATATATTTCTTAAAAATTATTAATTTGTCATCTTTATATTAACAACAAGCCTATGTAGCTAACATATAGCCATTTACCCGCCGGAGAAAATTCATATCTTTAAGCAGTCATAAAACTTAACCTCAGCCATCATGAACGAGAAGAAATGCTACAGGTGCGAAACCCTTAATCCGCCTGAAGCCGCATATTGCAAATCATGCGGAACCAACCTGAACAACCCCCTCCAGGCCTCCCGCGACCAGGTGAGCAACGTCCTGCTGATCGTAGGGATATCCATCATCCTGCTGCAAAGCATCTACTGGCTTATCGTCCCGCTTGTCGTCGACGACTGGTGGATGGTCATGCGGATACCATCAGCAGCCATCAACATCTTTTATGCCCTTGCCCTAATCCCCATCGCGCTTACGGCAAGGACATTCAGCACCAGGGTCGTCGCGCTGATCATGGCGATCATCCAACCCTTGATAGTCTTCTACCAGGTCATTTCGGGATTCCTGCATTGAAACCGGATCATTACGACATATGCATCATTGGCGCCGGTCCCGCAGGCTGTGCTGCCGCATTGGGCCTGAGGCACAGCGGGTTGAAAGTAGCACTAATCGACAGGGAAAGGTTTCCCCGTGAAAAGGTATGCGGTGATGCCATCCCCGGTCCGGCCATCAGGGCCCTCACCCTGGCCCTGCCCTCCTTTGAAGATTTACTCGAGGGTCTGAAAGATAAACAACGTATCACCGGGAGCAGCCTCCGGCCGGGCAGCGGCATGAGCATCGAATACCGCTGGAAGCTCCCCGCATACAATATCAGGCGTGAAGTGTTCGATGATTTCATGCTTGGCCTTGTCAGGGAGCATACCTCCACCACGATCAGGCAGGGTGAAAAGGTAAAGGAGATCAGGACGGGGCCACGGCACGAGATCATTTGCGGGCCGGGGGACAGCCCTTTCACGGCCAGCCTCATCATCGGATGCGACGGTGCAGGGTCCGTAACAAAAAAAAGCCTGCATCAGCGCATTCACGGACAGGAGCTTGTACTGGCTGCCAGGGCATATTTCAGTGGATTGCATGCTGAAGATACAACCAACCTCTTTTATGTTTCGCGAGAATTCCTGCCGGGATATTTCTGGATCTTCCCCCTGGGGAAAGAAATGTTTAATGTCGGGTTCGGCATGCTCACCGGGAAGGATGGCAAAGCGGGGACCGACATCAGGGAACAATTGAACCTTTTCATCCGGCAGGATGCCATGAAAGATCTCTTCAGGGAGGCAGAACAGGTTTCGGCGTTAAAAGCCGCTATGCTCCCACTCGGTGGCGGAAGAAGGTCCTGCTCCGGTCATGCATACCTGCTGGCCGGCGATGCGGCCTCGCTGGCCGATCCCCTGATGGGCAACGGGATCGACAGGGCGGTGATCAGCGGTTTGCTGGCAGCACAGCATGCTACCGCGTGTTTCAGGAGCAACGATTTCAGCCCCGCTTTCAATGCTTCCTATGACAGGATGATCCGGAGGGAGTTCGGTAAGTGCCTTAAAAACAACAGGATGAAGAGGGAGATCATCAGCAGGATACCGGCCCTGCTGAGACTCTACGCGTTTATGAGATGATGCATTCCAGGGCAACCGGTCCGGGAATGGTCCCGGAATATACCTGGCCATACGCTGCAAAACCGCCCCCTACCCCCTAAAAGATGTTAACAGCGCGCGTTTGATAAGTTTCAAAGAAAATTTTCATGCCATAAATCCTAATGATTATTTTTGCCACAATGGGAAAAATTGCGGAAAATTATACTGAAGAGAGCGTTCGCTCCCTCGACTGGAAAGAGCACATCAGGATGCGCCCCGGCATGTACATCGGCAAGCTGGGCGACGGTGCATCGCAGGATGATGGCATTTACGTCCTGATCAAGGAGATCATCGACAATTCCATCGATGAATTCGTGATGGGCCATGGCAAGACCATCGAGGTTGACATCGAGGAAGGACAGGTAAGGATCAGGGACTATGGTCGTGGCATCCCGCTCGGTTCGGTGATCGACTGCGTTTCGAAGATCAACACGGGCGCAAAATACGATTCCAAGGTCTTCAAGAAGGCCGTTGGTCTGAACGGGGTTGGCTCCAAGGCTGTGAACGCCCTGTCGTCAAGATTCATCATCCAGTCGATCCGCGACGGCAAAACGAAGATCGTGGAATTCGAACGCGGGGAGATCCTCAGAAATGAGAATGTGGCAAAGGAGAAGGAAGCCGCAGATGGCACCATCGTCACATTCATCCCCGATGAGACGGTATTCGGCAACTACCATTACATCCACGAGTATGTCGAGAACATGTTGTGGAACTATGCGTTCCTCAACAACGGGCTCACCATCAAGTATAACGGGCAGCGGATGCATGCGAAGAACGGCCTTCACGACCTGCTCGAGAAGAACATCAACGGCAACGGGGGCCTGCTGTATCCCATCATCCACATCAAGGAAGACGATCTCGAGTTCGCCTTCACGCACAGTTCGAAACAATACGGCGAAGAGTATTACTCCTTCGTGAACGGACAGCATACCACCCAGGGAGGGACCCACCTGGCGGCCTTCAAAGAAGCCATAGTAAAAACGGTGCGGGAGTTCTTCAACAAGGAATTCGACACCAGCGATGTGCGGGCATCCATCCTGGCTGCAGTGAGCATCAAGGTTCAGGAACCCGTGTTCGAATCACAGACCAAGACCAAGCTTGGTTCACAGCTCATCGAGCCCGACGGGATGACCATACGGAATTATGTGAACGACATCGTGAAACGGAACCTCGACAACTACCTGCACCGGAATTCCGAGACCGCCGAAGCGCTCTACCGGAAGATCCTTCAGTCGGAAAAGGAGAGGAAAGAGCTGGCAGGCATTAAAAAGCTGGCCCGGGAGAGTGTCAAGAAGGTCAGCCTCCACAACAAGAAGCTTCGCGACTGCCGGGCGCACTACAATACAAGCGATGAGCGCGGCCTGGAGTCGACCATCTTCATCACCGAGGGGGATTCGGCCAGCGGCTCCATCACCAAGGCCAGGGATGTGATGACGCAGGCTGTGTTCAGCCTTAAAGGCAAGCCCTTGAACTGTTTCGGCCTCAGCAAGAAGATCGTTTACCAGAACGAGGAATTCAACCTGCTGCAATCGGCCCTGAACATCGATGAGGACCTCGAGAACCTCAGGTACAACAACGTGGTGATCGCCACGGATGCCGATGTCGACGGCATGCATATCAGGCTTTTGCTGCTCACCTTCTTCCTGCAGTTCTATCCCGACCTGGTGAAGACCGGCCATGTAAAGATCCTTCAGACGCCACTTTTCAGGGTCAGGAACAAGAAGGAGACCATTTACTGTTATTCTGAGGAAGAGCGGATCGCCGCCATCGAAAAACTGGGGCCCAGGCCCGAGATCACCAGGTTCAAGGGGCTCGGCGAGATTTCGCCCGACGAGTTCAGGGCATTTATCGGCCCCAACATCAGGCTTGACCCCGTATTGCTGAAAAGCTCGTCATCGATCAAGGAATTGCTCAACTTTTACATGGGCAAGAACACTCCTGACAGGCAGCACTTCATCATTGACAACCTCCGGGTGGAGGACGACATCGTGGAACAGGTCGCCTGATCCCCTGCGTTTATTCTTTCAGGTACTGGTAGGCATAACCTATCTGGCCGATGATATCACTGGCCAGTGATGCTTCCTGTCCCAGCTCTTCCGAAGCCAGGTCGCCTGCCAGGCCATGGAGATAGACCCCGAGCAGGCAGGCCTGCAGCGCATGGTAACCCTGCGCCATCAATCCCAGGATCACACCCGTGAGCACATCGCCACTGCCCCCTGTGGCCATCCCCGGATTGCCCGTCGAGTTGAAATAGCAGGTCCCGTCGGGACAGCTGATGGCTGTTGAATAGCCTTTCAGCACAACATATGCACCATACTTTACCGAGAATTCGCGCTGGAGTTTATCGCGCTCAAAAGCATTGCCGCTCTTGCCGGCCAGGCGCTCAAACTCCCTGGGATGAGGTGTAAATACCGATCCCGGGGGGATGAAAGAAAGCCAGGTCCTGTTCTCCCCCAGGATGTTGATGGCATCGGCATCGAAGATGAGCGGCATGCCGGCATTCTGGATCAGGACTTTCAGTGCCGTGGCCGTTTCGGCCGACTGCCCGATGCCCGGTCCCACAGCGATGGCGGTGTACCCGTCCAGCTTCGGCACTTCCGTAAATGCGTGGTCCGACCTGTCGATGCTGGCCATGGCCTCAGGGAGGCCGGTCTGTATGACCCCGTAACCATTTCGCGGCACATGGGTGGTCACCAGCCCCGCCCCTGCACGCAGGCATGCCTCCGAGGCGAGCACGGCAGCGCCCATCTTGCCGTAGCTGCCTGAAATGAGCAGCGCATGTCCAAAACGTCCTTTATGGTCGAATTTTCGCCTTATCCTGATGAGTGCCTTCACATCGCTTTTCAAAAGGAAATAATCTGTCTTATCGAGGGAGTTGATGAAATCAGGATGCAGGCCGATGCTCATGATCTCCCACTCCTTCACGTATTCGAGGTTTTCGGCAAACATGAAGGCTTTCTTGGGAAATTCAAAGGAAAGGGTGTAGTCGGCCCTGACGATGGCCCCCCCGCTGCCTACGCTGCACTGGTCGGCAAAAAGTCCGGAGGGAATATCCACGGAGATCACCTTCAGCCCCGAATTGTTGATGTAAGCGATCACCTCCCCGGCAAATCCTTTCACGGGCTTCGACAGGCCGGAGCCGAAAATGGCATCGATGATATACTCCCCGTCGAGCTTCTGCGGGAAATCGGCCACCGACCTGATATCATGGATGCGGACCTTGCCCTGGTATTTAAGGTTGTCGAGGTTGGTATTGAAGTCGTCAGAAGTCTTGTCGGAATACCATATCACGAAAACCTCCACCCGGTAATCCTTCTTGGCCAGCAGGCGTGCGATGGCCAGGCCGTCGCCACCGTTGTTGCCAAGGCCGCACAGGATCTTTATCCTGTCGGTCTGCCTGAGCTTTTCGGTGATCCAACGGGTGCAGGCCTTGGCCGCACGCTCCATCAGGTCAATTGAATCGACAGGTTCGTTCTTGATGGTATACTCATCCGCCTCGCGGACCTTTTCGATAGGCAGGATCTTCATGGGGCTGTTTTTAAGTTCAGTGCAAAGATAAGACATTAGGGAAGGCGTTCGGGGGGATATCTGAAATCTGAACTTTGAACTCTGAACTCTGAACTTTGAACTACGAAATACAAACTCAGTATAATGTATTACGTACCATTGCTGTCCGGGATAATTTATTGTAAAGCGATATAGTCCTTTATTGGAAGGGCTTTGTTGAGGGTAGACTGTTTAGAGCCTGCTCTGATGCTTTATTGTCGGCAATGCCTCGACTCTCGCTCGGCATGACAAGGCACTGTTTTTTTAGGGAATACGGGCGCGGCACTCAATAACTTGATTTCATTGGTGTGCCGCGCCCGTATTCCTGTTTTATTGACTTTGATTTGTCACCGCGAGCGAAGTCGAGCGGCTTTTTCAAGTACGCAGTTTTCTGTATTTAAAATTTTACCGGACAGCAATGATTACGTACCACCTATTACGATCAGTCAGCCAGAAGCCAGTAGCCAGTAGCCAGAAGCCAGTAGCCAGAAGCCAGTCCCCAAACCCAATCCCGATTTGTCGGGCTTAATCATTACCTTTGCAGCAAATTTTTCAGCATGGGCAGGAAGAGGGATTTCCCGTTGATCGAAAAGGTAGAGATCCTGGATGCAGGATCGGAAGGCAAGGCCGTGGCCAGGGTCGATGGCAGGGTCGTATTTGTCCCTTTCGTGGTTCCGGGTGATGTGGCCGACATACAGGTGACCAAAAAAAAGAAGACCTATTATGAGGGCAGGGCCGTCAGGTTCCATAGTCACTCCGGCAGGCGGGTAGAACCTGCGTGCAGCCATTTCGGGCTTTGCGGCGGATGCCGGTGGCAGAACATGTCGTATTCCGACCAGCTTTTTTACAAGCAGAAACAGGTGGTCGACAACCTGCAGCGTATCGGGAAACTTGAACTTCCGGAGATACTGCCCATCATCCCTTCAGCAAATACATATTATTACCGCAACAAGCTGGAGTATACCTTTTCGAACCGGCGCTGGTTCACGGAAAAGCCCGGCCCCGGTGAGACTGGGGGCAAGGATCCCAACGGACTGGGATTCCACCTTCCCGGCATGTTCGACCGCATCCTCGACATTGACCGCTGCTACCTGCAGCAGGACCCGTCGAACGCCATCCGGCTGGCCACAAGGGATTTTGCCCTGGAGCACGGTTATGAGTTCTACGATGTAAAGAAGTGGGACGGTTACCTGCGTAACCTCATCATCCGCACTTCCTCCTCCGGTGAAGTGATGGTGATCATTGTGTTCCGCTATGTCGACCACATCAAGGGCCCGGCATTGATGGACCACCTCGTTGAAAAGTTCCCGGAGATCACCTCCCTGATGTACGTGATCAACGACAAGCGGAACGACGACATCTCCGACCTGGAGGTGAAACAGCACCGTGGCAACCCCTGGATCATGGAACGGATGGAGGACCTGTCATTCAGGATCGGCCCGAAATCATTCTTCCAGACAAACACCGCCCAGGCCCTGGTGCTATACCGCACCGCAAGGGATTTTGCTGCGCTCACCGGCATTGAGACCGTCTACGACCTGTATACCGGCACCGGCACCATAGCCGCCTTCATCGCCCGCCAGGCCGCCAGGGTCATCGGCATAGAGTATATCGAAGCGGCCACCAGGGACGCTGCTGAAAATGCCGCCCTCAACGGCATCCGCAATGCTGAATTCCATGCCGGTGATATTTTGAAGGTGATGGACGATCAATTCATGGCAACACACGGCAAGCCCGACGTGATCATTGCCGACCCGCCCCGGGCGGGGATCCACGAAAAGGTCTTGCACCGGATGATCAATGCGGGTCCCGGCAGGATCGTGTATGTAAGCTGCAACCCCGCCACGCAGGCACGCGACCTGGCCATCCTGTGCGAAGCATACAGCATCGAAAAGGTACAGCCTGTCGACATGTTCCCGCAAACGCACCACGTGGAAAATGTGGTGTTACTCCGGAAAAAATGATTTCACCGCCCCGGCCAGTTCTTCAAGGTCAAGGTTCTCTCCCCTGAAAATGAGTTTCGACTCACGATAACAGTCCTCCCGCTCCGAAAGCTGTTTGCTGACATATTCCTGCATATCGCATTGTTTCAGGTCGCGGATCAGCGGCCTGAGCCTTTTTGCATCGGCCAGCCTGCGGGCCAGTGACGAAGGACGCATCTCAAGGTAAACGGTGAGCCCGGCATCGTTCATCAGGGCCATATTGTCATAATGACAGGGGGTACCCCCTCCCGTGGAGATTACGGCATGCACGTGTTCGGCGATAACTGATCGCAGGCAGGCATGTTCAAGTTCACGGAATTTCTCTTCACCAAAATGCTCGAAAAAACGCGGTATGCTGTAACGGTAACGTTCCTCGAAAGCGTCGTCGAGGTCGACGAAAGGCATGTCCAGCTTTGCAGCCAGGCGCTTGCCAACAGTCGATTTCCCTGCCCCCATATACCCGATGATGAATACCAGCATGGCCGGATGGCTGTATAATTTGAATAAAAATATAAAAAACCGGCCAGGGCACAAGACTCCCCTGCCCTATTTTCTCTCCATTACCCTGAGCGAGGCTGCAACGACATCAGGGGTATCGAGGCCATATTTGGCAAGCAGTTCCATTGGTTTTCCGCTCTCCCCGAAATGATCGCGGACAGCCACCATTTCTACGGGGGCCGGTTGCAGGGTCGACAGGCATTGGGTGATGCTATCGCCTAGACCTCCGAAGATGGAATGTTCCTCAGCCGTGACGGCGCAACCTGTCTTTGCCACCGATGCGATCACGGCATCCTCATCAAGGGGTTTGATGGTATGGATATCGATCACCTCGGCGCTGACCCCCTGGCGGGCAAGCTCGGTGGCTGCCTCCAGGGCGATCCATACCATATGGCCGGTGGCAAAGATGCTCACATCGTGTCCCTCGCGCAGCCTGAGTGCCTTCCCGATCTCGAAACGCTTTCCGGCAGGCGTAAAATTGGGCCAGCTGGGCCTTCCAAACCTCAGGTACACCGGCCCGTCATAATCGGCAATGGCCAGCGTGGCAGCTTTGGTCTGGTTGAAATCGCAGGGGTTGATGACGGTCATGCCGGGCAGCATCTTCATCATTCCGATGTCTTCCAGGATCTGGTGCGAAGCGCCATCCTCACCAAGGGTAAGGCCGGCATGGGAAGCACAAATTTTTACGTTCTTGCCCGAATAGGCGATCGACTGCCTGATCTGGTCGTAAACCCTTCCGGTCGAGAAGTTGGCAAAAGTGCCCGTATACGGGATCTTTCCGCCGATGGTGAGCCCTGCAGCCAGTCCCATCATATTGGCTTCGGCAATGCCCACCTGGAAAAACCTTTCGGGGAAAGCCTTTGCAAAGGCATCCATCTTGAGGGAACCCGTAAGGTCGGCACACAGGGCCACCACAGCGGGGTTCTTTTCACCAAGCTCAAGGAGGGCCTCGCCAAAGCCCGAACGGGTGGCCTTCTTCTCGATCGTGATCGTTTGCGACATATGATTCATATCTATTGGTACACTTTAACGTTTGTGGTCTTGCCTGAAGTCACCCTGAAGGTCCTCTCGACAGTGTAGGCTGCCCTGTCGGAATATTTGGCCCTGAAAACCACCCGGTAGGTGCCGGGTTGCAGGATCAGGGACTCCTGCAGGGGCGATTCCCTGAAATTATAGACCCATACGAGTTCATCATCGTTTTCCTGATAGAGGCTGCCATAGCCCTGCGCCGTTTTCTGGATGACGGCAATGCCGGGAACGGGGATCTCCACCGTGGTGGTGGTGCTCTGTGCAATGTTGAGGTCGTCGATATAGATTCTCGGCAGGCTGAGGATCTCAATACTGTAATCGCCGGTGATGTAACTCTCGGTCTGTCCGAAATGCTGCACGTTAATGGTTTCCATGCTGCCCTTCCGCCTTACGATGGCCTGCAGGTTTCGGCTCGAAAGGCCGGTGCCTTCCATCTTCAGCCGAAGTTGGCCCTGCGGGGTGCTCACCGGGATGATGGTGTGCTGCCCGGGGGTGATCCTGATGCTGTCGACCCTTACCGGGGGAAGGGTGTGGACCACCACATCATAGGTAACCAGCGGATCGATCATCAGGGTGTCAGGCAGGCCCTTGCTGTTCAAGGTCTGGATGAAGTTGTACTTCACCTGTCCCGAAACGTGGTCGTAAAAGGTCATGTTCACATTCGTCTCGGTAGGCTTATCATAGGTATCGAGCAGGTTGACCTGCGCAGTGGTGGAATTGAGTGCCTGGGAAATGACAAGGTCAAGGGCCTTGCCGAACTGTTCCTCGCTGGAGGCATCGAAATAAGTCCCCACGCATCCGAAAGCCTCCCTGAAATCCCTCCCAATGCCGATCACGAAGGGCTTGAGCACGATCCCGCTTTCCTGCAGCGCCTTTGATACGGCACAAGGGTCACCGCCGCACTCTTCAAGCCCGTCGGTGATGAGGATAATGATATTGCGGCAGGCATCGCAGTCGGGAAAGTCGCCGGCCGATTGTTCCAGGGCAAAGGCGATGGGGGTGGTCCCCTTCGGCTTGATATACCTGAGCTGGTTCTTGATCCGCATGGCATTATCATCGGCAAAAGGCACCACCAGCCTGGTATCGTTGCAGTCCTGTGGCGGATAGGTTTTCTGGTGGCCGTAAACACGCAGGGCAAGCTGTATATTATCCACATCCTTGAGGCTGTCGAGAAGGTTGGAAAGAAGGTCCTGGGCGATGTTCATCTTGATGTCGCTCTGCCAGCGGCCATACATGCTCTGCGAACCGTCGAGCACAAAAAGGATGCGCGTGAGCGGGGGTGGCTTTTCCTTTTCTCCCTCCTGCTGGAACTGTGCCCGGGCGATCGTGCCCACAAGCAGCAGCAAGGCAAGCATGAAATATTTTATCCCTGTTTTAGCCATATCGGTGATATATCTGTCAATAGTCGCCCAGCGTTTCGCTGAGTTGCGAGAGGGCATTTTCGGTTTCTTCATCGTTGGGCGCCACACCGTGCCATTTATGTGTGCCTGTCATGAAATCGACCCCAAAGCCCATCTCGGTATGCAGAAAGATAACGACAGGATATCCCTTTCCCGTATCTTCCCTGGCTTCCTTTAACTTTTCCAGCACCGAATCCATGTTGTTACCTTCCGCTTCGAGCACCTTCCAGCCGAATGCCTCCCACTTGGCCCTGAGGTTCCCCGGCGGCTGCACATCGTCGAGCGCACCATCGATCTGCTTCCCGTTAAAGTCGACGGCAGCGATGATGTTGTCGACCTTACGGGCAGCGGCGAACATCACCGCCTCCCATATCTGGCCTTCCTGCAGCTCACCATCTCCCATAAGGCAGTATACCATCTTTTCATCATTGTTCAGCTTCTTGGCAAGCGCAGCCCCGAGGGCCACCGAAAGGCCCTGTCCCAGCGATCCCGTTGAAACCCTCACCCCCGGCAGGCCCTTGTCGGTACTGGGATGCCCCTGCAGCCGCTTCCCGATCTTCCTGAAAGTTCCCAGCTCCTCAATGGCAAAATATCCCGATCGTGCCAGCACGCTGTAGTAGGCCGGGGAGATATGACCGTTGGACAGGATAAAAATATCCTCTCCCCTGCCGTCCATGCTGAAACTTTCGGGGCGGTGTTCCATAACCTCAAAAAACAGTGCTACGAGAAAATCCGTGGCGCCGAGCGAGCCTCCGGGATGACCGGAAGCTGCCCCGTGTACCATTCGGATAATATCTCTCCTGACCTGGGAGGCAATCTTTTTCAGGTGTTCAGTGTCGGGCATGAGCTTTTCGTTTGTTCAAAACTAAGGCAAAATCCCATTGGCCTTCCGAAGAAATATCAATATTTCTTAACATTTTATCAAAACTGAAAGATGGAGTGGGGATTTATCCGTGGGCGGGAGGCGGGAGAAAGGATGCCGGATGCCGGATGCCGGATGCCAGATGCCAGCCGGAGCACGCAGACAAATATTTGCTATTTTTGCTCCTCAAATGTAATATGATGTTTTACCGAAAAACCCTGCCTGCATTCTTTCTGCTCCTGCTGTTGCCCTTCCTGTTACGGGCCCAGTCACCGGCTGGCGAGCGGGCATGGGTCGATTCCGTCTTCAACTCACTGAGTGCGGAAGAGAAGATCGCGCAGCTGATGGTGGTCAGGGCCAACGAGCCGGGCAAGGATTATTTCCCTTACATCGAGAAGTACATCAGCGATTACAATATCGGTGGCGTATGTTTCTTCAGGAACCATCCCACCACGCAGGCCAGGGCTACCAACCGCTGGCAGGCCATGGCCAGAACACCGCTGCTCGTCAGCATGGATGCGGAATGGGGACTCGGCATGCGGCTCGACAGCACGACAGTCTTCCCTTACCAGATGACCCTGGGCGCCATACAGGACAACGGCCTCATCTACCAGATGGGGGCCGTTATTGCCGGTCAGTGCCGCAGGCTGGGCATTCATATGAATTTCGCGCCCGTGGTCGACATCAATTCGAATCCCGCCAACCCGGTGATCGGTGTGCGTTCCTTCGGCCAGGACAGGGAAAACGTGATGCTGAAGGGCCTGGCCTATATGCAGGGCCTGCAGGAACAGGGCATCATCGCCACGGCCAAGCATTTCCCCGGGCACGGGGATACGGAAACCGATTCGCATAAGGACCTGCCCCTGATAACCCATTCGCCGGAACGGCTCGACAGCATAGAGCTGTATCCTTTCCGGCAACTCATCCGGAACGGGCTCGGCGGGATCATGATCGCCCACCTGTATATCCCGGCTTATGAAAAAGCCGAGAACCTTGCATCCACGCTGTCACCGGCCATTGTCAGCGGGTTGCTGAAGGATGAAATGGGCTTTGGCGGGCTGGTGGTCACCGATGCCCTCGACATGAAAGGGGTTACAAAGTACCATAAGCCCGGCGATATCGAGGTGATGGCCCTGCTGGCCGGTAACGATATCCTGCTGCTCCCTGCCGATGTCCCGAAGGCGATCAAAGCCATTAAGAAATCAGTGGATGATGGAACGCTCGGCATGGCCGTGATCGACGAGCGCTGCAGGAAGGTGCTGGCTGCAAAATACCGGGCCGGCCTTCACACCATGAAGGCCGTTGAAACGCAAAACCTGTCGGACGACCTCGAAAGCCCGCGGGCAAAAGCCCTGAACCGGCTGCTGTACGAATCATCGGCCACGCTGCTCAGGAACAACGACAGCCTGGTCCCCATCGCCAGGCCCGACACCCTGAACATCGCCTATGTTTCGGCCGGTACCACCGCTGAAGCCGATCATTTCGGCAATATGCTCAGCCTTTATGCACCCATCGAAAAGTATTCGCTGTCGGGTGATGCCAGGCCAAAGGACGTGGATGCACTGATCGGGCAACTCGAAGGCCACGACCTGGTGATCATCGGGATCAGGAACACGACCATCTACCCTTACCAGGATTACGGCATTCCGGCAACAAGCTGGGACCTCATCAGGAAGCTCAGAGGGAAGACGAAGGTTATCCTCGACCTTTTTGCCAGCCCCTATGCCATTGCGAACCTGGGCACCGCTGAACTCCCCGAAGCGGTGATCGTCTCCTACCAGGATGATCCCCTGAGCCAGGAAGCCGGAGCCGGGATCATCTTTGGCGGCGTGGCTGCACAGGGCAGGCTTCCGGTAAAGGTCAGCGGTCATTTCGATATTGGCGAGGGCTTCAGTACCACGCGCTGCAGGCTCGGATTTGCCGAACCCGCCCTGCTGGGCATCGCACAGGAATATATCGACAGGGCCGATTCCATCGCCCTTTCGGGCATCAGGCTGAAAGCATACCCCGGCTGCCAGGTCCTGGCGGCCAGGGACGGTAAGATCTTCTACAACAAGGCCTTCGGCCACCAAACCTACGACGGCGAAAGGTCGGTCATGATCACCGACCTCTACGACCTCGCCTCGCTGACCAAGATCGGTGCCACCACCCTGGCCCTCGCAGGCATGTACGAGCAGGGCCTGATGGACATCGACCGGCGGCTGTCCGATTATCTTCCCTACCTGAAGAATACAGACAAGAAAGACATCATCATCAGGGAACTGATGGCCCACCAGTCGAGGTTCCGTTCCTGGATCCCTTACTTCAGATATACCCTCGACATCCCAGCACAGGGCTTTCCGGTATACAGCCATGAGCTGAGTGAGGACTATAACATACGCGTGGCGGAAGGCATGTACATCCACAGGGATTACTACCACGCTATCCTCGACAGCATCAGGTATTCCGGCCTGAGGCCCGATGGCCGTTATCTTTACAGCGACCTCGGCTTTTACCTCATCAAGGAAGCCATGGCCACGGTCAGCAACATGCCTTTCGAAAAGCTTGTTGCGGAAAAGTATTACAGGCCGATGGGGCTTCCCACCATGGGATACCTTCCGCTGAAGCGTTTCAGCCCTGATGTGATCGCCCCGACGGAAGACGACAGGACTTTCAGGAAACAAATTCTGCGGGGCGATGTCCACGACCAGGGTGCTGCCATGCTTGGCGGGGTTTCAGGTCATGCGGGGCTTTTCTCCAATGCCTTCGATATGGCCGTGATCATGCAGTTATATCTCGACGGAGGGGTTTACGGCGGGAGAAGGTACCTTGAAAGGGAAACCATTGAAGAATTCACCACGACACAGTTTCCGCTTAACGATAACCGCCGGGGCATAGGCTTCGACAAGCCCCTGCTCGACTATCATGAAGATGGCCCCACCTGCCGTTCCGCCTCGCACGACAGTTTCGGACATTCGGGATTTACCGGAACCTATGCCTGGGCCGATCCGGCGAACGGACTAATATACATTTTCCTGTCGAACAGGGTTTGTCCCGATGCCGGTAATAGCAGGCTCATGGAATACGATATCCGCACGAACCTGCACCAGGTATTCTACGATGCCCTTGAGGATTTGGCCAAACCATAAAACATAAGAAATTTTAAAACTTAAACCATCGATAACATCAAAAGCATACAATAAATGAAAATACTCACTAACATACTTATATGGATATTTGCAGTCCTGCTCACCCTTACGGTACTGTTCTACCAGCGGCTTACGGGTCCGACCTATCCCAAACGGGGCAACATAGAGATCGGGAACCAGAAGATAGACTATGCCCTGCTCAGGAGCTGGGAAAATGAAAAAGAAGTTGCAGACCGCCGTGGGGCCAGGATCGCCATTGAAGTGGCAGACAGCAGCATTGCAGGGATCATCAGGTACAAAAGGCTGGGAACAGCCGATGAATGGACCACGATAGCGATGAAGCACGAAGGCAGTGAACTTTTTGCCATACTGCCATCGCAGCCCGCAGCCGGGAAACTGCTGTACCTCGTGTCGTTGTTTAAAGGGAATGAATCGTACAGCCTGACAGAGGAACCGGTGGTGATCAGGTTCAAGGACTGGATCCCGGGCTGGATCCCCCTGCCCCACGTACTGCTGATCTTTGTCGCCCTGCTCTTCTCTACCATGACCGCGGTTGAGGCGCTGCGGAGGGGTAAGCATGTAAGGTCGTATACTTTGCTCACCCTGCTCAGCATGCTGGTCGGGGGGCTGATCATGGGGCCCATCATGCAGAAATATGCTTTCGGGGCCTACTGGACCGGCTGGCCGCTGGGGCAGGACCTCACCGACAACAAGACACTCGTAGCCTTTGTCGTTTGGCTTATCACTTTCTTCGTCCTGCGCAAAAATCCCAGAAACCGGTTCTGGCCGGTTTTTGCGGCCATCGTCACCCTGCTGGTGTTCATTGTGCCGCACAGCATGTTCGGGTCGGAGTTCGACTATGCAGCCGGTGAGGTAAAAACAGGAAGGTAAGAAAATGGTCATCGCCATCATTGTCGTCACGACGATCGTATCCATCCTGGCCTTCAGCAATCCCGACCTGCTCAACAGATTGCAGTTCAACGCATGGGATATAAGGGAGCGCCGCGAGGGATGGAGGTTCTTCACCTACGGGCTGGTGCATGCCGGCTGGGCGCACCTGGGCATCAACATGTTCGTGCTCTGGTCGTTCGGGAGGATCGTGTTTGCCGGCTATACCGAACATTTCGAAAACAAGGACTGGTTGTTTTTCCTGCTCCTGTATATCGGTGGCGTCATGTTCTCCGTACTTTACGACTTTCGCAGGCACAGGCATGATCCCGCATACAACGCTGTAGGCGCTTCCGGTGCCGTTTCGGCGGTGGTCTTTGCCAGCATCATCCTTCATCCTGCCAGCGGGATATATCTTTTTTTCATCCCCCTGGAGATCCCCTCCCCTATCTTCGGGATACTGTACCTTGTTTATTCGGCCTATATGGCCCGGCGGGGGCGCGACAATATCGGCCACAGCGCACATTTCTGGGGAGCCGTGTTCGGCGTTGCCTTTACCATTGCACTGAAGCCGACACTCTTCCTGCTTTTTCTCGATGAACTGAAATATATCTTCTGATCCGTTTCCAATTTTTGCTAACTTGCCTGCATGGAAACTACGATGAGCAATAAGACCGTGCTGGTCACGGGGGCATCGCGCGGCATAGGAAAGGCCATTGCAGCCGCTTTTGCCGAAGCCGGCGCCAGGGTGGTGTTGCATTACAACAGGAATACCGTGGCGGCTGAAGAAACCCTGGCCTCGCTGCAGGGCGGGGGGCATATCCTTGTCCAGGCCGACCTCTCCGACCCGGAAGCCGTAAGCGAAATGGCCGAAAAGGTCATCAGTGAGGCCGGGAAGGTAGATGTGCTGGTCAATAATGCAGGCATTTATGAAGAGGCCGATATCCTTGAACTCAGTTACGAAGAATTCAGGGAATATTTCAGCAATACGATGAACACCAACCTTGTGGGTGTGGCCAACCTTTCCTTCCTGATGATCAGGGAGATGGTTTCCCGGGGCGGTGGCAAGATCATCAACATTTCCTCCCGCGGGGCTTTCCGCGGCGAACCCTTTGCAGTGGCTTACGGTGCAGCCAAGGCCGGTATGAACTCCTTCGGCCAGTCGCTGGCCGTGGCCCTTGCCTCTAAGAACGTCTTCGTCTACACCATCGCCCCCGGCTTCGTGGAAACGGACATGACCACCGAAATCCTCGAAAGCCCACGCGGCGACGCCATCAGGCACCAGAGCCCGCTGCACCGCGTCGCACAGCCGGAAGAGATCGCCAGGGCCGTGCTGTTCCTGGCTGCCGAATCCAACGAATACATGACCGGCTGCATCATCGATATCAACGGCGCCTCATACCTGAGGTCGTAATCCGCCCAATAGGGATACTTCAGGTAAAATAATTTTCTCCCCCTTCATATCCTTTCTCAAGGGTTTTGAATACTTTTGCGGCACAGAGAAACATATTACAAAATTTTATATATTATGAAATACGATCCGGCAACAAAGATCCAGGAGCTGAAACAGTTCGGCGAATTCGGAGATGTGAACCCGTCCATCACCGACTCCTCCACCTACACATTCATGACGGCACAGAAGATGATCGAGACCTTCAGCGGCGACGAGGAAGGCTGTTTCCTGTATTCGAGGCACTGGAACCCATCCAACAAATACCTTTCCGATGCCATGGCGGCCATGGAAAATACGGAATCGGCATGGGTAACTTCCTCCGGCATGGCGGCCATCACCACCACCATCCTTCAGCTTTGCAATGCCGGCGACCATATCATCACCAGCGTGACCACCTATGGCGGCACCTTTGCCTTCCTGAAGAACTACCTGCCCAAATTCAATATCGAGGTGAGCTTCGTGAACATCAGCGACCTCGAATCGGTGAAGAAGGAGATCCGCCCCAACACCAGGCTGGTCTACACCGAAACCATGACCAACCCGCTGCTCCAGATCTCCGACATCCCTTCGTTGTCGAAGATATGCAGGGAGCACGGCATCAAGCTGGTCGTCGACAATACCTTCACCCCCATGATCGTCACCCCTGCCATGCTGGGTGCCGATATCGTGGTTTACAGCATGACCAAGTTCGTGAACGGAAAGAACGACTGCGTGGCGGGTGCCATTTGTGCCGACCGGGAATTCATCGATGCCATCAGCAGCGTGAATGATGGGACGGCCATGTTGCTGGGTCCCGTGCTCGATCCCCTGCGCTCGAGCAGCATCCTGAAGAACCTCCACACCCTGCACATCAGGATGAGGCAGCACAGCGCTAACGCCATGTACCTGGCCAGGAAGCTCGAAGAGGATGGTGTAAGGCTCATCTATCCCGGGCTGGAAAAACATCCCGACCATGAGCTTTTCAAAAGCATCATGAATCCCGGATACGGTTTCGGCGGTATGCTGGCCATCGACGTGGGAACCAGCGAAAAGGCCAACATCCTGATGGAGAAGATGGAAGCCGAAGGGGTCGGGTACCTGGCCGTGAGCCTGGGATATTTCAAGACGCTCTTCAGCAATTCGGGCAAGAGCACCTCATCAGAGGTACCCGAAGAAACGCAGAAAGCCATGGGCCTCGGCGAAGGGCTCATCCGCTTCTCCGTCGGCCTCGACAATGATATCGAAAACACCTGGCAGATCATCAGCAGGTGCATGGAGGAGACGGGGAGCAGGTAAATATGGAAAATGGAAAATGGAAAAGTGAAAATGGAAAAAGGGGGCATGGGTTTAGGGTTTGAGGTGTGGTGATGCCAGTTAATTGCCAGTACGCAGACGAGCGGCTCTGTCAATTAAATAATTTCGCAGTTTGGAATTATCCCTAACCTTGTTCAAGCAAGAATACAGATTGCGGGAGCGAGAAACCAGGAAAAAAGACCGGGCGAAAGCGAATTAATTAATGTCTTTTCCCTTTTTCCATTTTCACTTTTCCATTTTCCATCTTCCTTAATTCACGTAGTCTTCCGGGCTGCCGCAGGTACAAACCAGGTTCCTGTCGCCGTAAGCATCGTCGATACGGGTCACGTCGGGCCAGTATTTGTCGCGTTCGGGCACCCCGTTGGGGAAGGCGGCCGACTTTCTGGAATAGGGGAATTTCCATTCCTCGTCCATGACCATGGCGAGCGTGTGGGGGGCATGTTTGATCACATTATCCTCCCTGGAGCAGCGCCCTTCCTCCACCTCGCGGATCTCGCCCCTGATAGCCACCATGGCCTCGACGAAACGGTCGAGCTCGCCCAGGGGTTCGCTCTCGGTGGGCTCCACCATGAGCGTACCAATCACTGGGAAGGCCACCGTGGGGGCATGGAATCCATAGTCCATAAGCCTTTTGGCGATATCCACCACCGTGATATCCGCCGTCTTGAGGAAGTGGTTGCAATCGAGGATCATCTCATGGGCCACCCGGCCCTTTTTCCCCGTGTACAGGATCTTGTAATGGGGTTCCAGCTTTGTCTTGAGGTAGTTGGCATTGAGTATGGCATATTCGGTAGCCTGGCGCAGCCCGTCCTTACCCAGCAATTTGATGTACCCGTAAGATATGGGCAGGATGAGGGCGCTGCCGAAAGGCGCTGAGGCCACAGGCCCTATGGCGTTACTCCCGCCGGTGCGGATGACCGGGTTACCCGGAAGGAATTCCGCCAGGTGCCCGGCCACGCCGATGGGCCCTACGCCGGGACCGCCGCCCCCGTGGGGTATGGCAAAGGTCTTGTGAAGGTTGAGGTGGCAGACGTCGGCGCCGATGATGCCGGGACTGGTAAGCCCTACCTGGGCATTCATGTTGGCCCCGTCCATGTATACCTGTCCGCCGTTGGCATGGATGATCTCCACGATCTCGAGGATGGATTCCTCGAACACGCCGTGGGTGGAGGGATAGGTCACCATCAGGGCAGCCAGCCTGTCTTTGTGTTCCTGCGCCTTGTTTCTCAGGTCGTCGATATCGATATTGCCTTTCTCATCGCACTTTACGATCACCACCTGCAGGCCGGCCATCACCGAGCTGGCGGG
>JAXGTH010000012.1:0-34870 GCA_040775045.1 Bacteroidales bacterium
AACCGCTACGCGGTTGAGACCTCTTTAACGCCGGCCTTACTACAGGTTAGGAACCGCTACGCGGTTCGCGTCCTGCATTACATGAATCTCATGTCTCAAATCTTATTACTCATGTCTCATGTGCCTTTTCATTCAACAACCGCTACGCGGTTGAGACCTCTTTAACGCCGGCCTTACTACAGGTGAGGAACCGCTACGCGGTTCGCGTCCTGCATTACATGGATACCATGTCTCAAATCTCATTACTCATGTCTCATTTCCCTTTTTCCATCTTCCATCAAGGATTGCCGGTTTCCCATCAAAATGAAACACGTAACATGTAAAATGAGCAAATCACAATGGACAATAATTATTGCTTTATCAGCTTCAGCACCTTCACCCCTTCCTTGCTCCTCAGCACAGCATAATACATGCCTGCCGGCAAATGACCGGGCGACCAGGTGATGCTGTGACGTCCGGGGAACAAATGCTTTTCTTCCGTACCAAACACCGCTTCTCCCGTCATATTGTATACGGTATATTGTATACTGGATATTGTATATAATTCGTACTCTATGGTAGTGGATGTGGTGAAGGGATTGGGATAGCATTTCAGATTCCAGGTGTTTGCATCTCCCTCCGCGATCCCGACAGGATGTGGCGTACCCCATTCTTCTTCCCCTTTTTTAAAATATACCAGTTCCTGGTCGAAATAAACGAAGTTGTTATTGTCTTCGTAATGCCAGTAACAAAACCCGCATCCATCTACCCAGTGAAGTTCCATCCAGTCATAAGATCCACTATGGTATCCACGTTCATTGATCTTCCTGCCGTTATACATGTCGGGCAAACTGTATACATTATTGATCTCACCCTGGTTTATCAGAAAATCCAAAGGACCATAGGTTACAGTGTCTGTAACAAACTCATACACAAACGGACCCCCGTTTTCGGATTTCATGACACTGACATGCCTGATATAGGTAAGATATGATGCCTCGGAATAATACTTGTCCATGATCACGATATTCCAGGTCTTATTGCGAACATAGTCCGGTGCAGTAAAATGTTCATAATGATGAAATATATCACCCACTTCAAAATCATAGATTTCTCCTATTGTTGAAATGTCCTGCGACATGCTCTTTCCAAATGGGAAAAAAACCAGAAAGATTATGATCAGGAAACTGAAAGATTTTTCTTTTGCCGGATTGTCCATGATGCTGTTATAATCGCAGGTTGATCTATAATTCTATATGGCTAAGATAAGGAAACATACAAAAATATCCAATATTTATTGGGGCATTCCTCTTGGTTAAAGAGGGAAAAAGACATCCCGGTAGGGAGGCACCTGCCCTAAAATTCACTAACTTTCGGCGGCAAAAAGAAGAACCATGATCAGGATATTGATCGCCGACGACCACCAGCTCATCATCGACGGGATCCGCTCCGCGCTTCGTGGTGCCGCCGATATAGAGGTGGTGGGCGAAGCCGCGCACGGCTACCAGGTGCTGGAAAAACTCGGGTCGGGGCTCCGTCCCGACGTCATCCTGATGGACATCAACATGCCCGGGCTCGACGGGCTCGAATGTACCCGGCAGGTCACGAAGAAATACCCCGGCATCAGGATCATCGCCCTCTCCCAATATGATGAAAAGCGTTTCGTGAAACGCATGGTGAAGAACGGGGCCAGCGGCTACCTGCTCAAGGATGCCGGCCGGGAAGAGATCGAAAAGGCGGTGAGGGCCGTGCATGCGGGCGAAAGGTATTTCTCGGGCAGCCTCTCCGTCAGGCTGATCGAACAGGAGCTGAAGGAAGAGCATACCTCCGGATTGTTCCCTAAGCTCAGCGAACGCGAAAAAGAGGTGCTCAAACTGATCTGCCAGGGCCTCTCGAGCCAGGAGATCTCCGACAAACTCTATATCAGCCAGCATACGGTCGAGAACCACCGTGCCAACCTCATGCAAAAGACCGGAACAGTCAACACCGCCAGCCTGGTCAGGTGGGCGGTCGAGAACGATCTCTTTGACTGAGCCGCATAAAAAACGGGGCGCCTTTGGAGCGCCCCGAAAAAGTCCACTTCGTTGAATCAACAAAGCATTATCAAGAGAAAAAACCGGACTAACAGTACTTAGTGACCGGCTTTTTTACCGTAGATCCCTTCCTTTTCGTTTCCTTTTCCACGGCCGGATTTTCCGTCGTTTTCACCGTGGAATCCGACCTTACCGCCTTTTGCCCGCAACCCATGGCCCCGCCGTCGTCGCCTGAGATCAACGATACCGGCTCAGAACGAACCGGTATCGTGTTTTTGGCTTTACCATCCCGTGTCTCAGGTCCACTCATGCCAGCAACTAAGGCAATGAATATCAGGGTTGTGATCAGGGCTAAAACAAAATGTTTCATTATGCGATATTGGGTCTTGTACCTGCCCGGGCATCGTACCATCACACCCGGACATGAAGCAAATTTATCATCCCTTTTCCCGAAAAACATGGCAAGAAACCACCAAAAAAATTTATAGTGGTTTTCAGCCATAGCCATGCGGTTTTCCTGTATTAATATTGTATGGTGATGGAGGGGAACGTTAAATATATCAGGAACATCAGGATCATCAGGGAGGAGCACGAACCGGAGATCATGGCCGTGAGGGCCAGTGGCATTGCCCGGCTGAGTGCGCTTCCCAGGCCTGTACTGGTACCCAGGGAATATGAAGATGAACCTGGCGACGGGATCATGGAGCTCGACTTTGCCTTCGCTGGCGAAGCTGAAAACGAGCTCGATGTTGAAATGGAAGTCGATGTGGTACTGAAGCTCAAAAACCTTCCGGCATGGGTCAGGGGGCTCAGGATCAATGCAGCGGAAAATTCCGATATTGAACTGATCTGAAAGCATATCATATGGAAAATCAGGATATTTTACCGGTGGCTGGGTAAAATGTCTTAATTTTAGGTTATGATTTCAAACGAATAACGATCAGCAAAACCATTTCATCATGTACGAACAGGAACTCTACACCGACATCCTTTACATCACGGCACAGCAAAAAATCTATGCCCGGACTTCCGACCAGGTAACCATCTTTTCAACGCAAAGCATCCCCTATCCGCAGCAGGGCGATATCATTATCACCGACCACGGGGCATCCGGAAAAGACATTGAGATACGACTGAAAGTCATGGGTCCCGTTTCGGAGACAACCAAAACCGAGGAACTGGTCATCCCCGTGGAGATCCTTCAGACCAGCCGGGAGCTCGACGAGCAGGGGGTCAGGGACCTTATCGGCAGCAAGGTTTATAATATCACCTGCATGGTATATAAGGATAACGTGTTACAAGACAGTGAGTCAGGTGGGGCCACGCAAAACAGCAATATTGAATTAAAATAAACAACTGATGGCCAAAACGATAACATCAGCACTAGCTTGCTTGCTTTTGCCGCTGTTCATGCACGCCGGTATGGCGAGTCCTGATGATTTTATTGATTCGTTGATGGTCTGTGCTTCTCAGGAGCAGGCAAGCCGGGAAAAGGTGGATTGCCTGATCGAACTGGCATATTATTACCGTGACATCGACGGAGATTCGTCGGTGATGTTCTCCGAAAAGGCCTACACCATCGCCAGGTCTATCGGTTACACCGTAGGAGCGGCGGAGGCGGTATACAAGAAAAGTCTCACCCTCGGGATAACGGGCCATTACGCCGAAGCCACCCGATACGCGGAGTTGTTCCTGGCCATCTGCGATTCGATCCACGACAGTGTCCGCATGGCAAAAGGGTATTTCAACATGGGCAACCTCGTAAGGATCGGATCCGACAGGGAAGCCTCCCTGGAATACTATAAGCGTGCGAAAGTGATCTATGAGCGCCTGAAAGACAGCACGGCACTGATGGCGATCTATAATGGCATCGGGAACTTTTACAAGGAGATCCCGGTTTACGACTCCGCTGTGACCTATTACCATAAGTCGATCGAATATTGCGAAGCAATAGGTTTTACCTCACGCCTGGGAAGGATCATCGGGAACCTGGGCGATACCTACATGAAACTCAATGACTTTGAGAATGCCCGCAAATATCTGCTTATCGGCCTTGACCATGACCGCAAAAATGAGGATAATGTCAGTATGTCAGTGGCCTGTTCAAGGATGGGCATCCTGGAAAAATCCGCCGGGAATGATCATGAGGCCATGAAGTATTTTTTGCTTGCCGACTCCCTATACCGGATGACCGGCGACCAGAGCGGCCTGCACGACAACATGATCAACATGGGTTATCTTCTGCTGGACCAGGGAAAACTTGACGAAGCCCTGGAGCATTTCAGGATAGGGCTGGCCCATCACCGCACCCAGGATTATGCCGAAGGCAGGATGTCGGCCTGGCGGGGCATGGCAGAGGTTTACAGGGAAAAAGGCCAAACGGGTATCTCTCTCCTTTTTGCCGACTCCGTCCTGGCACTGGCCCGTTCGACCAACAACCTTTACTGGCAAAAAAACATCCTTCATGAGATCTACCTGACCCGGCTGCGCGCGGGGAATATGGAAGAAGCCTTGCAGGTATTTACCGAATACCACGGGCTCAAGGACAGCATTTTCAGCCTGGAAAGGACGAGGATCATCAATGAGCTGTTATTGCGCTACGAGAAGGATAAGGACCGCTTGCGGATCCTGAGCCTGGAAAAGGAGAACCTTGAAAAGGCCAGGCAGCGGAACCTGTTGATATTTGCCGCTTCGGGAATACTGTTGCTGGCCCTGTTCATCACCCTGTTCCTCCTGTACAAAAAACGGAAGGACCGCATCATCGCCAGCCAGAAGATCCGCCGCCTGGAAGAGGAGAAAAAACACCTGGCCGCACGTTTCCTGGTCGAAGGGCAGGAAATTGAAAGGAAACGCATGGCCCTCGAGCTGCACGACAACCTGGGTGTGCTCCTCACCGCTACCAGGATGCATTTCAGCGAGATCAGGGACAAGGACCCCGGCAGCAGAGAGCTGATCGGCAAGGCGGAAAAACTGCTCGAACAGGCCAGCAGCGACGTGAGGAAGATCTCGCACAACCTGATGCCCGGTCTGCTCACCAAACTGGGGCTCTTCGAAGCCCTCGAAGACCTGTTCGAAACCCTGGGCGACAAGGAAGGCTTCGATGCGCGCCTGGAGGTGATCGGCAATAAAGACCGGCTCGAAGAGAACAAGGAGATCATGATCTACCGCATCGTCCAGGAACTGGTAAACAATACTCTCAAGCATGCCGGCGCCAGTGTCATCGACCTGACCATCGTGCACGAGGACGGGGAACTATCACTGAGCTACCACGACAACGGCAAGGGCTTCGATGTGGAAAAAACCCTCGACCTAAAAACCATGGGACTGCACAGTATACAGTCGCGCGTAGAATTCCTCAATGGCACCGTCAGGATCAACTCCGTTGAGGGCAACGGCACGGTGTTCCTGATCTGCATCCCGGTGGGAGGGAAAAGCGGGTGCTGAATTAATGCGGTATTGATGTATCTTTGTTTATAGCATCAATACCCGGAGCGATGATCCCAACCAACTTCATTCCCGGGGCCGGAAAAATTTTCATCCTGGCCCTCCTCTGCCTGATCAGCCTGTCGGCAAAACCACAGTATTCTCTCGATTTCAACGGCGAAAGCGATTATGTCGCCCTTAACGGTGCCGATTTCAGCCCTCCCTGGAGCGTGGAGGTGATGGTCAACAAGAACGAAACCGATAATTACCAGCACCTGCTCACGGGTACTGACGGTAACAGCGGGATCAGGATCGAACAATGGTGGGGCACCAAGGTCGGCTTTACCCATTCGGGAGTGGCCGACTGGTATTTCAACTATGTTTGCCCGATCGGGGAATGGGTACAGCTCTCCATCACAAACGACGGCAGTGTGAGCAGCCTCTATGTTAACGGTGTTTTCAACAGCTCGGTGAATGCTTCCATCAACTGCCCCATGAAATGGATCAGCAAGAACACCGACGATGCCTCCCTCAAGGCCAAGATCGACGAACTCAGGATCTGGAATGTAGTACTCAGCGAATCGGTCATCGCCCAGTATTCAGGACAGCCTGTGGGGTCCTCCCATCCCAACTATGCCAGCCTGCTGCATTACTATAAATTCGATGAAGGCTCCGGGAACACCTGCTACGACTCGGCAGGCACCCTGCATGGCACCATTTACGGGGCCGTATATTATATCGACACCGACCACGATGCAGGCATCATCAAACTTGTGGCACCCGAAAACAACCCGGATAACTATTCCTGGTCCGAACCGCTGATCGTCAGGGTGAAGAATTATGGTTACGAAGATATTACGGAAGATTTCGATGTTTCCTATACCCTTGACGGTATCCTTCAGGAAACGGTGACCATCACCGCAGGCACAACGCCCTTCCTTTCGAACCAGACCCTCGATGTTGCCTTTACGCCCGTTGACATGAACACCTCGGGCTCATACCACTACAAGTTTTATACTTCCCTTCCGGGTGATGAGAATATGCAGAACGACACCCTCACCACCACACTCACAAGCAATTCGACCGTGCTTGGAAACATCACGGCCTTTGAAGCCGATACCAATACCGCTCTTTTCAGCTGCGGCAGCAGCAAAGTGAAGGTGATCTTCTACCGCGACGACATGTTCAGGATCTGGCTGGCACCCAACGGTACCTTCACCAACCCGGCGGGCAACCACATCGTGGTAAGCTATGACTTTCCCCTGGTCAGCCTTAGCTGGAGCGATGAAGGCGACCACTACCTGCTTACCTCCTCCCTGCTGGCCTTGCGCGCCTACAAAACACCCATGAGGTTCGAGCTTTACGAAAGCGATAATGCCACCCTTATCTGGAGCGAATATCAGGGGCTTGATTTCGGTACACGTAGTTTCCAGTACCTTGAACCCCAAAATGATGAATATTTTTACGGGGGAGGCATGCAGAATGGCTACTTCTCGCACAAGGGCACAAAGATCAAGATCTCCAAGGAGATAGAACACTGGGACGACGGCGCCGTACCCAACCCGGCCCCCTTTTATATGAGTACCAGGGGTTACGGGGCATTCAGGAACACTTTCTCGAAAGGGGAATACGATTTCCGGGATATCACCTCGAGTGCCCATGAGGAGAACCGGTTTGATTGTTTTTACTTTTATGGCCCTTCGCTGAAAGACATCCTTGAAGGTTATACCGCACTCACCGGGCGGCCGGTCCTCCCGCCCCGCTGGGGCCTGGAACTGGGCGATGCCGACTGTTACAACAAGGAAGGGCAGACCACCCCCGACGTGATCGGGCTGGTGGCCGATGAGTACCGTGCCCGTGATCTCCCCGGAGGCTGGATCCTCCCGAATGATGGTTATGGTTGCGGATACACCGAGCTAGAATACGTGGTGGATCAACTCCATGAACGGGGCTTTTACACAGGCCTCTGGACAGAGAACGGAGTTGCACAGATCGCCTGGGAGGTGGGAACCGCGGGCACCCGCGCCTGCAAGCTCGATGTGGCCTGGGTGGGCTCGGGATACCTCAATGCCCTCAACGCCTGTAAGGCAGCCTATGAAGGCATCGAAGACAACTGCGACGAAAGGGGGTTTGTATGGTCGGTATGCGGATGGTCCGGCACGCAACGCTATTCCGTCATCTGGTCGGGCGACCAGTATGGCAGTTTCGAATACATCCGCTTCCACATCCCCACATTCATCGGTGCAGGATTGTCGGGGTTCAGCCTGGCCGCCAGCGACCAGGGAGGGATCTTTGGCGGCAGCGGGTTCTCTTACCTCAGGGACCTGCAGTGGAAGACCTTCATCCCGGTGAACTATGCCATGTCGGGCTGGGCCCCGTCCGACAAGCATCCCTGGAATTACGGTGAAGCCATCACCGACATCAACAGGAGGTACCTCAAACTGAAGATGCGGCTTACCCCATACATGTACACCTATTGTAACACCGCATACGAAACAGGTATCCCCGTGGTACGCGCCATGGTGCTGGAATTCCCCGACGATCCCGTCACCCCTGACAAGACGACCCAATACCAGTTCATGAGCGGGGAATGGATGATGGTGGCGCCGGTATACACTTCCCAGTATGAGCGTGACAGCATCTATTTCCCTGCGGGAAAATGGATCGATTACTGGGACGGAACCGTGCGCGAAGGGCCTGCATTTTTGAATGATTACCCGGCCGACATCAACACCTGTCCGGTGTTTATCAGGGAAGGGGCCATCATCCCCATGTATCCCGAGATGCTTTACGACAACCAGCTTCCCAAGGATCCCCTGACCCTCGATGTTTATCCTGACGGAAATACAGAATTTGAGCTTTATGAGGATGACGGCCTGAGCAGGGAACACCGCAATGGTGCCTTCACCAAAACCCTGTTGAGTTCCCAGGGCCCGGCATTCGGAGAGGACGGTCCCGTGCATCTCACGGTTGGTGAATATGAAGGTGACTATAACGGTAAGCCTGAAGAGTGTTCATACCGCTTTGAGGTGCATATCCACACCCATCCCGTTGGGGTAGCCATCGATGGTAACCCCCTGGCGGAATATGCTACCATAGAGGAATTGGAACAGGCCGATCAGGGATGGTGCTATGACCCTGCCGACCGGCTCGGCATCGTACATGTCAAGACCCTGCACATGAGTACCGATACCCCTTTCCAGGTGATCATCGACGTGCCTGTTGGTATAAAGGAAAATCCACTCCGTGAAGGAATGAAGATCTTCCCGAACCCCACAGGAGGATCCTTCGACATCCGCCTTGAGGAAACAGAGATCCTCGGTGTGAAGGTCTATGACATGTCAGGTACCGAGGTGCTGCCTGTGCAGCCTGCCAGCATAAGCGGCAACCAGGCACGCATGGACCTTTCGGCCGCACCAAAAGGCATCTACCTGGTGGAGATAAGCACATTGAACGGCATTTACAGGGATAAGCTGGTTTACCGGTGACCCCAAACCATCTGAAGCATCGATTCATGTCCTGATGTCACTGATTTCGGGTTCGCTTTACCCTGGCATCATACTATTATGCCCAACCGCCTCGTTATTTTGCTTTATCTTGCATAAAAATCTATTCTCTGGACAGCGGATCATTTACCGGCGGCAAGGGACTCGGAAGGGTTGAGTTTGAAGCGCTTTTTCGCAAGCATTTCAAAGGACTGACATTCTTTGCACTCGAATACGTGAAAGACCACGATATGGCCAGGGAGATCGTGCAGGAAGCCTTTGCCCGCCTCTGGCAGAAACGTGGTAAGATAGAGGAAGAGCGTTCGCCGGCTTCTTACCTGGCCACCACCGTAAGGAACCGCTGCCTCAACTACCTGCGTAATAACAAGAAGTTCGACCGGGGTATCCTGGTGTTCGAAGGGTTGGGGCACGATCATCAATACGTTGAAGAGGACCACCTTGTAACGGAAGAACTGAGGAACAGGATCACGCAGGCCACAGATGCTTTGCCCGACAAATGCCGGGAGATCTTCCTGCTGAACAGGGTGGAGCATAAAAAATACCAGCAAATCGCCGATGAACTCGGCATTTCGGTAAAGACTGTCGAAGCCCAGATGTCGAAAGCCCTGAAGATCATGCGCGATAAACTGTCGGAATTCCTTGGCCTGTTTATCCTGCTCCTGGAAATTTTGAAAAACATGTAAGGGTATCAGGCAGTTTATGTGTATATTGGATAGCAGCAATGGATGAAAACACCACATATTATGAAGTCCTGATCGCCCGGTACCTCAGCGGGGAAGCCACCCCTGGTGAACTGTCAGCCTTATCGGCCTGGCTCATGGAGGATGCCGGAAACCAGCGGTTTTTCAGGGAGATCCGCAACAGCTGGGCCCTGCAGCAGGCCATGCATGTGGAAGACGCTGTTGATCCCGAAACGGAATGGGAAGCCATGGCCAGGAAGATAGGGATCGCTGAGCGCCCGGTTTCCCGGACACTGGGAAAAAGAACCCGCCGTTACATGATTGGGGCCGCCGCCCTTGCACTGCTGCTCATCCTCCCATCCGTCATTTATTTCCTTTTCTTTATGCAGGCCCGCGAAGACGTACTCGCGGCAGAGGATCATGTGGTGGAATCCGTACTTCCCGACGGAACTTCGGTAGCCCTCAACTCAGGGGCCGTGCTTCACTTCCCAACACGTTTCACCGGCAAAGAACGCAAGGTCAGCCTTGAGGGGGAAGCCTATTTCGATGTGGTTCATAACGAGAAGAAAGCCTTCGTGATCGAGGCAGACGACATGCAGCTGAGGGTACTTGGCACCTCTTTTTACGTCAATACCCATGCCGCCGGCAACACCATGGAGGTGGTGCTGATAAGCGGAAGCGTGCAGATTGAATACAACGGACGGCAGATGGTACTCGAACCCGGCGAAAAAGCCGTGGTGCTCAGGCAAGAGGGCGAGATCGTGAAACAGCCTCACAGTGATCCTAACCTGCTGGCCTGGAAAACGCGCAAACTCAGCTTCGACAATACGCCCATGAGCAGGATCGTCGAACTGCTCGAAAAGGTGTACCATAAGGAAATAGTGGTAATGAACCCGGAGATCAACAATTGCCGTATAACTGCTACCTTTGAAGGGCAATCCCTCGAAGCCGTGCTGCTCGTGCTGCAATCGACCATCGACATTACAGCCCGGCCCAGGGGCGATACGGTCGAACTTTCGGGTACAGGATGTCAACAGTAAACAATTTGTCCATAGCGGAAAAAACATACCTGAAAAGTGCCGTCCTGCTGCTGGCGGTATTTTTTCTGATTTCCCCTTTTCTCCATTCCCAGGACCTCTCGCGAAGGATCACCATCAGGGCCGACAGCCTGCCCCTGGAAGAGGTCATCCGTGATATCGAAAAGCAGGGTGGTATTTATTTCTCTTACAGCCGGCAGGCGATCCCGGCCGAAATGCCCGTGAGCATCGATGCCAGGAACAAAAGCATCAGGTACGTGCTGAAAAGGGTGCTGACCGACAATGGCATCCGTTACGAGATCGTTGAAAATCATATTGTGCTGAAGATGGCTGAAGGTGCCGGAACGCAGGGTTCGACCGGCATACCGGGGGGCAGCGTCCCCAGGTATACCATCTCGGGATATCTCAAAGACAAGGCCAGCGGCGAAGTGCTCATTGGTGCACACATTTATGAGAAAGCTACCTACCTGGGGACTTCCACCAACGCTTATGGTTTCTATTCCCTCTCCCTCCCCGCAGGGAAACACATGCTGGTATTTTCCTTCCTCGGTTACGAAATTACCGAGCTCGAGGTGTCGCTTGAAAAAAACCTGCGGTTCGACCTTGAGATGAAGGAGACCCTGCTTACCATCAAAGAGGTGGAGATCGTGGGCAGGCCGGATGCGCCACTGCTCCACAGCGACCAGATCAGCGAGTTCCGCTTCAGCAGCAAGACCCTGGCCAGCCTCCCGGGGATCACTGGCGACAAGGACATCATCAAGTCGCTGCAGGTAGTACCCGGCATCGAATCCTTCGGCGATGGTTCGGCACTTTTTTTCGTCCGCGGGGGCAGCAGCGACCAGAACCTCATCCTCGTCGACGAAGTGCCCCTGTACAATGCCTCTCATCTTTTCGGTTTCCTGTCGGTGATCTCGCCCGACGCCATCAGCGATATTGAAGTGTTCAAGGGCGACTTCCCGGTGAAATACGGTGGAAGGCTTTCATCGGTGATCGATATCAAGACCCGCGATGGCAACTTGAAAAAGTTCGGCTTTGGCGGCAATGTGGGACCATACACCTCCACCCTCTCGATCGAAGGCCCGGTGATCAGGGACAAGAGCTCCTTTTTCCTTGGCGGAAGGTTCTCCACCCTTCAATGGCTTCCAAACATGTATTTCAAGGACGAACAGGTCAGCGTGGGCTTCTTCGACCTGAATGCCAAGCTCAATTTCAAGCTCAACGACAGGAACCGCATCTTCGGGACCTTTTATATTGGCAACGACAGGCTCGAGCGTACCACCAACAATTCCATACAAACATATGGTATAGGGTGGACGAATGTGCTGGGCACCCTGCGATGGAACCATATCTTCAACCGGAAGCTGTTCATCAACACCACCGCCTTTCTCACCCGCTACCAGTACCTGCTGTACCTCTCCGAGGACCAGCGCGAATACTGGAACTCTTCGATATCAAACATCACCCTGAAATCCGACCTCACCTGGTACATCAGCCCCGCCAATACCTTTACTGCCGGGTTCAACATCAGCACCCATTCGCTGGATGCCGGTAACATCAACCTCGACGATGAGGCCCTGGCCAAAGAGGTGCCCAACTATAACTGTGTTGAATACGCCTTTTATGCAGGCAACCGGCAAAATATTGGCAGAAGGGTTACTCTGCGTTATGGTCTGCGGTTACCGATATGGCAGGACCTCGGGCCCGCCACTGTTTATTATTTCGATGAGAACTACGAGGTTATCGACACTTTCAATGCCGAAAAAAGTGCGGTTTATTCCTCGTATGCGAGCCTGGAGCCCAGGATCAACATCACGTACATGCTCTCCCCATCGTCTTCGCTGAAAGCCGGTTACAGCCGTACCACGCAGTTCCTCAACGAGCTCACCAACAGCATCAGCCCCTTTACCTCACTGGCCGTATGGGTGCCGGCCGGGCCCAATATTAAGCCCCGCAAGGCCGACCAGTATTCGCTGGGCTATTTTACCGGAATAAAAGATGACAGGTTCTCCTTCTCGGCCGAGACCTATTACAAGCATTTCTACAATTATATCGACTACGCCCCGCATGCCAATATGCTTTACAATCCCCTCATCGAGGGGGAGATCCGCAACGGGGAAGCCTGGTCGTATGGCCTGGAGATGATGTTCAGGAAAGCCTTCGGGAAGCTCAGCGGCTGGATCGGGTATACCTATTCAAGGGTGTTCGTGAAAACACCCGGCGTGAACAACGGGGCAAGCTACAGGGCTTTCCAGGACAGGCCACATCACCTTACCCTTTTCCTTTCGTACGACACGCGGAAAAGATGGGCATTTTCGGCCAACTGGATGCTGCTCAGCGGTGCCGCCATCACCACACCGGTGGCCTTTTACGATTACGATGGTTACGTGGTGCCCATATACGGCGAAAAGAACAACGACAGGCTGCCGCCTTATCACCGGCTCGACCTGTCGGTGAACTTCAGGCTGAACAGGGATGAGCTTTCGCGATACCGGCACAGCATTATCCTTAACCTGTATAATGCCTATGGCCGGACAAACCCGTATTTTCTGAGTTTCAACAGGATGGAAGATCCAGGCGGGGATTACGTGGTCCCGGCCGATCACAGTGAGATACCGACAATGGTACCCACGGCACTTTCGGTATCGGAGATCATTCCTTCCATTAATTACCAATTCAGGTTCTGATGCACAGGATTTGGACATATCTGCTACTGCTGCTTCTCGCATCCTGTGCGAAAGAGGCTGACTGGTCGCCTGTTAATGATGGTGAGGAAAGGATCGTGGTGGAAGGGATCCTCACCAGCGAAGCACGGGTGCAGGAAATATATATCCATTACAACAAGACCGGGATCAATGATGAACCATTGCCTGTGAGCGGTGCCGAAGTGATCGTCAACAATGAGGAGGAAACCTTCCGCCTCAGCGAAGATCCGGGAGAACCGGGCAAATACCTTACCGATACTGTTGTGGCAGCGCAGCTTGACAGGAACTATTCGCTCCTGATCCTTTACGGGCAGAAGGTGTATTCGGCCCAGGCCTACATGGTAGCCGGGCAGCAGTTCCCCGAGCTCAGCTATGCAAAGAATGATGATGATGAATTCTATCACATCGATTATGTAGCCAGTGCTTTTGAAGCTTCCGACCCGGCCATGTGGGAGGTGCTGATCGATTGGTCGACGGTGCCCGGATATGAAAACAGCAGTGATACCCGGCGGAGGCTGCTGTTCAATACCCTTCCCACCCTTGATGTGAGCCAGGTTTTTGCCCCCCTGGTGGAAGAGGTATGTTTTCCGGCCGGAACAAGGATCGACCAGCGCAGGTATTCGCTCAGTCCCGAACATGCCGCCTTCATCCGGTCATTGCTGCTTGAAACGAGCTGGCAGGGAGGGGTGTTCCCTTCCGACCCGGCCAACGTAAATACCAACCTCAGCGAGGGAGCGCTCGGGTTTTTCGGCATTTGCGCCGTGAATTCCCTCTCGCTGACCGTGACACCATAAAAAAATTGAAACTTAAATAAGGGTAAATGGAAAAGTTAGTGTACTATTTAAAACAAATGCTCATGATCCCGCAAAAAAACATCAGGCTGTTCCTCATCGTGCTGCTGGCTGCAGCCCTGTTCGCGGGATGTAAGAAGGATGAGCCCGAGCAGCCCAAACCTGACTCCACCCCGGTCCAGCAGTTGTCGAAAGACGATAATTCGGTAGAGGAGAACATGGATGAGGCCCTGGTCGATGCCGGCCAGGTCGTGGCGGGTACAGGGAAGTCCGCAGCCATGGATATCCCATGCGGGGCTACGCTGGATTCAACCTACCTGGTCAGCGACACCATCGTTTACAGGCTCACCTATGACGGGCTGAACTGCGCACAAAACAAGTATCGCACCGGTACTGTCCTGATCAAGATCAAACAGAACACCAGCTGGTTCCTTCCGGGGGCTTACATCACCATCGAACTATACGATTACGAGGTGACCAGGCTGCCGGGCAACCAATCCATGGTGATCAACGGCAGGGCGCAGATCGAGAACGTGAATGGCGGCATCATCGAATTGCTGGGTAACGGATTCAACGCCATCATCCATAAAAACTCGGCTCATATTCATGTGGTCTTCAACGGCCACCAGCCCCGCGAATGGCACCTGGCCAGGATGATGGTCTACAGTGGCAGCCCGGGCAACCTCATGCTTGCCGTTAACGGCTTTGGAAGCGCAGGATCCTACAGTAACCTGCTTTCATGGGGCCACGACCGCAGCGGGAAACAGTTCTTTACCGAGATCGGCGAATCGGTCGTTTTCAGGGAGAGCTGCCAGTGGTTGCCATATGCCGGAGAGGAGATCATCACCATCCCGGAGATCAACCTCAGGGCTACGGTCACCTTCGGATTCAACAGCAACAATCAGCCGGTAGCGGGCAGCGAATGTCCTACACGGTACAGGCTTCACTGGCAGCAGCACGGCCAGTCGGGAACGATATTTTTACCCTTGATAAGTAATCATTAGACACAAACCATTAACTCCAAAAACAAACCCTTATGAAAACACGGAAATTGATCTTAACCATGCTCCTGCTCGCGGGCCTGGCCATATTGTTCGCCGGCTGCCAGAAAGAAGAGGAAGTCAACCCCGACCCGCAACAGGAAGAAAACCTGAACGCAGCCAAAGATGATGCATTAGCCGATAAGCTCTTCAGCGAGCTGACCGACATTACCGACGAGGCCATGCGCGGACAGGAAAAATCGTACAAGGGTATCATGCTCGACACCATCTTCATGGGACCCTGTGTAACCGTCACCATCGACACCCTCAGTTTTCCCTTTACGGTTAGCATCGACTTTGGACCGACCAACTGCCTTTGCAACGACGGGAAATGGCGCAGGGGCATCATCAACGTTGAACATACCGGGCCATACTGGGCCCCGGGAACGGTGATCACCACCACGCTCGACAACTACTTCGTGAACGACCACCAGGTGCTGGGAACGAAGATCCTGACCAACCAGGGACTGAATTCGTCCGGCAACCCGACCTGGACCGTGCATGTCGACGGGCAGGTGATCAAGCCCGACGGCGGTGTGATCGACTGGGTTGGCGACCGTATGCGCGAATGGAGCGAAGGACATAACACCCCCTTTATCTGGTGGGACGACACCTATATGCTTACCGGTACGCACAGCGTGGCGGCCTCCAACGGAGAAACGCTGACAGCCACCATTACCCAGGGCCTTGAGATCTCGCTGAACTGCTACTGGATCAAGAGCGGTGTGATCGAGATGCAACATTCAGCCCTCCCGCTGATCATCCTCAACTACGGTCCCGGCACCTGCGATGACGATGCCGTAGTGATCATCAACGGTGTTTCCTATCCCATCAAGCTATGATGTTCCCTTCCCGCCCCACCGGGCGGGACTTCCATATACTCCAATTACACGGACAAAGGCCTCTTTTCAGGGGCCTTTTTTTATTTGTTTTCCATAGATCGGGATCCCGGGTGAAATCTGATATCTGAACTTTGAACGCTGAACTTTAAACTCAACACTCAAAACTCCAATAACCTTATCTTTGTATATCAAAACAACATCATGCCGAGAATCCTTATCATCGCAATCCTGGTCCTGTTTTCCTCCTTATCGCAGGCCCAGTTCATACGTGCCGACTATAAAAAGGCCGAAGCCATATACCACCGGCCGCTGGCTGTTGCACTTTTTGATCCCGGCCAAGCTGAGAACAGCTGTGATTCGGCTTTGATGTCATGGTACAACAGGGTGGTCAGGGAGGTGCTGCCATCTCTCTGGCAGCTGAACGACTCGGTGATCTTCATGGAAAGCAGGAAGATCAATTCGGTCATTGCTTCCAGGGATAACGATTATGCCGCGTTTTCGGCAGCAATGTCCTTTGAGGGGCAGCAAAGCGCAGGCGATATCTTCTGGTTCAGGTCTTTTACCCTTATGCTTTTCCTTGCGGAAGACGGGAAAAAGCTGGAACCGGAAATGGTGAACAGGAGTTCGCCCCTGGTCACGGATATGGAAACGGGAGGCCAGCTCCTCAGGGGAAGGTATATCTTCAAGATATCCTTTGCCCGTCAGGAGTTGTCGGCAAACGATCTCGCATTTGCCATACGACAGTTCAACAGCAGGGTAAACCTGGCCCTGGAAAAACGTTACCCCAAAAAAGGCATTTATGCTGATAAGATCCCGAAGGCACTCACCGCTTCGATCAAAAAGAAAACATTGCTGATCCCGCCGGACCTTGATGATGATCTGGACCGGGAAAGCATATCGGCCGTTTACCGTTATCCCTTTCGAATTGCCTCGCACGAGGAGATCGAAACCGCCATTGCATCAGGGACAGAAGGCATTGCCTACCTGCATTATCTCTGGTCGGACCGCGACCATATGTTCCTCGGAGCTGTTATCGACTGCCAGAGCGGCGAGGTACTGGCCTTCCTGAAGCCGGGGGCAGCGCGTCTTGCAGACCGTGAATGCCTGCCGGCGGGAACTTCATACAGGACCCTGCTGCGCATGAAGGCTGGGAAATTCAGGGGGCTGGAGCGGATGATCAGGTGATACGGCCTTGTTGTACGAAAAACGAACTAAGCATGAAAGAAGATAAAACATTTGCCGGATCATACCCTGTGCGCGTGGGCGACATCAATTACGGCGGTCACATGGGCAACGACAAAGCACTGTTGCTTTTCCATGATGCACGGCTGCATTTTCTTGCCGGGCACGGATTTTCGGAGCAGGATATCGGCGGGCCGGGGATCATCATGGGGGAGGCTCATGTATATTTCAAGAAAGAGGTTTTCAGGGGCGATGAGCTCAGGGTATACATCCATCTCGAGGATGTGCGGGAACTTTCTTTCGTGATGCATTATACCGTCATGCGCGATGAAACGGTAGTGATGACCGGCAATACGCGGCTGATCGCCTTCGACTATCACAAGCGAAAGGTGGTAAAACTTCCCGGGGTCTTTACCCGGAAGGTCATGGCCTGAAAGCCCTTGACAGACGCTCCGTTATTTCCCGAAATAGTATTTGATCGCAAGATCAAGGAAGTAGGCCTTGTTGCGGATGCTTTCAAGCCCGAAAGTCTCGGGCTCCTTATCATACACATACGAAAAATCGTACTGGTGTGTGAAGACTGCTGCCAGGCCGATCCTGCCGAAATTATACTCGACCCCCACACCGTATGACAAGCCGAAAAGGGCATCGCTCATTTCGTCCTCGATCGTCTCAAGCGACAGGTCCGAATCGTAAGATATCATGTAATCAAGTCGCGGGCCCGCAAAGACAAAAGGGGTCACAGGGCCAAACTCCCTGTGTACCTTGAGCAGGAGTTCCAGGTAAGCATAATTGAAGGTCGACCTGAAAGTTTTAAATTCCCCTGTTCCTTCGGGCTGGCCAGCATGGGTTATTTCAACTTCGATCTGGTTCCCCTTTTGGGCGATACCGGCCCCGGCCAGCATGCCCAGCCAGGGATGGCGGAACATTTCCAGTTCAAGTCCGGCATGGATACGTGCTCGGTACTGCGGGTCATCAACTTCGTTGACATTCTTGTACTTCCATTCCTGCTTTGCCCATGCGGCACCGCCTTTCAGGCCAATGCTTTTCACGAACTGTGCCTGTGTAAGGCTGGCAGAAGCGAAAACAAGCAAAACAAGGGATACGAATCTTTTCTTCATGATCATAGCATTAAGTTAAACCATAAATTAACTGATCATTTCAAGATCCGGGAGGGATTAAGGTCAGGATAAAAATAAGAAATTTCGTGAAACATCAAAAACCGATGCACGGCTACTACCGCCTAGGGCCTGATATACGATGCCGGAAGTTCAACATAAACCGATTGTCCGAGCCCTTCGATCTCTATCCGTACCTTCTTCCTGCCCATGATCTCGATCAGGTCACCGCTGATCCCCTTCATGGGCCCGGCAATGATCTGGACCTTAGTTCCGGGAACGATGTCGAGTTCAACATCAGGGAGTTGCTCGCCTGACAGCACGAAATGCCTGATGGCTTCGATCTGCTGCGGGGGGATGGCCACGGCCCTGCCCTCGAAGGTGACGAACCTTACAGCACCGGCAGTGTTCAGTACATCATAGTATTGCGCCTGTGTGATATGCACAAATACGTACGACCTGAAAAGGGGTTCTTCTACCCATTTTTTCCGGTCGCTCCATTGTTTCAGGGTCTTGACAAGCGGCAGGTATACCTCGATGCCGGCCTTTTGCAACCATTCGTCGACCTGTTTTTCGGCCCGTGAACGCGTGTACACGGCATACCATGTTTTCTCCTTCGTATTTGGCTTGCTGTTCAAGATGACGTTTTATCTGTTGTTTGCCGGGGTCAGAGGGTGATTTCTTTCAGGATAGGGTGGTAATCGCCTTTGAGGCCAACGGCCTGCGAGGTCCGGATGTTATGGACGATCTCGATGCTTTTGCGAGCCTCATAGATGCCAAAACCTTTACCTTCGAGGATGTTCCTGTAGCTTTCGGTATGCAGGTCGGTAAACCCCCCGCTGAATTCGATCTCCTCACCCTCCATGGTGATCGAGCGGAAGGTGGTGATCCCTTCGGCCCTTGCGGAAGCCGGAATGGTCTCTTTCCTGAGGCTGAGGTACCAGCGTATGCGTGCTTTTTCCAGCTCAAGGAACCCTGCGGCCGTATCGGCTTCCGACACATGCACCACGTTGCTCCTGATATTGCCGAAGATCCAGGTGAGCATATCGAAAAAGTGGACCCCGATATTGGTGGCCACCCCTCCCGACTTGTGCACATCGCCCTTCCATGAAATGAAATACCATCTTCCCCTGCTGGTGATATAGGTCAGGTCCAGATCATAAACCTTCCCGGCAGGGCCCTTGTCCACTTGTTCCTTTAGCTTTATGATCGAGGGGTGCAGGCGCAGCTGGAGGATGTTGAAAATGTTTTTGCCCGACTCTTTTTCGATCTCGGCGAGTGCATCCACGTTCCAGGGGTTCAGCACCAGCGGCTTCTCACAGATGGCGTTGGCCTGGTTCCTCAGCGCCAGCCTGATATGTGCATCGTGAAGGTAGTTCGGTGAGCATATCGACACATAGTCGATCTTCTGTTCACCCTTGCGCCGCAGCTTGTCGACATGACGGTCGAAGCGTTCGGTCTCGGTGAAAAAGGCTGCATCGGGGAAGAAACTGTCGATGATGCCCACACTGTCGAACTTATCCAGGGCTGCAACCAGGTCATGCCCGGTATCCTTGATGGCCCTCATATGGCGGGGCGCGATATAGCCTGCTGCCCCGATCAGGGCAAAGTTGTATGCCTTTTCCTTCTTATGGTTGCTCATGTTATGTGATTTTTTCAACGTGATCGCCTGAAAGCCTGTATCTTTCCCCGCTCTCCGGGCATACGGCCACACCCTCCTTATTGAAATGCAGCCGGTGCCCGTATTCGCTCATCCAACCCACCTGCCTGGCCGGGCAGCCCATCATGAGGGCATAGTCGGGAACTTCGCCCGTTATCACGGCACCGGCGGCAATGAAAGCATAGCGGCCGATATCATTCCCGCAAACAATGGTGGCATTGGCCCCTATGGATGCCCCCTGCCTTACCAGCGTCCTGCTGTATTCCCCCTTCCTGATCACAGCACTGCGGGGATTCTTGATATTGGTGAATACCATCGACGGCCCAAGGAAAACATCATCCTCGCAGATCACTCCCGAATAGATGCTTACATTGTTCTGTACCTTCACATTGTTCCCGAGCACGACATCACCGGCTACGAAAACATTCTGTCCCAGGTTACAACCCTCCCCGAGGATGCTTCCGCCCATCACATGGCAGAAATGCCAGATCTTCGTTCCTTTGCCGATACGGGCCCCTTCGTCGACGACGGCGGTTTCATGGCTGAAATACTCTTTTTCCATAAATTCGGGATTGTATCCACACAAATGTATAAATAAGTACCTTAAAGCGGTGAAATTAATGCACGATCAGCCCGTGAGTGCTGATGCCGCATCCCTGCTATATGATCATCCCGGCCCCGACCGTAATGTTGGTAGCCTCATCAATAATGATCAGGGCCCCCGTTTTCCTGTTTTCCCGGTATGAATCGTAGAACAGCGGCTTGGTGGTCCGAAGCGAAACCCTGGCAATTTCGTTGAGGCCCACATTCCTGTCGTCCGTGATCTTTTCGAGGGTGTTCACATCCACCTTGTACCGCACTTCCCTGATCAGGCAGCGCGCATCGGTGGTGGTATGCTTGACGGCATATTTGCCGTTGGGCATCATGGGTTTTTCGCTCATCCAGCACATCATGATTTCGATATCCTGTCCTATCCTGGGGCCATTGTTTTCCTTCACGATCATGTCGCCACGGCTGATGTCGATATCATCTTCCAGGGTGATGATGACCGACATGGGCGGGAAGGCCTCCTGCAGAGACTCCTCATGGAATACGATCGATTTGATGGTAGAGGTAAATCCTGAAGGAAGCACCTTTATCCGCTCACCGACCCTGAACACGCCCCCGGCAACCCTTCCGGCATAGCCCCTGAAATCGTGGAACTCATCGCGCTGGGGCCTTATGACATACTGTACCGGGAAGCGGGCATCGATATGGTTATGGTCGCTGCCAATATGGATATTTTCAAGGATATAGCGAAGGGTGCCTCCCTGGTACCAGGGCATGTTCGTGGATTTTTCCACCACGTTATCGCCTTTGAGGGCACTGATGGGAACAAAGCGGACATCCTTAACCGCCAGCTTGGCGGCAAAAGCCATGAAATTGTTCTTGATCTCTTCATAGGCCTCTTCACGGTAGTCAACCAGGTCCATCTTGTTCACGCAGACCACGATATGGGGTATCTGTAAAAGTGAGGCAATGTATGAATGGCGGTGCGACTGTTCCGTCACCCCGTTCCTGGCGTCGATGAGGATGATGGCGGCATTGGCCGTGGAAGCCCCGGTGACCATGTTCCTGGTATACTGCACATGCCCCGGGGTATCGGCGATGATGAATTTCCTCCTGGGAGTGGCAAAATAGCGGTAGGCCACATCGATGGTGATCCCCTGTTCGCGCTCGGCACGCAGACCGTCGGTAAGCAGGGAGAGGTCGATGGTTTCATTGCCTTTCTTGATCGACGCCCTTTTCACGGCCTCCATCTGGTCCTCGAAGATCGACTTGCTATCGTAGAGCAGCCTGCCGATCAGGGTGCTCTTCCCGTCGTCGACGCTTCCCGCCGTGGTAAAGCGCAGCAATTCCATGTCGAGGTATGCCTTGCTTGAGAATTCTTTTTCCTGCATCATCATGTCCTGGTTTTCTTCAACAAATGCTAATCCTTAAAAATACCCTTCCTTCTTGCGGTCTTCCATGGCCGCATCGGAGCGCAGGTCGTCGGCCCTTCCGCCCCGCTCGGTGATCCTGGTCGCAGCGATCTCCTGGATGATGTCTTCCAGCGATTCGGCAGTGGAAAGGGTCAGGCCCGTGCAGGAGATATCGCCGATGGTCCTGCACCTGACCTTAAGCCGCTCCACTTTTTCTTCCGGCCTGCGTTTCATGAACGGTGCTGCCGCAAGCCATACCCCGTCGCGGTTGAAGACCTCCCGCTCATGGGTGTAATACAGGCTCGGGATATCGATATTCTCCATGTAGATGTACTGCCATACATCCATCTCCGTCCAGTTGCTGATGGGGAACACCCTGAAGTGCTCGCCCACATTTTTCCTGCCATTGAAGATGTTCCACAATTCCGGGCGCTGGTTCTTGGGATCCCACTGCCCGAATTCGTCGCGGTGCGAAAAGAAACGTTCCTTGGCCCTGGCTTTCTCCTCATCGCGCCTGCCACCACCGATAGCCGCATCAAACTTGTTCTTTTCAATGGTGTCGAGGAGCGTGGTGGTCTGCAGCAGGTTGCGGCTCGCATTATAGCCGGTTTCTTCCACTACCCTGCCCTGGTTGATCGACTCCTGCACGGACCCCACGATGAGTTGTGCACCGATCTTCTCACAAAGCGTATCACGGAAAGTAATGGTTTCACCGAAATTGTGGCCTGTATCGATATGCACCAGCGGATATGGGATACGTGCCGGCCAGAAAGCCTTTACGCTAAGGTGCACCAGCACGATCGAATCCTTGCCACCTGAAAAGAGCAGGGCCGGCCGTTCAAACTGTGCAGCCACCTCCCGGAGCACATAGATCGACTCCGATTCAAGTTCCCTCAGGTGGTTGATGTTGTATTTCTTCATCTTGTCCATTGCTTCAGCCTTATTCATTCATGGATATAAGCGGGATCACGTGATCGATGATGCTTCTCACCGATTCGGCAGGTTTCAGCAGGTCGGTCCTGACCTCGACGTCGGGATGCAGCGGAGGCTCGAAGGCAGCATCCACCCCCGTGAAATCCTTGAGCTTGCCTGCCCTCGCCTTCTTGTAAAGGCCCTTTACATCCCTTTGCTCACATACCGAAACGGGCGCGTTCACATAAACGATAATGAGGTCATCCCTGCCGATGATCTGCCCGGCCATGTCCCTGATCTTCTCCGTAGGACTGATGAAGCTGTTGATGGTGATGATACCGCAGTTGATGAACAGCTTTGAAACTTCGGCTATCCTGCGGATGTTCTCCATCCTGTCCTCTACGGAAAATCCCAGGTTATTGTTGATGCCGGAACGGATGTTGTCGCCATCCAGTACCTGGCAGATAAAACCCCTACGGTGCAATTCCCTTTCCACCCCCCGGGCAATAGTGGTCTTTCCTGATCCGGAAAGCCCGGTAAGCCAGATCACCTTGCCTTTCTGGTGTAAAAGTTTTTCCTTGTCGGAACGCTTCAATATTTTATTGAATACGGGAAAAATATGTTTATCCGCTTTTTCCATATATTTGTGAACACGGGAAATTTTTGCAAAAGTAAGAGAATCTTACCAATAATAAAAGCAAAGACAGGCCGGCCGAGAGGAATGTGCTTATGAACTATTTTGATACCATCATCGTCGTTGTCGTCCTCCTGTTCATTATTGTTTCCCTGTACCGCAACCTGATCGGTCCGGGTTTTACCTTTGCCATCGGGGTGATCGCACTGGGCCTGGCCGGCATCCTGACGCCCAAGGAGGTGGTGTCGGGTTTTGCCAACGAACAGATCGCCATCATCCTGCTGCTGCTCATGATCGGCGACATGATCAGGAAGACCTCCGTGGTGGCCATCCTTTTCGACAGGATGTTCCAAAAGTCGAGGTCCTATAAGGGATTTATGTGGCGCATGAGCCTGTTGGTGGGGGGTTTTTCGGCCTTCCTCAACAATACCCCGCTGGTGGCCATCATGATGCCTTACCTTTACCGATGGGGAAAAAAGAACAGCATCCCCGTGTCGAAACTGCTGATCCCCCTGTCGTATGCGGCCATCCTGGGCGGATGCGCCACGCTGATCGGCACCTCTACAAACCTGATCGTTAACGGACTTGTTGAAGACCAGAAGGTGTTCCCCGAGTTCACTTCCCTGAACCTGTTCGATTTTTCTGTCGTGGGCGTGCCCATGATCCTGGTGGGGATGATATACCTGATCTTCTTTGCCGAACGGCTGCTTCCCGTCAGGAAGGATGCCATGGAGGATTTCACCACCAAGTCGAGGGAATACATGGTGGAGGTAAATGTGCGCAAGGGATCCGACATGGTAGGGAAAAGCGTGGGTGAGGCCGGACTCCGCAAGCTGAAGGGCCTTTTCCTTGCCGAGATCATTCGCGAATCGGAAGTGATCAGGCCCGTTTCGCCGGCTACCCTGATCACCCAGGGGGATACCCTCCTGTTTGCCGGCGACACCCAGACCATCGTGGAGATGATCGATTCCAACTCTGGACTGCAGCTTTCGCAGGTGGGCATGTTCATGAAAAAACGGCATACCGAGGTGATGGAAGTGGTCATCTCCCACAATTCAACCCTGATCTCCAAAACGGTCAGGGAGTCGAACTTCAGGGGAAAATATGATGCGGCCATCATCGCCATCCACCGCAATGGTGAGCGGATCACGGGCAAGATCGGTGAGGTGAGGCTGAAGGCAGGCGATGTGCTGCTGCTGCTGGCAGGTGATGATTTCAACACCCTGTCGTCGGAAACCCTCGACTTCTACCTGATCTCAAAGATCAAGGATTTCCGCAAACTCGAGTGGTACAAGGTGGCGGTGCTGCTGGGGGGTACGGCCCTGGCCATCCTCCTCCACGGTTTTGGTGTACTATCGCTCTTCCTGGGACTCACGGTGCTGCTCATCATCACCATGCTGCTGAATATTGCCTCACCAAAAGACATCCACAAGAGCCTCGACCTTAACCTGGCCATCATCATCGCCATGTCGCTGGCCCTCGGCATTGCCATGGTGAAGACCGGCGTAGCGCATGCTGTTTCCACCTACCTGATCAAAGCCCTTATACCCCTGGGCGTGATAGGCCTGCTGGCTGGGATCTTCATCATCACCAACCTGCTGGCTTCCTATATCACCAACAAGGCTGCGGTGGCGCTGATATTCCCCATCTCGATCACCGTGGCCCACGACCTTGGCCTGACCGACCCCACACCCTTCATCCTGATCGTGGCTTTCGCGGGAGCGGCAAACTTCATCACCCCCATAGGTTACCAGACCAACCTGATGGTTTATGGGCCGGGGGGATATTCCTTCAGGGACTTCATGAAGATCGGCCTGCCCCTGACATTCCTTTATCTCGTAGCGGCTGTTACGATCATGTATTTCTACTATCCTGAGCTGAGGGCCATCCCTTAGAAAAGGGAAAACCAATGACGGTTCACACCTGAAAAGTTGCTGAACGGCTATCCCTTGAAAATGCGCTTTACCACTCCCGGCTTGTCAGTATCACGGTCGTCGGTGTAATAACCGTAGCCGTAACCGTAGCCGTAGCCGTAACCATAGCCGTAGCCATAGCCGTAGCCGTATGAGGTCCTGCTCAGTTTCACATCGTTGATGAGGATGCTGATATGGGGCAGTTCGCGGTTTTCGATATCCCTGATGATCGAGGCAAAAACCTTCTTGTTCGTATGCCCCTGCCTGACCACGAAGAGGTTGTTGTCGGTGTATTTCATCAGGAGGAAGGCATCGGTGACCAGCCCCAGCGGCGGGGTGTCGATAACGATGAAGTCATACATCTCCATGAGACGGCTGAACATCTCATCGGTCTTTTCCGAAGCGATCAGTTCCGAAGGGTTGGGCGGCACCGGGCCGGCCATGATCACATCCATGTTCTCCACAGGCGAAGGCTGTATGATCTCTTCAAGCGTATGCCTGTTGATCAGGTAGGAGCTGATCCCTGCAGTATTGGTAAGCCCGAAGTCCTGGTATATCTTGGGCTTGCGAAGGTCGAAGCCCATCAGCAGCGTCTTCTTGCCGTTAAGGGCGAAGATGGATGCCAGGTTAATGGAAACGAAGGTCTTACCGGCACTTACCATGTCGGAGGTGATGAGGATGGTCTGCTTTTCCTTGCCCTGCGCCATGAATTGCAGGTTGGTGCGCACCGACCTGAACGATTCGGCAATGGACGACTTGGGCGATCCCGAAACCACCAGGTTGGTGAGCCGCGTGCTGTGCAGGATATGGCCGATGATGGGATAGCGGGTCAGCTTTTCAACGTCTTTCCTGTCGACGATCTTGTCGTTGAAATAATCGCGCAGGAAGATGAAAAGGAACGGGATCACAAAACCGAAGAAGAGGGCGATCATGTAGTTGAAGCTTTTCTTCGGCGTTACCGGGCTCTGCCCCTCGTTCATGGCCAGGTCGATGATCTCCGAGTCGTTGAAGGTACTCGCCAGCGAGATCTGTGCCTCCGAACGCTTTTGCAGCAGGTAGGTATACAGGCTGTTCTTGATGCCGAACTGCCGCTGTATGTTGAAAAACTCACGGTCGAGTGCAGGCAGTCCGCTGATCTTCCCGTACAGGGCATCGATGCGTTCATCGATCGAGCGCATGGTGATATTGCTCGTGCTGATCACATTATTGATGCTCACCAGCAGGGTTTGCTTGGCCAGGTTGATCTTTTCGTTCAGGCCCGAAAGATAAGGGTTCTTGTCGGTGGAGGTCGACAGCAGTTCTACCCGTTGGGCATACAACGCGAGCAGGTTCTGGATCTGCCCGCTCACAACGTTGTCGTCAACGCCCGAAGCGGGAGGAATGAGCATGCTGCCCTCATCCTTCTCAACATATTCCTTCAGGTAATCATAATATTTTGCCTTCACCATCAGCGCAGCCTTCTCGTTCTGTAATTCGTAAAGGTTCGAGAAATAATGATCGGTCTGCGTTTCGAGGTTCATCACCTTGTTCTCGATCATGAAATTGCGTAATTCCTTCTCCGAAAGGTTCAGCGAATCCTCCAGCTTGGCCAGCTCACGGTCGATGAACTCGATGGTGTTCTGGGAGGTCTTGTTCTTGTCCTCCAGCTCGATGATCAGGTATTCCTTCATGAGCATATTGAGGAAATCGGCCATCTTGTCGATGTTGTTGCCCCTGAGCGCCAGCCTGATGATGGATGAGTTCTGGGCGATGGGCTCAACGCTCACGCTCCTGAAATAGCGGGTCAGATAGCCGATGTTGTTGAAAAGGAACCTGTATTTCTTACCGCTCATCATCTTCCCGTCGTAAAGGGATGTGGGGGCCAGGGTAAAGGAAAACCAGGGAGTGACGATCTTTTCGCCAAAACGATGGGTACCCTCATATTCGAGCAGGGGCACCGACATCTCCGGCACCACCTCGTGTTCGATATAGTTATAGTAACGGACCTTCTCGCCATTGGCCCTGAGCCTGAAGGAGCCGTCATCCGCAGGCTCTACAAAGAAATCGAGCCCTATCGGTTGTGGCACCACCGAGTCGAATACCACCTCGAAGGGGCTGCTCCTGTATAGCTCCGTGGTCTTGAAACTTTCCTCGGCATAGTACGAAACGTAAAAGTCGAGCTTTTTGATGGCCCTGTTCACCACCGCATATGATTTGAGCACCACGATCTCGTTCTGTATGTTGTTCTGGTTGCGCCCGTAGGTGCCCATGCCGATCATGTCCTGAGGGTCGATCTTTGCCGGGTCGTTGATGAGCATGCGCGAGGAGATCTCGTATATCGGCGTGGTGTACTTATTAAAGAAGTAAGCAAGGGTAAGGGCAACGATCATGGCCAGCAGGAAAAAATACCAGTACCGGAAAAACTTCAGGAATATGGCCTTGTAATCGACTGATTCCTCTCTCAGGTCAGGGTTGTATTGGTTTTCTTGCGGGTTCATCAGGGTCAGTTAAAAAAAGCATACAGCAGCAATATGGTCGACAATATCGAAAATACCAGCCCATAGGGGAAGTTTGTGGAAACGAACTGCTTGGCCTTGATCGGTTCCGCGTAAACGATGTCGTTGGGCAACAGGTAATAATAGTCCGATTCGAGTATCCGTTTGTCGTTGAGGTCGACACGGATCACCTTCGAGCCGTTGCCGGTCTGCCTGATGATGGCCACCTTGTTCCTTTTGGCAAAATCGGTAAGGTCGCCGCCCAGCGAGATGGCCTCGAAGATGTTGATGTTGTTCTGGAAAACATCGTACTTGCCCGGGCTTTTGAACTCTCCCAGCAGGGTGATCCTGAAGCTGGCCAGCCTGACGATCACCACCGGGTCGACAAGGTATTCCGAAAGCCTTTTTTCAAGCTCATCCTGAATCTCTTCGGCAGTGAGGTCTTTCACGTACATATAGCCCAGCGAGGGGAAGTGGAAATATCCAGTGTCGTTCACCAGGTAGCTGTTGAGGTAGAGGTTGGTCCCTCCCGAGCCGCCTGAGGCCGCACCGCTGACCTGGTTGAAATAAGTGGTCGATTTCTCTTCCAGGCTGCTGATCTTGATGTAGAGGTTGTCGCCGGGCTGCACCTGGTAGTCAAGCTTGCGATCATTGACGAAGGTGGCAGTGCTGTCGTCCTTCGGCCGGTCCTGCAAGTACAGGATCTTCTTCTGCGGCACGCAGGATGCCAGCATCACTGTTGCAAACAAAAACAGTCCTAAATATCGCTTCATGTTCATCGGTCCTTAATAAAATGCATCGCCGGCCCTGCAAATGTAGTCGTTTTTTAATAAGGCTTACATCAACAGGGATTTCCCAACGCCTCATCATGTCAATCAATCTTATACGCAGTATTGAGGATTTTGTTCCGGGGAAATTACGTACAGCTACGCGGTTCCCTTTTTTATGTCCAGCATCAGGGATTTCGTGAGTGTTTCATGGTTTCATGGTTTCATGGTTAAGAGTGGGTGTGGGTTTGGGTGTGAGCCATGAAGCCCCCGGATTCTTGGGCAGAAAAACAAAAATATCCGTACCTTCGCATAAACATTAAACTCCCTGCAATGGTAAACAAGCTCATGGACCCGATCGGGCGGCTGATGGGCCTCCGGTATAAATCCCACCCCTGGCATGGCGTCGATATCGGCAAGGATGCCCCGGAGGTGATCATCTGCTTTATCGAGATGGTCTCCACCGACACGGTAAAATACGAGGTCGACAAGGTTTCGGGATACCTCCGCCTCGACCGTCCGCAGAAGTATTCCAACGTGGTTCCGGCCCTGTACGGCTTCATCCCGCAAACCTACAGCGGGCAGCGGGTGGCTGAGTTCTGCATGCAGCGTACGGGCAAGGACGGCATCAGCGGCGATGGCGACCCCATCGACATCTGCATACTCACGGAAAAAGATATCGTGCATGGCGACATCCTGGTAAGGGCGCGGCCGATAGGGGGTTTCCGCATGCTCGACGGCGACGAGTCGGACGACAAGATCATCGCGGTGCTCAACAACGATGCGGTATACGGAAACTACAAGGACATCTCCGACTGCCCCGAGCTGATCGTCGACAGGATGAAACATTATTTCCTCACCTACAAGGACCTCCCGGGCCAGGAAAGCCATGTGGAGATCACCCATACCTTCGGGGTGGAGGATGCGCACGAAGTGATCAGGCGTTCCATGGAAGATTACAGCGACCGGTTCGACAGGCTCGACTCGGCGCTTTCCGATGTTTAGGGTGTAAGGGCGCGGCCGATGAGGGTTGCCGGTGTGCAGTCCTCTATCAGTACCTCTGCATAATCGCCTTTTTTATAATCCCCTGCCGGGAATACCACCACCTTGTTCTGGCTGTTACGCCCCATGAGGTGCTCATCCGAACGTTTCGAGTACCCCTCCACCAGCACTTCGAAGGTCTTACCAAGGTCACGCCTGTTGCTTTCGTGCGAAAGCCGCTGCTGCAGGGCGATGACCTCCTGTAACCTTGTCGTTTTCACCGCATCGGGAATATCATCGGGAAGTTTACTGTGGGCCAGGGTGCCCGGACGGTCCGAATATTTGAACATGAAGGCATAGTCATAGCCCACCGACTCCATGAGTGACAGGGTGTCGCGGTGGTCCTCCGCTGTTTCGCCGCTGAAACCGGTGATGATGTCAGTGGACAGGCCACATCCCGGCACATGGCGCCTGATGGCATCGATCCTTCCGAGGTACCATTCCCTGGTATATTTGCGGTTCATCTTCCGCAGTATGCTGTCGCTGCCCGACTGCACCGGCAGGTGGATGGCCTTGCAGATATTGTGATGTCGGCCGATGGCCATAAGCAGATCATCCGACAGGTCCTTGGGATGGGAGGTCGCAAAGCGCACCCTCAGCAGGGGATTTACGGCCGCCACGCGTTCGAGCAGGTCCGTGAAAGATATGCTTTTGCCATCCTCTTCCCAGCGGTAGGAGTTCACATTCTGCCCCAGCAGGGTCACCTCGCGGTATCCCTGTTCAAAAAGTTCTCTGGCTTCTTCGACGATGGTCTCCGGGTTACGGCTGCGTTCCCTTCCCCTGGTATAGGGCACCACGCAGTAAGCGCAGAAGTTCTCGCATCCCCTCATGATGGAGATATAAGCCGTAACGCCGTTGCTGTCGAGCCTTACGGGGGTGATGTCGTCGTAGGTCTCTGTGGTGGAAAGGATCACGTTGATGGCCTTATCTCCCCCGGAAGCCCTTTCGAGCAGGGCCGGAAGGTCGCGGTAAGCGTCGGGGCCCACGATCATGTCCACAGCCTCTTCCTCCTCGAGGAGTTGCTGTTTCAGCCTTTCGGCCATGCAGCCCAGCACGCCGATCTTCACGGAGCGGTTCCCGGCCTTGAGCATCCTGAGCTCCCGCAGCCGCTGGCGGACACGCTGCTCGGCATGGTCGCGGATCGAGCAGGTATTCACGAAAACCACATCGGCCTCGCCGCTGTCGCTGCACAGCTCGTAGCCACCCTCGCGCATGAGCGAGGCCACGATCTCGCTGTCAGAAAAGTTCATCTGGCAGCCGTAAGTTTCGATATATATCTTTTTCGCCGCTTTCAAAATCATCGGGATATCATCGCGGATATGTTCATTACCGGGCTGTCCGACCACTCCGGACGGGCAGCAAAATTAAGCAAAAATGCCCGTCGCAAAGGAAACAATTACAGGTAAATATTGTTTCTTGCTTGTCCGTAACATTTTAATTATATTACTTTTGTCGCGGATTTGGGGGTGACATTTTTGAATTTTTGGTATTAATAAGTATGGCAACAAAGAATCTGGTTATCGTTGAGTCGCCTGCGAAGGCAAGGACCATTGAGAAATTCCTTGGCAATGATTTCACCGTGAAATCGAGCTTCGGGCATGTGATGGACCTTTCGGAGAGCGACCTCGGGGTGGATATTGAGAACGGGTTCCTCCCGCAGTACAAGATCGCAAAGGACAAGAAGAACGTGGTGAACGAACTCCGGAAGCTGGCCGCAGGTGCCGAAACGGTATGGCTGGCCACTGACGAGGACCGCGAGGGGGAAGCCATCTCCTGGCACCTGGTGAATGCCCTGGAGCTGGACGAGAAGGCGGTGAAGCGCATCGTATTCCATGAGATCACCAGGAATGCCATCACCGAGGCCATCAAGGCCCCCCGCCGCATCGACCGCAACCTGGTGGATGCGCAGACCGCCCGCCGTGTGCTCGACCGCCTGGTGGGGTACGAGCTCTCTCCGCTGCTGTGGAAGAAGGTGAAGCCGGCCCTGTCGGCCGGGCGCGTGCAGTCGGTGGCCGTACGCCTCATCGTGGAGCGCGAAGAGGAGATCAAGAACTTCGTCACCACCTCTTCATACCGTGTCACGGCAAAGTTCATCCCCGAAGGCAGCGAAGGCATCACGGTATCGGCCGAACTGCCCACACGCTTCAAGACAAAAGAAGAAGCACAGGCTTTCCTCAGCCGCTGCATAGGTGCGGAATTCACCGTGGGCTCCATCGAGAAGAAGCCGGCAAAGAAATCGCCCGCCCCGCCATTCACCACCTCCACGCTGCAGCAGGAGGCCAGCCGCAAGCTGGGCTTCCCCGTGGCCTACACCATGCGCATCGCACAGCAGCTCTATGAGTCGGGGTACATCACCTATATGAGGACCGACTCGGTGAACCTCAGCAATATGGCGCTGGCCATGGCCAAAGAGACCATCAGCAAAAACTTTGGTGAGCAGTATGTGAAGATCAGGAAGTACCGCACCAAAAGCAAGGGGGCACAGGAGGCGCACGAAGCCATCAGGCCCACATACATCGACAAGGAAGAGATCGGGGCCGACTGGCCGGCCAAAAGGCTTTACGAGCTCATCTGGAAACGGACCATCGCCTCGCAGATGGCCGATGCCGAGCTGGAGAAGACCAACGTGTCCATCGACATCTCGGGCAGCAGCGAGAAGTTCGTGGCCCGTGGCGAAGTGGTGAAGTTCGACGGTTTCCTGAAAGTGTATATCGAGTCGACCGACGAGGACAAGGAAGAGAACGGGCTCATGCTGCCCCCGCTCAATAAGGGCGACCGCCTGCTGGCAGAGGCCATCCATGCCACCCAGCGATTCACCCAGCACCCCCTGCGCTATACCGAGGCCAGCCTCGTGAAGAAGATGGAAGAGCTGGGCATCGGGCGCCCCTCCACCTATGCGCCCACCATCTCCACCATACAGAAGCGCGAATATGTGAAGAAGAACGACAGGCCCGCCGAGGAGCGGAGCTTCGTGCAGCTCACCCTGCAAAATGGGAAGATCAAAGAGAAGACCGGGAAGGAAAAGGTGGGCGGCGACAAGGGCAAGCTCATCCCCACCGACCTGGGCACGGTGGTCAACAGCTTCCTGATGCAGTACTTCGAAGATATCATCGACTATAACTTCACCGCCGAGGTGGAGAAGGACTTCGACAACATCGCCAACGGGCAGCAGGTGTGGAACGAGATGCTGGAAGAATTTTACGGCCCCTTCCATGAGAAGATCACCGACACCCTCGAGAAGTCGAAGAAGTTCAGCGGCGAGAAATTGCTGGGCCAGGATCCCGCCAGCGGCAGGAACGTATATGTGAAGATCGGGCGCTACGGCCCCATGGTTCAGCTTGGCGATACCAGCTCCGAGGAGAAGCCGCGCTTCGCCGGCCTCGGCAACGACCAGAGCATCAACGACATCACCCTTGAGGAGGCCCTGGCGCTCTTCCGCTACCCGAGGAAGCTGGGCGAGTTCGAAGGCAGCGAGGTGACCGTGGCCCTCGGCAGGTTCGGCCCCTACATCAAGCACAGTAACGCTTTTTATGCCATCGGCAAGGACGACGACCCGGCCACCATCGGCCTGGAGCGGGCCCTGGAAGTGATCGCGGCCAAGCGGCAGGAAGAGCAGAACCGCATCATCAGGGAGTACGAAGAGAACAGGGAGGTGAAGGTGCTGCGCGGACGTTACGGCCCCTATATCTCCATCGGCAAGAAGAACTTCAAGATCCCCAAGGGTACCGACCCCGAAAGCCTCACGCTCGAAGACTGCATCAGGATCTCCGAGGACCCGAAGAACGAGCCCAAAAAGCGTCGTGGCGGAAGGAAGGGAAAAAGCTGATAAACATACCGGCCATTTCGGGCCATCCAACATTTTTTTCTGCTATATTTGGGCGACCTAAAAGCAGAAAATGGATATTGCCATCTATTTCAAGCCTGTCGACACCGACGCCCTGGCCCCCGGGGGCAGTGCGCCCGGCAAGCGTTACGCCGACACCATCGACATCTACGCCCGCGAGGGCAGTTTCCCCGACTTCAGCATTGCCCGCATCGCCATCTTCGGCGTGAACGAAGACCGCAACGCCGTCGGCAACGAGGGCTGCGCCTGGGGTGCCGACCTGGTGCGCAAACATCTTTACGAGCTGTTCAACGGGCAGGACAGGGGCGGGGTGGCCGACCTGGGCAACATCATGCAGGGGCATACCGTCGACGACACATACTTTGCCGTGACCAACGTGGTGGAGGCGCTGGTGATGAACAATATCGTGCCGGTGATCATCGGCGGCGGGCAGGACCTGACCTATGCCGTGTACCGGGCCTACGAGCAGCTGGGGCAGATCATCAACATCGTGGCCGTCGACCCCATGTTCGACCTGGGCAGTAACAGCAGTGAGCTGCACTCCCGCTCCTACCTGAGCAGGATCATCCTGCACCAGCCCAACTACCTCTTCAACTACACCAACATCGGCTTCCAGAGCTATTATGTCGACAGGGACGCGGTGGCCCTCATGGACAAGCTGTTCTTCGACATCTACCGCCTGGGCAACGTGCGCGAGAACATGGACGAGGTAGAGCCCGTGGTGCGCAATGCCGACATGCTGAGCATCGACATCGGTGCCGTGCGCAGCGCCGACGCCCCCGGCAACGGCAATGCCAACCCCAACGGCTTTGCCGGCGAGGAGCTCTGCCGCATCGTGCGCTATGCAGGCCTCAGCGACAAGCTCAGCGCCATCGGATTTTACGAGTACAACCCCGTGTACGACCCCCGCGAGCAGACCGCCATGCTCATCGCACAGGCCATATGGTATTTCCTGGAGGGCTACAGCCAGCGCAAGGACGACTATCCCGCCAGGGCCCGCGAACAGTACGTGAAGTTCCACGTGAAGATCCAGGACCACAAGGAGGAGATCATCTTTTACAAGAGCAGGAAGAGCGAGCGCTGGTGGATGGAAGTGCCCGTGGAGACCGACCTCATGACCAAGTACGAACGGCACTACATGGTGCCCTGCTCTTACCGCGACTACCAGAACGCCATGGACAACAACATCCCCGACCGCTGGTGGCAGGTGTACCAGAAGATGATGTGAGCAGGAAAGATGGAAAAGGGAAGGGGGAAAAAGGAAAAGCGTATAAGGGAATTTTGAATTTTGAATCATTGCTGTCCGGGATAATTTATTGCAAGGCGATATA
>JAXGTH010000013.1:0-33226 GCA_040775045.1 Bacteroidales bacterium
AATTTAACAAGCGCTACGCGCTTGGAACACAAGGCCCCTTTGTTTGGTTAGATGATGAAGCGCTGCGCGCTTCGCTTTTGCATGACGGATGCCTGTATTTTCTTAACCAGTTCTGGCTGTCCACCGGTGGTTGGAACCGCGTAGCGGTTCCTGAATTGTAGCACGAACCCGGAAAAATAGAACACAAGCGCGTAGCGCTTGTTAAACCGGCGACGCGAATTAGCGGATCATGCTGAGGAACTCATCCAGCTTCAGGACAGTGACCTCATTTTTCGCGGCCTTGTCCAGCTTGGCCGGCCCGGCATTATCGCCGGCGATGAGGTAATCGGTATTGGAGGTTACCGACGATGTGTTCTTGCCCCCGTGGCGGATGATCATGTCTCTTACGGCATCACGTGAATAACCCTCGAAGGTGCCACTGATCACGAAAGTTTTTCCTTCGAGTAAAGCCTGTCCTTCATCAGGATCTTCCAATATCTCCATCCGGAGTCCTTCCGCCCTGAGCCTTTCGATCATCGCCAGATGTGCCGGGTCGCTGAAATACTCCACCACGGAATTCGCGATGCGTTCACCAATTTCATGAATGGAAGTGAGGGAAGGGACATCAGCGGCCGCCAAGGCTTCCATGGACCGGTAATGCCTGGCAAGTGTACGCGCAACGGTCTCACCCACGTATCTTATGCCCAATGCAAAAAGGACACGTTCAAAAGACACTTCCTTCGAGGCTTCAATGCCCTTCAGGATGTTCCTGACGGTCTTCTCCCTGAATTTTACCCTGCGTTCTTTCTTCCCTTCCCCTGCGGTGAATACCTTTTCCAGATCAAGCAGGTCGTCGAACCTGAGCCTGTAAAGGTCTGCAGGATCCTTCACAAGGCCATGATCGAAGAGGATCTCCACCTTGCCCTCACCCAGGCTGTCGATATCCATGGCCCTGCGGCTGATAAAGTGCTCTATCTTACCCTTGATCTGCGGGGGGCAAGCCTTATCGTTCGGGCAATAATGAGCGGCTTCACCATCCCTGCGAATGAGTGCTGTACTGCACTCGGGACAATGGGTGATGAAATGGACCCTTCCTGAGCCCGGGATTCGTTCATCCTCCACAACCCCGGTGATCTTGGGAATGATATCGCCGCCTTTTTCCACCTTTACCATATCTCCCTCATGAAGATCCAGGGCTGCCATGACATCGGCATTGTGAAGGGATGCACGTTTTACCGTGGTGCCTGCCAGAAGTACCGGTTCAAGGTTTGCCACCGGCGTAACGGCACCTGTCCTTCCAACCTGGTAGCTCACCGAAAGCAGCCTGGTGAGGGCCTGCTCGGCCATGAACTTATAGGCAATGGCCCATCGTGGACTCTTTGCCGTGAAGCCAAGGCTTTGCTGTTGTGTAAAATTATTGACCTTGATCACCACGCCATCGATGTCGAATGGCAGGCTGGCCCGCGCTGATCCCATCTCATGGATAAAGCCGAAAAGCTCATCAATACTGCCGGTCTTGATGATGTAGTCCGAAATCTGCAAACCCCATTTTTTTGCTTCTGTGAGATTGTCGTAGTGGTTGTTATGGGGTAAGCCCTCGCCATTGATGCTGTAAAAGATGCAACTGAGCGGGCGCCTGGCAACTTCTGCCGAATCCTGCATCTTGATGCTTCCCGAAGCGGCATTCCGGGGGTTTGCGAAAGGAGCTTCGCCGGATTCCTCCCTGTCCCTGTTGATCTTCAGGAAACCCTCGTGTGGGAGGAAGATCTCTCCCCTGGCTTCGAAGGCCGGCGGGAAATTGCCATACAACCGCAAGGGCACGCTCCTGATCGTTTTAACATTGGCACTGACATCATCCCCACGTGTGCCGTCGCCCCTGGTCACGGCGCGCACAAAATGCCCGTCGACATATGTGATGGAGATCGCTACACCGTCATACTTCAGTTCACAGACATATTCCGGTGGCCGTGTAAGTTCTTTCCTGACCCGCTGGTCGAAGGCAGCCACTTCTTCTTCGGAATAGGTGTTGGAGAGGGAAAGCATCGGGATCGTGTGCTCAACGGTTGGAAAGTCTTTGGTAACCTCCCCGCCGACACGCCTTGTTGGCGAATTGGGATCGGCAAACTGCGGGAAGGTTTTCTCCAGTTGCACCAGCTCTTCAAGCATCATATCGAAGGCATAGTCGCTGATCACCGGGGATGAAAGCACATAATAATTATAGTTATGTTGCCTTAGCTGTTCGGTAAGTTCTCTGATCCGCTCCCTGGCTTCTGCCTCATTCATCGTCCTATTCTTTTTTTTCAGGTCTGAGTATGGCGTTCCTGTAAATATAGGCATTCTGGTTCTCATTCACAGGGTTGAGCCAGAACAAAATGCGGTCGATCATGCCAGGCGATATCGTCGTTTCATGTTCCAGTCCGGGAAAATACCTGCTTATGCTGTCGAGCCTTGCCTCGATATTCTTCTCTCCCTCAAAAATGTAGAAATCAGGCATGGGAATACTGTACTTCTTATAGTGCGCGTATACGTCCCAGGCACTCCTGGCATTGGTTACCTCCGAATAGCCTGTCCACTGACCGAGATAAAACATGGGCAACAGGTTGATGGATGATCTGTTCGAATTCTCGACAAGGATATTGTTGATCCCTTCGTATTTCGAGAGGTAGGTCATGCTTTCCACCCTGGCCTTTTTGCTGTATGTGGTGGTGATAACGAGCAACAGGATCGTGTTCACCACCCAGAAGAAAGCCCATAGCGATCGGTACAAAACCCGTCTTTTCCGCCAGAAGGCAGTATGTTCAAGGAAGGAATACCACCCGGCCGTGCCGGCAATGATGATAAATGGCAGTACCGGCAGGATGAACCTTTCCTGCTTGTTGGGGTAGTAGGAATGGAATGCCACGAAAAGCAGTACCGGCAGGAAGATGAGGAGCGTCCGCCTCCAGTCGCGGATGAAGGTATAAAAGAACCCATACACCAGGAAGAGGCTGACGGGTGGCACAAGTGCACCAAGGATCACCAGGATGTACTGGTACCACGGACCGATCACATATTCCGTGTAATGGTGCATGTTGTAGTCGATATAGGCAAGGAGTTCCGCGAAGGGATATCCCCAGACAGCAATGTCGATGGTGCCGAGCAGCAGAAAGGCTGATACCACCACCCCGAAACCAGCAGCCAATGCTTCTTTCCACCTTCCGAGGATCAGCAGGCCCAGGCCTATTCCACCGATATAAACCAGCGACTGGAAACGCATGCTGAAGGCAATCCCCAGCACCAGTCCGGCCAGCAGGCCTTTCGCCAGGGCCTTGCGCCTGCTCTCCCTGTCGCTGAGTATCCATGTTCCCCAGAGCAGGAAAGGTACACAGGTATATTCGATGAGGTTCCTCACACTGATGAACGGGAAAAGCCAGAGTATGGCCAGCAGGAGGCCTGCCATCCGGGCAGCTTTCCGCCCTTCGAGCCGGTATGTGAGCCTGTACCCGAGGACCACAACGACCATCGACAATGCTGCATGTAAAAGCCTGACGACAAACATCTTACCCTGGGGGTCGTAAAGCCCGAGGAATTCCATCACTTTGAACAGCACGTAGTGTATGCCTGCATAAAAAAGGTTGTGCCCTCCCGGACCATCGTTGCCCTCACTCCAGGGCAACCAGTTGTTGTAGTCGTGTCCGTCGACCCACGACTGTGCAGCTTCGATGATGAGGAAATGGTCGTCGAACCAGCCAAAACCCTTCGAGAAGAACACAGCCAGAAGTCGTGTGACGACAGCCAGCAGCATGATCAGCCGCAGCGGGCGCTCATCCCACTCCTTCCTGATGTGTGCTGATAACCTGTACCCTGAAGGATTTAGGAATGGCATGATCGGCTGGAAGTTTTCCCGGAGTATACCGGTCTTAGAAAAGGGTAATATATTCGTAATATACTTTTCCCGTCATCACGGGGTTGATGCACATCACCGGGATGCGGCTGCCATTGAACATGAGTTTTTCGCTCCAGGCTCCGGCATTGAAGTCGGGAGAGAAGATGTCGGCATCGGTCATGATCATGATCAGGTCGGCTTTCTCTGCGGTGGCAAAGTCAAGCAACTGGTTCGTAAAGTTGCCTTTCCTGCTTGCATCGCTCATGGAAAAGGAAACGCCTCTCTCGTTGAATGCCTTCCTGATCTGTTCGCTCACCACGTTGATCTTTCCCGCCAGGCCGGCATCGCCGTGGATTTCCCTGAAGATATGGATATGTGAACCGAAGGTCTTCGACATGTGAAGGGCCCATTGCACCTGCTGCCTGGCTTCCGTGAAGCTGTTGATGGGGAACACGATCTTCTTGTATCCATTTCCAAACGCCTTCTCCTGCACCACGATGGTGGGTATGGGCGACCGTGTGACTACCTTGAGGGCATAGCTTCCGAAAACATGCTGGAGGCCTTTCTTCCCGTGGGTGCCCAGCACCATGACCTTAGCACCAAGCTGATCGGCGGTTTTATGAATCTCCTCGAAAATACTGCCTTCCCTGGTAAGCGTTTCAACGATCACCCTGGAATTCTCCCTGATATCGTTGGCAATATCGTTCAGCTTTTCCGTTATCGCCGAAACGCTGAGGTTATCCTTCTTCAGTTGCGACCGTGATTCACGGTTGATCACGTGCAGGATCACCAGTTTATGATCGAGGTATTCGGCCAGTTCAACGCCATGGTTGATGGCGTTCTGGCAGATGTCCGAAAAATCAGTCGGTACAAGGACAATGTCGTTCAGATGCTTTGCCATAGGTGCTTCAGTTATTTGAATTTTTGGAAATAACAAAAATATGAAATTAATGAAACTCCGGGTAAAGAATTATTAGGCCCGGATTGTGGTCAAGCCCGTCAGGGATTTTTTTAATTTAGCATCATGTTTAAGAACAGGGGACTGGCATTCAGGATAAGTGTTTACCTCTTCACGGCGGTATTCCTCATCCTTTTTGCCTTGCTGTATTATAATTACATTATTTCCCGCAACCTGGCGTTGAGCGATGCCAAGTCCGACGCCCGCAACCTGACCTCACTATCGGTAGCCAGGATAATGTCGGTGCTTGACGATGTTGAGGAAATTCCCCGGAATACTGTTTCGGTGGTCGAAAACCGCGATATGGTAATGGGCAGCGAAACCGGCAGGGTAGTTGGGGATATGATCAATAAGCATCCATACCTTTATGGTATGAGTATAGCCTTTGCTCCCACGATCGCTGGTGCCGATACGTTTTACCATGCACCCTACTTCTTCCGATCGGGCGATTCTGTGCTGTTCAAGGACCTGGCCGATGGCGGTTACCGCTATGCCGTCAAGCCCTGGTTTACCATTGCCCGGGATTCAGGTCATGGGGTTTGGTCCGAACCTTATTACGATGAAGGGGGAGGGGAGGTGCTGATGGCGACCTATTCGGTGCCTTTCTATCGAAACATAGAAGGAGAGAAGGTATTTCAGGGTGTGGTCACGGCCGATATTTCCCTCACGGGCCTGCAATCGCTGATCCAGGGGATACAATTTTATGAGTCGGGATTTGGTTTTTTGATATCCTCCGCTGGAAATATCGTGACCTGGCCGGGCATCGACAGTCTTGATGATCAACGGGTGCACAATATTTACGATGAAGTTAGATCCCCTGAGATGATAGCTGTTCTTGAAAGGATGATGGCCGGTGAGACCGGGCTTATTCCGTTACGCGGTATTGCGAGGGAGAACAACAGGGAGCGCTGGATAAGCTTTGAACAGGTGCCATCGGCCAATTGGTCCCTTGGAATATTGTTCCACGAAAGGGAACTTTACGCAGGTATTCACAGCCTTTACGCCAGGCTTGTCGGTATAGGTTTGGCCGGATTCATTATCATCGGGATCATGATCTTCGTGATCTCACGCCGGTTTGTAAAGCCCATCGAAAAGCTGGCCCATGTCACCAGGCGTATCGGTGCCGGGGAGTTTGAATTTGAGATACCGGCTTTCCGCTCACGCGGCGAGATTGCACAACTTGCCAACTCTTTCAGCATCATGCAGGTAGAACTGAAGGAATATGTCAGGAACCTTCGCGATGAAACGGCCAGGGTGGAAAAGATGGAGAGTGAACTTCAGATCGCAGCAAACATACAGCAGCAGATGCTTCCGGTGAGCAGGCGGGCTCTTGGTGTCGATCATGCGGATTATTACGGGATCCTGAGGCCGGCACGGCAGATTGGCGGCGATTTCTATGATTTCCAGGATGTGGATGGCCATCTTTATATGGCCATCGGTGATGTCGCCGGGAAAGGTGTCCCTGCAGCACTGTTCATGTCCAAGACCCTCACACTGATGCGTGCCAAAGCGGCCAGCGGGAAAAGCCCGTCGCAGATCGTGACTGAAATGAATCGCGACCTGGATCAATATAACGAACAGTCGATGTTCGTTACACTTTTCCTTGGCAAGCTTGATCCTGCTACCGGCGAGCTGATCTATACGAATGCCGGCCATAATCCTCCCTTTCTGCTGAGGAAAGGATCAGCCCCTGAATTGCTGAAAGCCGTTCACGGCATCCCCCCTGGAAGCATGCCACAGGAATCGTACGGCAATGACCGGCTGCACATGAAGGCCGGCGACAAGATCCTCCTGTATACCGACGGGGTGACCGAGGCCGGCAATGCCGGGAATGAATTATTTGGTTCGGAACGTCTCGAGGCTTTGCTCGAAAGGGATGGCAATAGTGAGCCGGAAGCATTGGCCAACGCCATACTTGCCGAAGTGGATGCCTTCGCAGGCAGTGTTGAGCAGGCTGATGATATTACCATTTTCATCTTCGAATATCATTAGGATACGGCTGTGCTGCAAAAAAAAGCCCTGCATCGACCGATACAGGGCACCAATGATATTTTGTGAGTTTGTTAATAGGGTACGATCTTCTTCCAGTTATAATCGCGCGGATTCACGCACATCACCGGGATCTGAGAGGTGTTGAATATCATCTCTTCATCATAGCTGCCAAGAATGAATGTGGAAAAGCCCTTGTCGGGGTTGGTCATGATCAGGATCATATCCGCATTCTTTGAGGTTGCAAATTCGATCACCTGGCTGGAAAAACCGGAGGATCTCTGGGTAACATCAACGGTAAACCTGACATCATGCTTTTTGAAATGACTGGTCAGCCCTTCCACGGCTTTTGCCGTTTCATCACCAGGCTGCTGCAGGATCTTGATCGTGGCCTTGAATTGTTTTGCAATATGCGTTGCCCACTCTGTCTTTTCCCAGATACCGGTGTCGCTGGTAATTGGGAGGACAATGTCGCGGTAAGGGCCGTCGAACTGCCTCTTCTGCACCACGATCACCGGAACGGGTGAGCTGGTGACCACCATGATGGCATAGCTGCCCGTGAGTTTTTGCATGCCCACCTTACCGTGGGTGCCAAGGTACATCAGGCTGGCGTCCACATCACGGGCAACCTCGCTGATGGTAGTGAAAATGTCTCCTTCCCTGGCAAGGGTATCAACCTCAATACCGAATTCAGAAATAATGTCGGCGGCGATCCCCTCGAGTTTCTTGTCGATGTAATCGGCCCCCTGCCCCTCCGCCTTAAGGTAACTTTTTGTGTTCTTATCGATCACGTGAAGCAGGACGAGTTTATACTGCATGTGCTTGGCTGCACCGGCAGCCTGGTTGATGGCATTGGCGCATACTTCCGAAAAATCAGTCGGAACCAGGATAATCTTTTTTAACAAGCTTTCCATTTGCGGACGGGTTTAATGGTTTTCGTTTTATCAAGACAAATATAGAAATTATTTTTTCAGGAACGGCTAATCTGTCATTATTTCGGATGCTGTTTGCATCCCGGATACTTAACCAGGTTATTTCATAAAACACACCAGTTCCTTGATTTGTTTAAGGTTTTCTTCTTTCTTTTCGTTCCTCAACGCTTTTGCCGATGCCGTGAAGAATTTATGGTTTTCCAGGAAGAGGATCTGCAGCTCGTACCACTCTCTCAGGGTTGTGTGCCTGACATTCAGTATGTTCCATTCATAGCGGAGCTGATGGGCGATCATGAAGAAATCCTCCCTCCCCAGGTAATCGAGATCGGCATCGCAAAGGATCTTTTCCAGAAAATTACTGGCACTCTGAGGAAGTTTGGTTGTGGTGATCATATCCGAAATGAGCCTGATATCCTGTACGTTGTAATCGAAGCCGGGAAGTATCTCCTTCGCGATCTCCACGCTGGCATCCTCATGGCCGAGATAGGTCCTTAACATGCCGGAATCATGGAAAAGCGCGGCCGTTTCCAGGATGGTCCGGTCATAATCGTTCACCTGTTCCATTTCAGCGTATTGTCTTGCCGCATTCAGCACATCGAGGGTGTGGTCGATGTTATGATAGGCCAGGTCGGGGTTTAGTTCCTCCGCCAACTTGTTGATCATGAAATCTCTGACTTTCGGATAGTTCATACCTGCTTTTTGTTTCGAAGAGTTATAGATGTGCTGGTCCCATTATGATAGTTTATAATGTATCAGTTATACCTTTCAATCCCGTCCCAGTCGTCCGGGAATCCAAGTTCAATGAATTTTTCGCAGCGGCTGATATACAGTCTTGCTGCCTGGTCGCCCGGGTTAACGTCTGTAACTTTCAGGAAAAACTCAAGTGCCTTGTGAAAATCCTTGTTCTTGTATAATTGTATTGCCCGGTTGAAGTCTTCTTTTGTTTTTGTTTTCAGCCTCCTGGCATTTTCGGGGTCGCCATCGATGATCTCGAAAATGTACACGGCTTCCTTTTTGCCTTTTACCTTTACCACATCAAGGAAACGGTAATTGTAGCTGGTCGGGTCGGTGATCTTGATGAGCGTTTCCTCTGTGATGATGATGCTTGAACCGTAAAGCTTCGTCAGGCCCTCGAGCCTTGAGGCCAGGTTTACGGCATCGGATATTACCGTGCCCTCCATCCGTCCTTCACCGCCAACGATTCCAAGCATCAGCGATCCGGTGTGAATACCGATACCACTGTCGATGGGCGTCTGCCCGAACTGGCTGATGATGTGGTTGAACTCGGTCAGCTTGATCCTCATCTCGATGGCGGCGTTGATGGCATCTTCGGTATTCTCGGGGAAAAGGGCCATGATGGAGTCACCGATGAACTTATCGACAAACCCGCTGTTGTTCCTGATCACGGGCTCCATATACCCAAGGTAGTTGTTCAGGAAGTTGAAATTCTCCTTCGGTGTCATCCGCTCCGAGATACTGGTGAAATCACGGATATCGTTAAAAAGCACGGTCATCTCCTTCTGTACCTGATCGCCCAGCTGTATGTCGGCAATGCTGTCCTTGCCCAGGAATTCGAGGAATTGTCGCGGCACGAAGCGGGCATTGGCCTCGTTCATCATCGAGATGTTCTCGATATAATCCTTAAGCTTGCCGCTCATCTCGTTGTAACCCTCTGTCAGTTCCCCGATCTCGTCGTTGGTCCTGACGATGCTGTAGGACTCCATCTCCCCCCGGCCTGTGCGCTGCATATTGACGAGCAGTTCCCTGACTGGGTAAACGATGTCGCGGGTGGTCCAGCGGACAAACAGCAGGATATAGAAGAATGAGATCATGATCCCGCTAAAAGTGCCGATGAGCATGATATAGGTATCGAACAGGTTCACGTAGATGACCCCTGTATCGGAGTCGATGGAGGAACTATCGAAATATCCCTGGTACTTGCCGATAAGGATCTTCGATTGGTCTTCCGTGATGGGGCTGTCGAGCAGTTCGTTGATATTGGTGATGCTGATCAGCATATAGAAAAGTACGATGAGCAGGGGGAGGAAGGTGGTCATGGCGCTGGAGATCCATAACCTGTTCCTGATGCGGCCCACCCTGATGTTGAAAATGCGTTTCCTGAGCTCTTCCTGGGTGAAGAAGAATTCGAGGTACCTGATATGGACCCTGTGCTTCTGCCAGAAATAAACGAACATCAGGTTCAGGATCGAAGAGATCATCATGATGAAAAAGAACTGCTTGTAAAACCTGATGGTGATCTCGTTAAAATCGGGATTGAAAAGGAGTTGGAAAAGCATGAACCCTGAAGTGACCCCATAGGTTACGAAGAGGATGCCTACATTGATGATCGGGGTTTTGAGGATAAATTTCTTGCAGAATTTAAACAGGCCGCTGCCTATCTTTTTGTGTTTCCGTCGTTTGCGCAGGTAGATCTTGAAGGGCAGGTTAAAGGCAAAACCCAGGAAGAAACTGATGATCAGCAGGCGTAACCACAGCCGTGATACCTTGCTGAAATGAACGGTCATGCGGTCGTCCTCATTGATCCTGGGCACATGGCCCTGGTTTGCCCGGTCCCCGGAGGGCAGGCTGTCGTTTATCGCGGCGGTATCAGAAGGCTCCTCCTGCGTGGTGGTAAGTATCAGCGAGTCGCCGGATGAACCAATGCCCGGGCTGGTATCTTCATATTTCAGTGCGATCGTATCGGGGGAGATGCCGATGCTGTCGGGAAGGATGAACTTGTAGTCGCCGGTACGGTATTTCTGAAGGTCGGGGGCATGCTTGATGAGCAGGATCCCGGTGATCGGGAATACCAGGAACATGAACAACAGCGTGGAGATCGCAAAGATGCGAAAACCGTAATATGCGGGTACCGGACGGTATTTCTTCCTTGCCATATGGTCAGATCATATGCTTTGAACTGTAAAGATATGATTTTGTTTCTTAATAAAATAAATGAGTACATGATCTTCCTTCCGGTCATGACCGGCCAGGGCGAAACGGGCATTTCAAATGAATGGCAATGATCATTTTACCTCGTGGATGATCTCCATACCACGCATGATGGCCTTTTCATTGTCGGGGATCATGTGGTGGTAACGATCGGGAAGCGATTTTTTCAATCCTTTGATCACATTTTCCAGTTCAACAACAGGGTTTATCTTAATATACCCTCCAAGCACGATCATGTTGAATATCTTGGCAAGGCCCAACCGGGCAGCTTCATCCGTAGCGTCGACACGGTATATCCTGATATCCTTCCTTTCGGGATGGCGGCTGATGCCGTTCCCGTCGTAGATCAGCAGCCCGCCGGGCTTCACGGCCTTTTCAAACTTATCCATCGATTGCTGGTTCAGGATAATGGCTGTGTCGTACTCGGTGAGGATAGGTGAACTTATGCGTTCATCCGACAGGATCACGGTAACGTTGGCGGTACCGCCACGCATTTCTGGGCCATATGAAGGCATCCAGCTCACTTCCTGGTCCTGCATGATCCCGGAATAGGCCAGGATCTTGCCCATGGACAGCACTCCCTGTCCGCCGAATCCGGCTATAATGATTTCTTCTGTCATCTTAAGGAATTTTACTTATTTACTAATTCGAAATCAACTTTGATGTCGCCAAGCGGGAAGAAAGGGAACATATTCTCTTCCATCCATTTGTTGGCCTGCACGGGGGTCATCTTCCATCCCGAATTACAGTTGGATACGATCTCGATGAAGTTGAGGCCTTCCTTGAAGTTCATCTGGTTTTCGAAAGCCTTTTTTATGGCCCTCCGGGCTTTCCTGACGTTGCCGGGCGTATGCACCGAGTGCCTGCTAACGAACCTTGTGCCCGGGAGCTGGGCAATGAGCTCGGTGATCTTTAACGGATTGCCCATGATGTGGATGTCCCTTCCGTAAGGTGAGGTAGAAGATTTCATCCCTTCCAGCGTGGTGGGTGCCATCTGCCCGCCGGTCATCCCGTAGATGCCGTTATTGATAAAGATGATCACGAAGTTCTCACCCCTGTTGCAGGCATGGATGGTCTCGGCGGTGCCGATGGCTGCAAGGTCGCCATCACCCTGGTAGGTGAACACGATCTTGTGCGGCCAGGTACGCTTGATGCCGGTGGCCAGGGCCGGGGCACGGCCATGGGCAGCCTGCTGCATATCGATATTCATGAAATCATAGGCCAGCACTGAACACCCGACAGGTGCAATGCCGATGGCCTTGTCTCCCACACCGAGCTCTTCCAGCACTTCCATGGTGATCCGGTGAGCCGTGCCGTGACCGCATCCCGGGCAATAGCTCAGGATCTTGTCGGTAAGCAGGGGAGTTTTCTTGTATACCAGGTTCTCTTCCCTGGTAATATCTGATAACATCTCGTCTTTCATGTTTTAGCCTCCTATGATTTTTTCTTCCAATGCCTTCAGGGCTTCGGCGGGTGAAATGATAACGCCGCCCATCCTGCCGAAGTGTTCAACCCTGATGTCGCAGCCGACTGACAGTCTTACGTCTTCAACCATCTGGCCGGCACTATGCTCCAGCGTGAGGATACCCTTCACCTGCTTTGCAAGCCGTTTTATGGCCTCCGACGGGAAGGGGAAAAGGGTGATAGGCCTGAGCAAACCTGCCTTGATACCCTTGTCGCGGGCAAGCTTGATGGCCTTCTGCGCGATACGTGAACTCGAGCCGTAAGCAACGAAAAGATATTCAGCGTCATCGCATTCGATCTCCTCAAACTCGACCTCTTTTTCCTGTATCTCCTTGTATTTGCGCTGGAGATGCCGGTTATGTTCTTCCTGCCTGTAAGGATCCAGGTCGAGGGAGGTGATGATGTTCCGCTCGCGCGTGGCCGGTTTCCCGGTGGTAGCCCAGGGCGACATGCGGATGATCTCCTCATCGGTCCATCTCGGCGTGAATTCCGGCAGCACCACTTTTTCCATCATCTGCCCGATGAGACCGTCGCTGAGGATCATCACCGGTGTGCGGTATTTAAAGGCGAGATCGAATCCTTTTGAGACAAAATCAGCCATCTCCTGCACCGAAGCAGGTGCCAGCACGATCATGTGATAATCGCCGTGGCCTCCTCCCTTGGTGGCCTGGAAATAGTCGGCCTGCGAAGGCTGTATGGTCCCGAGCCCGGGGCCTCCCCGAACCACGTTGACCACCACACAGGGTAACTCGGCACCGGCCATATAGGAGATGCCCTCCTGCTTGAGGCTGATGCCGGGGCTCGATGAGGAGGTCATCACCTTCTTGCCGGTCCCTGCGGCACCATAAACCATATTGATGGCAGCGAGTTCGCTCTCTGCCTGGAGCACGACCATACCCGTGGTTTCGTATGGCTTTTCTGCCATGAGGTACTCGATCACCTCCGACTGCGGTGTGATGGGATAGCCGAAATAGGCATCCACACCGGCACGGATTGCAGCTTCTGCGATCGCCTCATTGCCTTTCATTAGCTTTAATTCGCCCATTATTCTTTATTTTGACTCTGTTACTATTGAATTTTTTTCCGGTAAACAGTGATCACACCATCCGGACAAACAACGGCACAGTTTGCGCATCCGATGCAGTTGTCGGGGTTGAGCATATAGGCATACCTGTACCCTTTGATATTCACTTCCTTGGCAATGCCGATCACATCTTCCGGACAGGCGCCAACACAAACTTCGCAACCCTTGCAACGGTCAATATCGACAACGATCGCTCCCTTGAATTTTGCCATTTTATCCTTTGTTTAGTTTGATAAATCTGCGATGAATAAAGTGCTACGAAAGTACAATTTTTCCGCAAAACAGATTCTCCGTAAAGCCCTAATTAAAGCGCTTCGCAGATAATTTATACTGGTTTTAAATAATTACAGGGAGGAATAGCCCGGGCTCCTGTCAGCATGCTGCTATTGTTTCAGGGGGTGATCCTCATGGAACTTCCTCAGCCGGTATTCAAGGTCGGGAAACTGTTCGCGCTTCACCAGGCTCACACAGGCCCTGATGCCTTCGAGCCTTTCACTGCCCGTGATGGCAAGTGAGATGGCACTGATGCCATAATAGATGAGTTCATTGAGCAGTTCCTCACCCGTAAACCCGGGATAGGCAAAGGTAAAATAGAAGCCGTCGGCAATAGGAACGTCTTCATCCCTGTCATAAACGATCGTAAAGCCATTGTCGGTGAACATCTTTTTCATCACCTTCGCCTTTTCGCCGTATTCCTTCACAATGTCAAGGAAGTTGAACTTCCCGTCGTTTACTGCTTTCAGGATGGCAGCCAGGGCGTATTGCGGCGTGTGGGCCGTGCCTGAACTGAGGGCGTAAAGGGAGCCGAACACCATGGCATAACCGAACTGGTCGGAAGTATAGAAACGCTTCAGGTCGGGGTATCTTCTCCTGTACATCTTGTCGGAGATCACCATCATCCCGATCCGTTGCCCGGCATAGCTGAAGACCTTTGAACTGGAGATAAAGAGAATATAGTTATCGGTATACTGCGAAACTGATGGCTGATAAGGAGGTTCTCCGGGACGTGAATAATCCTTCCTGAAGTCCATCCCGAAATAGGCCAGGTCTTCCAGCACGATCACATCATACTTATCTGCAAGTTCAGCGATGATCCTGAGCTCTTTGTCCGTAAAGCAGATCCACGACGGGTTGTTGGGATTGCTGTAAAGGATGCAGGCGATGTTCCCCTTCGAAAGGTAGGATTCGAGCTTTTCCCTGAGCTTTTCCCCGCGGTAGCCGTAAACGTCGAATGTTTCGAATTTGATGCCAAGCACCCGGTGCTGCTGCTTGTGCACCGGGAAGCCGGGGTCGATGAAGAGGGTGGTGTCCTTTTCCCTGTTGGCCCGGTTCACGGTCATGAACGAGGCGAACCCTCCCTGCATGGAGCCTACTGTCGGCACGCAGCCTTCCGGGCTGACGTCGATGTTCAGGAACAATTTTACAAAACGCGAAATTTCCTTCTTCAGCGGGGCGATGCCGAAAATGTCGGGGTATATGGCGGCAACGCCGCTCCTCAGGGCTTCGATCTCTGCTTCTATGCCGATCTGCGTTGGGGGGAGCCCGGGGATGCCCATCTCCATCCTGATATATTTCTGCCCGGTGGCCGCCTCGATCTGGTCCACAAGCTTTTTGATATCCCTGATGGTTGATCTGCCGACGGCTTCGATCGGGCTTTCTTTTATCTTCTGGGTTACAATGTCGTAGTTGATGGGCGTGTCTTTCATATTCGTCAGGGTTAAGCGTTCCAAATATAGAAATATTTATTAAAAGAAATAAAAGGCCGCTGCAAGGCAACGAAAGTTGCCCACTTCGCTGCTGTTCCTTACCAGTCCGTCATCACCGGGCTCACCATAGGCTGCCACGGTATATTCGGTTTCCAGGGCCAGCATCAGCCTGCCCGAATACCATTCTATCCTTGGAGCAAAGCGGTAGAGGTAATCCACGTCCTGGCCCAGTCCGAAATATTTCCCTGCCGCGGGCCCGTCGAAACCGAGGTTGGCGGCATATCCGGCCAGCAGGCCGAACTTCACTCTTTTTCCCTTGGTGCTGATGTCGGTCCAGGCCGAAAGCTGGGATGTCGGGGCATAGGTGATGCTGTGCGCTGCAGTGTCAATGTCTTTTTCGGTGTACCCGCCCAGCATGATGAACTCTGTCAGGTTCTGGCCCCAGATCATCTGGGCCCTGACCTGTAGATTGCGAAAGTCGGCCATGGCGAAGGCCGTCAGGGCCCAGGACCCGAGCTTCTCCGAGGTTTTGTAACGTTCGCCGGGCTGGAACTCCACGGCGAGCCGGGGCTGGATGATCTTGTAATCGGCACCTGCACCTGTCAGCCAGATGCCACTGGAATACTGCAGCTGCAGGTCGAGGTTGGGAAGCACGGCATTTCTGAGGTAGACCGGCGATCTCCCTTCGGGGCCGTCGCTGGCATAATCGCGCTGGGAGGCGGCCACGGCAATGATACGCAGTCCGCCGGTCTTATAGGTGACCCTTACCTGGTTATGCCTGGCAAAGGGATGGAAGGGGGCACCGAGGTTGAGGCCGATGGTCCTGGGCCTGATCTCGTCGACATACAGCGGATGCCAGTACTGGCCGACCATGATCTCCACACGTTTCCAGGCAAGCTGTATCCATGCTTCCCTCAGCCGCAAACCATTGTTGTCGGCATTCGACGAACCGGTAAAGTCCGTTTCGATCACCCCCATGGTTTCAGCACCCAGGGCTTGCGGGCCCGTAATGGTCCCCCGCAGTCGCGTGGTCATGGCAGCCTGGTTGAACTGTGCCCTTGCATGGATATCTCTTCCTTCTGCGTCGCGGAGTACTTCCCTGGGGAAAAGGCTCACCATGCCCACACGTGATTCCACGATCTGACGGCTGTCGAAAAAAGCCTGCGCATTGACAAAACCCGAAAAGCGGATGCCCCAGTCGCTGGCCTTATCCTGCCCGGCTGCATGGAAACTGCAGAGCAGGATACCCAGGATGATATGTACGACCCTGTTATTCAGCGCTTATTTCTTTTTGAGGGTTGATGATGCTCACCAGGGGATTGATGGCCAGTGAGGTGATCATGCCAATCGTCCCTGCCTCGGGCGAGGGCATACCTGCGGCGTATAGGACCAGGCAGGTACCCAGTCCAAGGATCCCTGAACTGATGGCGCCGGCACGGGAAGCACGTTTCATGAGGATACCCCAGATGAAAGGGCCCAGGAAGAACGATCCCAGGGCTCCCCAGGAGATCCCCAGTATGGCCACGATGGTATCGAGGTCGAGCCAGGCAAGCATCACCGACAGGAAAACGAAAAATCCGCTTCCGATCCGCATCAGCAGGGTAAGCCTGCGGTCGGAAGCCTGCCTGTTGATGAACCCGTGGTAGAAATCCTTGGTAAGCGATGAGCTGGAGATCAGCACCAGGGCTGCCAGTGTCGACATCGAGGCGCTCAGGATGAGCAGCAGGATGATCACCGACAGGGATTCGGGGATCACCTTGGCAAGCAGCTCAGGCATCAGCCGGTCGTAAATGGGTGTTCCATCCGTGAAGACGTGGCTGAATGCCGGATCCCCGGGGCTGATGAAGATCCGCGTGGTTGAACCTATATAATAGGCCACACCGCCGATCAGCAGGGCAAAGAAGGTGGAGGCGATCATCCCCGTGCGCACGGAACGCCTGTCGCGTATGGCATAGAATTTCTGTACCAGTTGCGGCATCGCGAAGGGTGCCACGCTGGTCAGGAAGATCAGCGAAAACAATGGCCAGAAACCCGGAGGACCTACTGATGAGGTCAGCTTCGGTTCGATGGCCCTGAGCGTGTTCGAGATCATGGCCATGCCACCGCCTTCCCGGATCGTCGAAAAATAAAGGGTAATGACCCCGATGGTCATGATAATGCCGAAGATCATGTCGATCATGGCCATCGACTTGTAACCGCCCAGAACGATGTAGGAAGCGGTGAACAGGCCGATGAAGATCAGGGCATGCCAGTATTCGATATTGAAGTTCGAGGTGAAGAGGTAGGAGAGTCCCATGAAAACCGCTGCTGAGTATGGTATCATGAAGATGAAGATGACCAGTGCACCGGAAAATTTCAGGAACGGGCTGTTATAACGCTTCTCGAGGTATTCGCTCATGGTGCTGACACCAAATCTGATCGATATCTGCTTGATCTTCCATCCGAAAACGCCCCATACCAGCAGTACACCGGCCAGGGCGTTGAACAGGGCGATCCAGAGGCCGGAATAGCCGAAATTCCATCCGATCTTCCCGGCGAAGCCGATGAAGAGAACGGCGCTGAAATAGGCTGTGCCGTATGAAAAGGCTGTCATCCACGGGCCGATCTTGCCCCCGCCGAGGAAGAAATCGCTGAACGATCGGGTCCTGCGCAGCCCGATGATGCCGATGGTAAGGATCATGGCAGCATAGAGGGCGATCACGATAATCTTTATGACCATAAAACATTATGATTTTTTGATGTTTATCCTTGCATCCACTGCCACGATGCTTTTACGGTTCCCTATGAGCGGGTTGAGGTCCATTTCATGGATCTCAGGGGCAGTGATCAGCAGGGCGGAAAGCCTGGTGATGATGCTGGCAAACATCTTCTCATCGATACCTTCCTGTCCCCTAACTCCCTGCAATATTTTCCTGGCCTTTAGCCCGCCGATCATGCGCAGGGCTTCAGCTTCCGAGATAGGGCAGAGGCCTGCCTTCACATCTTTGAGCACTTCTATGAAGATGCCCCCCAGCCCGCAAAGCACCAGGTGCCCGAACTTGTGTTCATGCTTGGCCCCGGCAAAAAGCTCGATACCGCTGATCATAGGCTGGATCAGCACGGCATGGGTTTCGGGGATCTCCATGATCTTCCTGAAGGCTTGCCGCGCTGCCGCCTCATCGCGTATATTGAGGACCACGCCCCCCACGTCCGATTTATGTATGGGCCCTATGGCTTTCATCACGACCGGGAAGCCCAGCAAAGCGGCTTCGGCTGCGGCATCAGCGATATTCTCGACTACGGCCTCATGGATACGCGGGATGCCGGCAGCGTCGAGCAGGGCCTGTATCTGCCGTGGCCCGATGTAACCTTCAGCGCTGTTGTCGATGACCTCCCTGATCCTTACCGTGTCCACCTGTGGAAGTTCAGGATAACGTTCTGCAGGGGGATCTGATTTCTTTACTTTGGTGATGGCCCGGCCGAAGACCACCTCGTCGGAGAAGATCACCCTTCCCCTGTCGATGAAAGCCCTGGTTTCCCTGCCGGCGGTCAATGTCGAGGGCAGGATGGGGTAGATGGGCTTCCGGGCGGTTTTCATCTTTTCGTCGAGGAGGGTGTAAACATCGTCGATGGGGACAAGGCCGGGGGTGCCGAAGATGACGGCCATACCATCGACTTCGTCGAATTTTTCATCACAATAGTCGATGATGGTACCGAGTTGTTCTGCCGTGCCCGTGGCCAGGAAGTCGATGGGGTTGGCCACCGACGACCCGGGGTAGAGTTTTTCCAGTAAGGCATCGCTGTGTTCATTGTCGATTCGCGGCACCTTCATGCCGTTATGCGACAGGGCATCGGTGAGCATCACGGCGGGCCCCCCTGCATGGGTGATCACCGCCAGGCGGTCGCCTTTAAGCTCGGGATACATGAAGATGCTGGCCACAGAGATAAGTTCCTCCCTTCCGTAGCAACGCACGATGCCGGCTTTCCTGAAAAGGGCATTCACGGCCACATCAGAGCTGGCCAGGGCACCGGTATGGGAAGATGCTGCCCGGCTGCCTGCTTCCGACGAGCCTGCCTTGACCGCAGCGATACGGCAGCCCTTGCGGATCAGTGATGAAGCGTGTTTAAGCAGCAAGGCGGGCTTGCTGATGTTTTCTATATACAGGAGTTTGATCCGCGGGCTTCTCCCTTCCTCATAGGTTTCATCCATATACTGCAGGATCTCCTCAACTCCCATCTGGGCACTGTTACCCACACTGAACACCCTGGCAAAGGGCAGGCCCGTCGGAATGCCGGCCTCCATGATGAAACAGGCCGTGGCCCCGGAACCGCTGATGAAATCGCACCCCGCCATGTCGAGCCTGGGAATGGGCAGCGTAAACACCCCATGGTATTCAGGCGTCAGCACCCCTATACAGTTGGGCCCGATCAGGCTGCCACCGGTCTCAGTGATCGTCGTTACGATCTGCTGTTCTAGTATCCTCCCTTCTTCACTCTCCTCGCTGAAACCTGCCGACAGGATGATAAAACCTTTGGTGTCCTTTTTCCGCGCCAGCACTTCAACCGTCTCCGGGATGTAATGCGCCGCTATGGCAATGATGGCAAGGTCGACTTCGGGAAGTTCCAAAGGATCCCTGAAGCATTTGATGCCGAGGACTTCGTCTTCTTTTGGATTGGTCACATAGACCTTCCCTGTGTATCCTCCGTCGAGGATGTTCTTCAGTACTTTCCCGCCGGGCTTGCGGATGTCGTTCGAACCGCCAACCACTACGATGCTGCCGGGATCGATGAGTGCTTTTGTGATCATACTGAAACGATTAGATGTTTATGCAGGCCGGCCAAAACTCCCGTGAATGGCCGCTACCACTCTGGATGGACAATATCCCGCGCTAAAATAGAAAAAAATGGGATTTTCAGATGTTTCTTCAGCCTATTCATAAACGGTTTAGATAAGGAATTCAAAAGCAGGCTTAACGCATGAATTTCTTTACAAATCCCGCCCTGCGCGTGATGGAATGCAGTGAAAACTTGTCGGTAAGGGCATTGGCCCTCTCCCTCACCTGGTTCAGCATCCTGGTCTTGTTCCTGCCGGCATTCAGGTTGTGGGTTGAAAAAGCATCAAGGTATTTTTTGATCTGGGGCAGGTCATGGCAGCCTATCCTTTCGTTTTTTACCAGTGCCAGCACATCCAGACTTTCTCCGATGGTCTTTTCCAGGTGGATTGCTTCCCTGAGGAACCATTCCCGGCTTTCTTTTGCGGCATTGAGGATGGGGGTGATGAAATCCTGCTGGAGGATATGCACGACGAGTTTCCGTGAACGCAGCGTTACAGCCCTGTGCCCTTCAAACTGGCTTGTCTTAAAAGTGTCGAATACCGCACGGTCCATGAGTTCAATCTTCTCGATGAATGCACGGCCGAGCGCATTGAGTTTTTCAGTGGTTTCCTTGTCGATGGATGCCCAGGAACCTGAGAAACCTTCCGTGTCGATCAGGACACGGACATCGGCCAGGGTGTCGTAAAGGATTTGGGTGGAATGCTGGCATGCCGCCTCTATCCTTCCAAGGTGACCGGTAAATGAACGGTCGATGAGCCTGCCGAGGGCATTACTGTATTGGCTCAGGATATCCATGCCCTGGATGATGAAAAGGAACAGCATCAGCTCAAGCCTGGAGTAATTGTTGAGCAACATCTGGTTATGATTCCATTTGCCCGGTATGAGTTTAAAAAAACCGCTGTCTTCAGGCTTTTCCCCTGCCTGTTTTTCATTGATCCTGATCTGTGCATTCGAATTGGCTTCGGAGAGCTCACGGCCCAGCTGTCCGACCATGTAAATGGTCTTGTTCATCAACAGGGTATAGAACGTTTGAAGGGACAGTTCATTAAGCTTGTCGATTTGCTCCCTGAAACGACGGTTATTTTCCATGATCTCATCGATCCGGGCCAGTGCTTCATGGCCTGCAGCGGTTTTTTTCAGCACAAAATACCCGTCGAAGACCCTGTTGCTGGCATCCTGGGTCTTGATCGCCTGCTGGACACTGATCAACCCCCAGTTTTGCAGTACTTCCGCAAGTTCACCAAAGATCATTTTTTCGAAATGGCTGGCCACGAGCCGGCGGAATTTCACCTTTTGAATTCTGCTGCCTTTGAATGTCCCGAAAAGCAATTGCTTTCTGAGCTTATAAACGACGATTTTCCAGCGGTCGCCCTTCTGGATACGGAGCTCATCACGGGTCAGGGTCTTGATCAGGATCTCCGGGGAGTTAATGATGATCTTTCGGCAGTGCTCTGTGAAATGGCTGGCCAGGCTTTCCAGGATCAGCATCTGCTCTTTGAATGTCGCAGGCTGTCTTTCGACGATCGCCAGGTTTTTGGCGAAAATATCCCGGTAGGTTTTGCTTAATGTCGACGACCATTCTGCAGCCTTAATGATCTCTGCAGTTTCCTTCTTAAGGTATTCAAGGGCTTCGTTCGAGCTCCCGATGATCTCTGCGTAAACCGGACGGTTCAGGCTGAACAGGTCTGCCAGGTACTTGTTGAAAGCTTCCTCGTTCATCTGCCTTACGGCTTCATAGACATCTTTCAGTAGTGATTCCGCCGAAGGGCCCGGGGGATAGTTGATCTCAGGTATCTTCAGTGCACGGTTGATCACCAGGTCGATATCCTCATCCGAATAATCCTTCTTGTCCTGCCTCACCATTTCCCCGCTGCGCCCTATTTCAATGTTCTTGAAATATGACGAAGCCTTTACCAGGATAACAGTGCCTACATTCTGACAGAGCCTGTTCACCTGGTTCACATAGTCCTGCTCATCGCCCTCCCTGATATCGGGGATGCCAAGGAAAACAATATCAGAATTCGACGATTCAACCTCTATGAGTTCATTCACAGGTCTTCTCTCGATCTGGTTGTTGATGATCTTGATCTCTGCATCCATCCTGGCATGCTCAAGTGCCTTTTCCATGTCTTCCCGAAGTGTCTCCTTCTCGTCATTGTATGGATTGATGATCAGGATACGTATGCGGGCGTTCTTCCAGTTTTCCGACATCCACATGAACTTGATGAGGGCGAGCACCAGGCTGCAGTTATTTCCTCCTCCGCGGCACCAAACATCGATGATCTCCCTTTTGCCGAAGCCGGCATCCTTATCGTAATCCATCATCAGGATATTCAGGTCGAGGTCACCCAGCGTCCTGATCATCCTGGCAAAGCGGACCGGATCCTGGCTTTGTCTTGCCCAGCCGAAGAGTATGGTATTGGGCTCAACACCGGAGAATCCATAGGTGCTGGAGATGGCTTCGATTCCTTCGTAGATGTCCTTGCATTCATGCCTTCGCATGAAGATGCCCTCGTTGCCGCGAGTGAATTCGTCCTCTACCGATTGCTGGTGTTTTTTGAAAAGCACTCCGGCAGACTGGTTCAGGATCAGGTCGAAATTAGACAGGAATCCCTGCCGGCCGGCAAGATCCTTGCCGAACTGCATCAGATGAGGCCTGTTGTGGGTCCCCCCGCTGAACATGATGATGTTGGGCCGCCAGTTTCTTTCTTCGAGGCCTTTGCGGTCGATCCTGTGGAGGATGGTGCGGGCGATCGAAGACCATACACTCTGCCAGACATCGCCAAAATCGAGTGCCAGCTTTTTCTTCTTGATGTACATGTATATCCCTGCCAGGATGATCATGGCAATGAACATCACTGGGGTGTCGAGTTTGAACATCACCCCGAAGCATGTTGCAAAGCCGATGATCCCCACCCATTTGGATATCCTGAAAGTGGGTCTGAAATCAGCACTGGCCCACTTTTCGAGGGCAAAGGCCAGGTTGATGAACCCGTAAGCGGCAATATAGAACATGGTAACGATGGCAGCCACCACGTCCAGGTCGCCGATAAGGACGCCCCCTTCAGCGATGAGAAACGTGAACATCAGCGCATTCCTCGGCTCATTGTTGATGCCGTATCCCTTTCCGAAAAAAACGGGGGTGATCCTGTCCTGCGACATGGCCTGGAGGATCCTCGGTCCTCCGAGTATGCCTCCAAGGGCTGATGAAAGCGTGGCACCCCAGATCCCTGCTACGACCAGTGGCGATGACCAGGCGATCTTCATCAGGAAGTTGTTGTCGCTGATCAGAATTTCCCGGTCGACAAGGAGCCCGAAACCGATGGCAAGTCCCAGGTATATCAACAGGCCGGTGACGATCGCTGTCATGGTTCCCCACGGGATGTTTTTTTGCGGGTTCTTCAGGTCGCCCGACATGGCCACGCCGGCGGTGAACCCGGTTACGGCGGGAAAAAAGATGGCGAAAACAGTGGTCACGGGGACGCCACCAACCACGGGCAGCAGGTTCGCTTCACTGCCCGACGTGCTACCGGTAAAAAATCCCAAAACCACTGAAGCAATCGAAAGGGCAATGGCACCCAGGATAAAAAACTGTGTTTTGATTGCGATGGATGTGCTGATATAAGCGATGATGACAAGGATGACGAGCACAGCCGTGCCCAGGATCCTGAAATCGTTGAGGGTAGTGCCCAGGCCTGTGATCTCCCTGATGAATTCGATCCCCAGGAAATTTTCGGAGAAACCGATAATGTACAGGGAAATACTGAGGGCAGTACCAACGAACATCGTGATCCCTATGGAACCACCCATCGGAAGCCCCAGGCTGCGCGAAAGGATGTAATAGATCCCGCCGGTGCGGATCTTCTTGTCGGTAGCAATGCTTGATATGCTCAGACCCGTGGTGACGGAGATGACATGGGCCAGCAGGATAATGATCACGGCGGTGACCAGCCCTGCCTGTCCTACAACCCAGCCCAGCCTCATATACATGATCACCCCGAGGATGGTCAGGATCGAGGGCGTAAACACCCCGGCAAAGGCACCGAATTTCTTGGCTGATGGCAAGGTCTGCTGGTTTGTTTTTATACAAATCTATATAAAAAATCAAACCTCACAGGTTGTAAAACCTGTGAGGTCATAGCAAAAGCGGCCCCTGTTATCTCAATTTGGTGAAATTGCTAAAGTCACCTTCCAGGATAATGGCATTGAGTTCGTCAACTTCGTTGCTGAATTTTTGCCGCTTTCCGCAATTGTACATTTCCGTGAGCGGGTCGCTGTCGAGTATCATCCCGGTAAGGGTTTCCTTTGAAGGGGTTTCCTCGAATGCCATGTATTCAGGGTAGGTGATCGAGAGGAATGCAACATTTTCATTTATGCCCCTGTTGTCGAGGAGGTATCCGTTGGCGAGTTCCGTGGGAAGTGCAGGATTGCCTTTATATCTGAGGTCGCCCGGAGCCGGATAGGAAACGATATCATCCTTCGTGCTATTCATGATCACAGGCACTAGGTCTCGGTAATCGGCCCTGGTCTTGTAGATGATGGCATCAGGTCCCGTAACGGTAATGGAATTTTCAGTGACTTTCTTTTCAGTTGCTTTTTCTCCCGTACTTGCACATCCGGCAGCGAAAATCAGGGTAAGGATAAGGATGATCGTTTTGCTTTTTTTCATGGTATGGCGGGTTTATGGAACGACTTTTGCTTGATCGTGATGCAGCCTGCATGTGGGCCACCCTTTTACAAAGATATAAAGTCCGGTGTAATTTCTTTATCAGGACAGGGTTGTTGAAAAATATTTAAAGCGATACAAGGAAATATCGAGGAAAATTGAATTGCTGCACAATAATTATTAATTTTGCAGTTCTCTTAATAACCATAAAAAACAGTTAAGATGAAAAAGATGATGATCATGATTGCTGTGACCCTGATCGCAGCATTCCAGCTTTCTGCACAAACAAGCGAAACACCGGTCGAGAATCCCAATGCACCGGTGATCACCTTTGATAAGGTTGTCCATGATTATGGCACCATCCTTCAGAACTCCGACGGCGGTTGCGAGTTCAAGTTCACCAATGATGGCAAGGAGCCGCTTATCCTCTCCAGGCCGAAGTCGAGTTGCGGCTGTACCGTACCTACCTGGCCCAAGCAGCCCATACTGCCGGGCAAGAGCGATGTGATAAAGGTTACCTATACGACCAACAGGGTAGGGCCTTTCAACAAGACGGTCACGGTTTACAGCAATGCATCCAATAGCCCGGTAAAACTCCAGATCAAGGGCAAGGTGGTCACCACGCCATCGGAAGTAATGCCTGAGAAGGAGACCAGCACGGGGGCAACACCGATCAATAATTAAGAGTCATATCCCCGCCAAGGCGGGGTTTTTTTATTACCCAATTCAAAAAAAGCCATGCCAAGGATATCGCAGAAAGGGCAGAAGATGCCCGCATCCCCCATTCGTAAACTGGTACCCTATGCCGATGCAGCAAAGAAAAAGGGACGTAAGGTCTACCACCTCAATATCGGACAGCCCGACATAGAAACACCCCGGCTGGCAATGGATGCCATACGCAATTTCGATCAGAAGGTGGTGGCCTACAGCCATTCCGCCGGTATTTTGTCGTATCGCGAGAAGCTCTGTGAGTACTACCGCCGGTACAATATCATGCTAACGCCTGACCAGATCATTGTGGGTGCGGGAGCTTCGGAGGCTATACTTTTTGCCATGAACTCCTGTCTCGACACCAATGACGAGATCATCATTCCCGAACCCTTCTATGCCAACTACAATGGTTTCGCCATCAACGCCGGGGTTAATGTCGTTCCCATATTTTCGGATATTTCTTCCGGTTTCGCCCTCCCGCCCATTGCCGAATTCGAGAAGGCCATCACCGACAGGACCAAAGCCATCCTTATCTGTAATCCCAACAATCCCACGGGTTACCTTTATTCGAAGGAAGAGCTTGAAGTGCTGCGCGACATCGTGAAGAAATACGACCTTTTCCTGATCACCGATGAGGTATACCGCGAATTCTGCTATGACGGGCATACGCACTATTCGGCCATGTACCTTGAAGGTATCGAAGACAACGTGATCATGATCGACTCTGTGAGCAAGCGATACAGTGCCTGCGGCTTCAGGATCGGATGCATGATCTCACGCAACAAAGAAGTGATGAGCACTGCCCTGAAATTCGCACAGGCCAGGCTGAGCCCGCCAACATTCGGCCAGGTGGCCGCTGAGGCAGCCGTCGACACCCCGGCCAGCTATTTCGAGGCTGTGGGCAAGGAATACCTGGCCCGGAGGGATGTGGTGGTCGAAGCCATCAATGCCATGCCTGGAGCATATTGTCCGGTGCCGAAAGGTGCATTTTACGTGGTTGCCAGGCTGCCTATCGACGACTGCGACAGGTTCTGCCAGTGGTTGCTTGAGGATTTTGAACATGATAATGCCACGGTGATGCTGGCACCGGCCTCCGGTTTCTATTCAACGCCGGGCAGGGGCAAGGATGAGGTGCGCATTAGCTATGTGCTCAACGTAAACGATCTGAAAGCGTCCATGAAATGCCTTGCCGAAGCCCTGAAGGTGTATCCCGGCAGGACGATTTAGCCGGAGGTGCGGGCTTGCCGCAGGCAAAGCCGGAAAAATCCTATTCAGGATTGAAATCGTCGTAAAGCAGGTATTTTTTCCTGATCGTCTTGAAGTTTCTGAGGCCGGGCTCCCAGCCGGCCCGGATCTCCTCCATGCTTTTCCCCTCCATGATCTGATGCCTGAGGCTCGCAGTGCCTGCCAGCTTTTCGAAATAGGGGTTGAAGAAGCTGCTGTCGTGGCCCAACTCTTCCCAGGCGCTGATCAGCCATTCCAGGTTTAAATGCTTATCAAAATTTTGGTATTCCGCTGCATATCCCGAAAGATCCTGCCCGGTGCATTGCACCCCTTCAAATTTGGGGTGCATGGCCCAGGGCATAGATCGGGGCGTGAAGACAAAGTTTCCGCTATGCAGCCCCGGATGGCCGTAGACAGTGAAAGGAAAGTCGGTACCCCTGCCCACGCTGACCACCGTCCCTTCGAAGAGGCAGAGGGAAGGATAAAGGTACACAGCCTCCCAGCCGGGCAGGTTGGGTGATGGCTTTACCTGCAGCCTGTACAATTCATCCCTGTTGTATCCTGTCATCCTTATAACGCTTAACTCACATTGGATCCCGCCGGGAAGCCATCCTTCTCCGTTGACCATGAGTGCATACTCACCGATGGTCATGCCATAGACTATCGGCACAGGGTGCAGACCAACAAACGACACATATTCCGGTTCCATGACCGGGCCGTCGATATAAAATCCATTGGGGTTGGGCCGGTCGAGAACGACCAGCGGAATACCGCTCTGGGCCGCTGCTTCCATCACATAGGTCAGGGTGGAGATATAGGTATAGAACCTTACGCCTACATCCTGTATGTCGAACAGCAAAATGTCGATGTCGCGGAGGTCTTCTTTCGATGGTTTCTTTTTTTCTCCGTAAAGGGAGATTACCGGGATGCCGGTGGCAGGGTCATGGCCGTTGTCGAGCGCTTCACCGGCACCTGCCATGCCGCGGAAACCGTGTTCAGGAGCGAATACCTTGATAATATCGATGCCGCTGGCCATGAGGGTGTCGGCCAGGTGAACACCACCCGTCATTGAACTGTGATTGGCTACCAGCCCTACATTCTTACCTTCAATCATGGGAAGATAGGCCTGCATCCGGCTTGCCCCGCTGCGCAACATGCTGTCATTGGAAATATCTGCAGGCCCGGTCACCTGCAGGCAGGAAGGGAGAGCTATGAGCATGAGAAAAGCGCTGATCAAAATCTGTAAGGAAGACCCCGGCATGGTTTATTATTTGCGTTTATTGGAGCAGGTTTAGCGGTACAGGCCTTAAAATTAATAATTTTGTGGTTCAGACTGTCAGGGACCTTGAATTTCGAGCTGTTCATAGCAAAACGTATCCTCGGCAAGGGAAAGGAGAATATTTCCCGGCCTGCGATACGTATTGCCATTGTAAGTATTGCCCTGGGACTGTCGGTGATGATCCTCTCGATATCCATCCTGCTGGGGTTTCAGCAGGAGATCCGCAACAAGATCACGGGTTTCGCCTCGCATATCATTATTACGAGTTACGATTTCAACAAGTCGCTGGAATCTGCCCCGGTTCTTGTCGACCAGCCGTTCTATCCCTATATGGATACCATAAAGGGGATTGCCAACATCCAGGTTTTTGCCACAAAAGGGGGGATCATTAAAACGGAAGAACAGATGGAAGGGGTGATCCTGAAGGGGATCGGCAGGGATTATGACTGGACGATCCTCAACAGCTGGATCGTGCAGGGTAAGGCCCCCGGCTATACCGATTCGGCCCGCTCAACCGAGATCCTCATATCTTCTGTCCTGGCCGCCAGGCTTGGGTTTTCTGTTGGCGATGATGTGCGAATGTATTTTGTTACAGAGGGCGAAAAACAGCCCCGCGGCAGGAAATTCAACGTGGCAGGGATCTATTCCTCAGGACTCCAGGAATTCGATGCACATTATATTTATGGCGATATCCGCCAGATACAGCGCCTCAACAACTGGAACGAAGACATGGTGAGCGGCTTTGAGGTGACGGTGGATAATTTTGACAAAGTGGATGAGATCGGGGAGAAGATCAAGCCGCTAATTGGCTACCACCTGAAATCGGAAACGGTTAAACAAAGCGAGGAGCAGCTTTTCAGCTGGCTCGAACTGCAGGACATGAACGTGGTGGTGATCATCGTGCTGATGCTCGTGGTCACGGGATTTTCGATGATATCGGCCCTGCTGATCATTATCCTTGAAAAGACCAGCATGATCGGTATCCTGAAAGCCCTGGGTTCTTTGGACCAAAGCATAGAAAGGATCTTTTTTTTAAAGGCTTCATATATTATCGGTATCGGTCTGCTCTTCGGTAATATCATTGGCCTTGGCCTGAGCCTGCTGCAGTATCATTTCAGCCTGATCCCCCTTCCCGAAGAATCCTATTATGTATCGACGGTTCCGATCAAGCTTTCGTGGGTGATGGTACTTGGCCTCAATGTTGCATCCTTTGCCTTCTGTTTCCTGCTGGTGATGATCGCTTCGGGTTTGATATCGCGCATCACACCTGTCAGGGCGATCAGGTTCAAATAAGTCCCTTCATTATACCAGCTTACCCGCTGCATACGAGAACAGCATCAGGCAACCTATGCAGAGGGTGAAGATGAGCGCCGGTCTGCGGTATTTCTTCAGTCTTTCTGTACGGTAGGTGATCCATATGGGCAGGATGCAGAGGAAGAAGGCGATGGGCGGGGCCACCAGTTCCCCGAGAATGTCGAGTATGGGCAGATGCAGGATGGTCACCAGCCAGATCACCAGCACAAAACTGATCAGCATCAGATCATCGGTCGCAGGGAGCCTGAACATCCTGCGGGGCTTACTGGCCGTGTGCCCCCTCGCTCCTTTGAGCAATTCCCGGGCACTCTCACGGGCTCCAAGGAAAGTTCCAATGAATGAGGTGATAAGCGCAAGCTGGCCAATGATAGGACCCGCATATTCAAGAAGTGAGCTTCCCGAACTTTCGGCCAGTACCGTAAGCACAGACAGATTTTTAGCCGCAGCTTCCTCCATACCGGCAGGGTCGAGGGCCAGGATACAGGAAAGCATGAAGAAGGTGATGAAAAAGAAAAGGAGGATCAGGGAGAGCGCCACCACCTGCCTGCTCCTGTGCAGGACTTCAGCAGCGCTGAGCCCTTTTTCCTTAAATGCGATCACCATGCTCGACATGGCCGGGTAGTAGGAGAACGAAAGCATAAAGATGGGCAACAGCAGCAGGAAATGCTCCGAGGAGGCCCTTGGACCATATATTTTACCAATCACGGCAACATCCCAGTAGGGGATCAGGTATACCGAAACGGCGAGGAGCATGATGACCAGCAGTGAGGTGATCATTCCCATAAACCGCAGCATGACCTTTTCGCCGATCCGGATCATCACGGTAAGTATGACCAGGATGGTCAGGCTCAGGAAAAGGCTTTGTGACAAGTCCCGGGAGGTGAGGCCTGTGTCGTGCATGAATGCCCCCATGTCTTCGTTCAGTCCGCTCGAATAAACAATAAGCAGCAGGAACAGTGTGATGAAGAAGATGATGTTCATCCAGTAGCCGGCCCTGACCCCAAGGAATTCGTTCACAGCGCCTGTATAATCGACTTTTTTGCTTGCTTCGCCGAGCATCACCCCGATCTGGCGGTGCGCGAAATAAACTGTCGGGATGCTCACTGCCATTACGACAAGCAAAACGATCATGCCTGCCAGTCCTGCCGTGATGGGAAGGAACAGGATACCTGCGCCGACTGCCGTTCCGAACATGGCCAGGATCCAGGAGAGATTGTCTTTCATAAATAAAACGGATTATTTAGCTGGTGGCGAACCTCACGGCCGCATCGACGTGGATCCCGGTGGTATTGAACAGCGGGATACTGAAATCCTCCTGCCGCAGCAGGATGGGGATCTCGGTGCATCCAAGGATGATCCCTTCGGCACCTGCAGATACCAGCTCGTCGATGATCCTCGCATATTCATTCCTGGCCTCCTGAGTGAAGATCTCCTTACTGAATTCCTCGAAGATGGTTCTGTGGATGTATTCCCTGTCCTTTTCCCCGGGAATTATGGTGGTGATGCCGAATTCACTCAGCTTGTTGCGGTAGAAATCCTTTTCCATGGTTACCTTGGTGCCCAGCAGGCCCACCTTGCCCAGCTTTTTCGCAGCGATCACCTTTGCGGTCTCCTCCCCGATATGGATCAGTGGTATGGTGATCCGCTCCTGCACGAATTCAGCCAGCATGTGCAGGGTATTTGCACCGAGCATGAGGCATTCGGCGCCTGCATAATCAAGCTTGTTGGCTGCGTCGAGGATCATCTTCTTCAGGGCATCGTCGTTGCCCTGAGCCTTGAAGCGTACCAGATCATCGAAATCGATCGAATACAGGATCAGTTTTGCCGAATGATATCCTCCAAGAGCGTTATTGACCTTCTGGTTTAACAGTTTGTAATAGTCGAGTGTAGATACCCAGGTGGTGCCGCCGATGATGCCGATGGTTTTCATGCTTTAAAATTAATGAAAATATATGCTCCGGTATATTTATTGCCGGCGGGATCAGCTTTTTTTAATCGCCAGCCTCCCTGCAATGTATCATTTTAATTGTTCTTCTCATGAAAGCCATTAAAAACCTATGTGTACCGTCCTGCCCATGTACGAGCGGTTCAGGGCCGGGAACTCCAGCCGGAGGAGAAGTTTGTTTCCCTCTTCAATGAAAGTGGCACCCTCCACCGCCTTTGGGGTCCCGAAATGGTTGATGAATTCAAGTTCACAGGCCGTGGCAGGGGCGCCTTCCACCTCCAGGGTGCAGGATTGTCCATCCCACCTGGCATCGATGATCCTGATCCCCTGCGAAACTTCACCCGGGGCAGGCTTTTCAACGGGTGGGATAAGGGCGATGCCTCCACTATGTTTAACGGTGATCTCGCATTCATTCATGATATTGACCCCGAGGACCAGTTGCTCACCCTGCGGAAGGCTGTTGGTCCTGTAAATTATTTTTCTCCCATCCATGCGTACATCAGTGAATGATGTCCCGGGAGGGAAGAGCGGGCTGAATGCCAGCCCCGGCAGGATAGCATGCGAGGGAGGAAACAGCGTTTCGCCGATATCGCCGGAGAAGACATACCGGGTCTCATCTTCAGCCCTGTGCATTACCCAGTCGAAACAGATGTTCCCGATACGGATGTTTTCAGCCTTTAAACTGTCCCAATGAAAGGGTAAAGCGGGTTCAAAGAGATAGGAAGCATTAATCTTTCTGATCCCCAGCATCCCTTCAATCAGGGGTAAAAGTATCATGGTTTCGGACCAGCACTGGTGGGGGCAAACCCCGGAGGGAAGGTATTTCTCGCCATTGAGCACTTCCTCTGTATAGCCCAGGGCAAAGTCCCTGTAATTGTTAAGGCTGCCCATAATATGGCTGAAGGCCTGCAAAGGACGACCGTTCTTATACTCGGCCAGGGCTACCCACCCGGTATAAAGTGGCCATACTGCCCCTGAATGGTATCCCCTGGGGTGATAATGCTCGCTGTATATCGATGCCATTCTCACGCCCCAGTCGGAGGTGTATTCGTGCCCGGCATATTTCCGGAGCATCGTCCTGGTCAGGCTTTCATCAAGGCCGAGGAGATACATGGCCACGGCGGGCATGATGGACTCTCCGGTATGGAAGCTCCCGTCCTGGTATATGCCCTGGTACATGAAACCTGTCTCTTTATTGAAAAAATCGTTTTCGATCCGCTCCATGACCTCCGTAAGCCTGGTCTGGTAATCACCGGATGCATTCATGTCGATTACCGACATGGCAAGCAGTGCGTCGGCCCAGCATGAGGCCAGGTAGAGGGAAGTATGGGAGCCGAAAAGGTGGCCGCCTTCCACCCAGCCATGCCCCACATTGGTATTCTCGATGAGGCCGTCGCCATCGGTATCGGTCGATAAACAGTATTGGTATGCCTTTTCGATGGCCGGCCTGATACTTTGTATGAATGCCGTGTCGCCGCTCTGCTCTAAATATCTTCCGGCCAGGCTGATGAATAGCGGGGTTGCGTCCGAGGCATCATAATGTACGAAACCGGAAGTGCTGAGTTCATGATAGATCTTCCCGTTCAGGTCCTGGTACTTTACGAACATGCTCAGGATGTCCTTCACCCCCTCGAAGTCGCCGTAATCGAGTATGGCAAAGGCGCTCCAAACGGCATCCCTGCCGAAATACCAAGCATAACCAGGCCTCCCGTTCACGGCGTGCCCGCCGTCCCAGCCCCGGTCGGTGCCGTTGTAGCCGGCCACGATGGATGTCCCGAGGCCGGGCGTTTCCACGAAGAAACGGTCTGTGGCTGCTAGTGCCCAGGCATAACCCTTGTTGAAGTTCTCGTCCGGGGAGGTGATCATCAGCATATCGCCGAAGAGGTTATCGTAATGCTCCACAGCGTCACGGTAGATCCCCTCCGGGTCAGCCAGGGCTTGCATATAGGCAGCAATGACCGAATCCCTTCTTTCGCTCCCGGCTGCAAAAACGATATCGAGCTGGTCAATGGGCCCGAGATCGTAGTATTGCCCTGCGCAAACCCCGAAAATTGAATCGGAGGGGATAACCATGTCTTCCCCTTTGGTTGCCTCGTCGCGGATGCACGGGGCGGCAACAGTGTTGGCGGGGCGCTTGCTGGCGCCGACCAGGGTAGTGATGCTTCCTTCAGGGGCTGTTATTTCCATGGCATTATAGCCGGGCTGATAACCGTATTTCAGGGTCTTCAGCACCTTTTCCGAATAAGGCCACATCATGCGCATATGGGTCTTGTACTGCACCATGATCCGTGCTGCCGGGCCTTCATATTCATAATGGATCACACCAACGGGCCGGTCAGGAGAAACT